>NZ_AP019536.1:2251027-2572603 GCF_018324385.1 Ferrigenium kumadai | reverse complement strand
GTTGAATAAATAAAAAGGGCGGTTCAACAACGTATAAAGATGCCGCATTCTACATGGCGGGCCGAAACTTATCCACAGGCAAAAAAGTAAATTGGACTTGACACTTAGGCGTTAAGGCTTTGTAATAGCGCGTTTTACGATTTACCCAAGGAAAAAACATGAAACGTACATACCAACCATCCGTAACAAGAAGGAAACGCACCCATGGCTTTTTGGTGCGCATGAAGACACGCGGCGGCCGTGCAGTTATCAATGCACGTCGTGCTAAGGGCCGTGCAAGACTCGCTGTCTAGTCCGTCGGCTGTATTTACCGCTGCGCACCGGTTGCTGCGCAAAGATGGATTTGATCGTGTCTTGCAGGCTGCAAATGTGGCAGACAAGCACTTCAAGATATTTTTTGCCCGCAACACCAATAGCAATGCCCGGCTCGGTATCGTCGCGAGCAAACGTACGTTGCCACACGCAACGGATCGTAACCGCGTCAAGCGGATTGTTCGCGAGGCGTTCCGGAAGCATGGCATCAAGACTCGCAGCATAGACCTGGTTGTAATGGTGAGGCGGGCTTATGCACAAGATAAGCTGGGTCAGGATTTGGAAACGCTGTTTAATCGAGTAGAGGGCAGATGCGCAGAATTGTGATCAAACTGATACATGGTTACCAATACCTGATCAGCCCTCTCAGCCCGCCAACCTGCAGATTCACTCCCAGCTGTTCCCATTACGCCTGTGATGCGGTGTCAAAGCACGGCATCGTCAAAGGGGGCTGGCTCGGCCTCAAACGCATAGCTCGTTGCAATCCTTGGAATCCCGGCGGGTATGATCCCGCACCTTAAATATTCAGACTAGACATGGACTTTCAAAGACTCTTCCTGTTTTTAATCTTTGCGTTTTCGCTCGTGCTGGTCTGGGACGGCTGGCAACGCTATCAGCACCCCGAGCTTTATGTGCAGCAGGAAGCGCCAACCGGCAAAGCGGCAGAAAAGGCGTCGCTGCCGGCAGCAGCGGGACAGACAGCCATAGCACAGCAGGCGGCTCAGCAAGCTGCTGGCAAGTTAGTGCACGTCAAGACGGATTTGCTGGAAGCCGAGATCAGCACCGTGGGTGGCGACATTAGCCGCTTGGCGTTGCTTAAACACCCGGATGCAAAGGACAAGAGCAAGTCACTGGTGCTGTTCCAGCGCGGCGAAGGGACACATAACTATGTGGCGCAGAGCGGCTTGCTGGGCGCGGGATTGCCTAACCACAACAGCCTGTTCACCGCCGAACAGGAACGATATGAGCTTACCGGGAACGCCGAACAGGTTCAGGTGCGCCTCACGGCAGAAGTCGCCTCACCGCTGAAAGTTGTCAAGGTGATGACTTTCCATAAGGGGAGCTATCTGGTCGACATCTCTTATGAACTGGAAAACGCCGGTCAGCAGGCTGTCGGTGCCAGCAGCTACTTCCAGCTGGTTCGTGACAGCGTCCCGCCGGAAGGCAGCTCAGCGCTCCTGCCGACCTATACCGGCGCGGCGGTCTACACAGACAAGGAGAAATTCCAGAAGGTCGACTTCTCTTCTATTGAGAAGGGCAAGACGGAATACCCCAAGCAGGCTGAAGACGGCTGGATCGGCATGTTGCAGCATTACTTCGTTGCGGCATGGCTGCCCAAGGAAAAAGCCGGGCGTGAATATTTCACCCGAAAACTGGATGGAGACCTTTATTCCGCAGGCGTGGTTCTGCCTGAGGTAGCTGTCGGGCCAGGGCAGAAGGCAACGATAGGCTCCACGCTCTATGCGGGTCCCGCGCAGTCCGATCTGGATAAGATCGCACCCGGACTGGGTTTGACGGTGGATTACGGCTGGTTGACCATCATTGCCACGCCGCTATTCTGGCTGATGTCGCTGCTGAATGACTGGACACACAACTGGGGCATCGCCATCATCCTGCTGACAGTCCTGATCAAGCTGGTGTTCTTTCCGCTGTCGGCGGCAAGCTATCGCTCGATGGCGAAGATGCGCCTGGTAGCTCCCAAGCTAGAGAAGATCAAGCAGCAGTATGGCGACGACCGCGAGCAACTGAACCGCGCCATGATGGATCTGTACAAGACCGAGAAGATCAACCCTCTGGGCGGTTGTCTGCCGGTACTGATCCAGATCCCGGTGTTCATCGCGTTGTACTGGGCGATCCTGTCCAGCGTGGAGATGCGCTACGCGCCGTTCTTCGGCTGGATCACCGACCTGTCGGTGGCGGATCCCTATTACATTCTGCCGCTGATCATGGGCGTGAGCATGATCGTGCAGATGCGCCTCAACCCCACACCGCCGGATCCGCTGCAGGCCAAGATCATGCAGATCATGCCGATCGCCTTCAGCGTGATTTTCTTCTTCTTCCCGGCTGGGCTGGTGCTGTACTCCATCGTGAATAATCTGTTGTCCATCGGTCAGCAGTGGTACATCACTCGGGCAGCCGAAACCGAGAAGAAAGTTGCGCCTGCCAAACGCTGATACCATCGCCGCCATCGCCACGGCCCAAGGCCGTGGCGGGGTGGGGGTGGTACGCATATCCGGCCGCGGCATCGAAGATCTGGCCAGCGGCGTTCTGGGCAAGCTTCCCGTCCCTAGACGCGCCACCTATGGCGATTTTCTGGACCAGAACGGCGAAACTCTGGATCAGGGAATCGCCCTTTATTTTCCCGCACCACATTCATACACCGGTGAGGATGTCCTTGAACTGCAGGGGCATGGCGGTCCCGCTGTGCTGCAATTGCTGTTACAGCGCTGCCTCGACCTGGGCGCGCGCCTGGCGCAACCGGGCGAATTTACGCGCCGCGCCTATCTTAACGACAAGCTCGACTTGGCGCAGGCGGAAAGCGTCGCTGACCTGATCGAGGCCAATACCGCGCAGGCTGCGCGCAGTGCGATGCGTTCCCTGCGCGGGGAGTTCTCGGCTGAGATCCACGGATTGGTCGATGAACTGATCCACCTGCGCATGCTGGTGGAGGCGATGCTGGACTTCCCGGAAGAGGAGGTCGATAGCGGCGACATTACGCAGCGTGATGCGCTTCTGAAAGACATCCTGCAAAAATTGCAGCACACGCTGGACACCGCCAAGCAGGGTAGTCTGCTGCGCGAGGGCGCACACATCGTCATCGCCGGACAGCCGAATGTCGGCAAGTCCAGTCTACTCAACCGGCTGTCCGGCGAAGAGGTCGCGCTGGTCAGCGACATCCCGGGCACGACCCGAGATGTGATTCGCCAGACCATCCAGATCCGAGGCGTGCAACTGCACGTGATGGATACGGCTGGGTTGCGGGAAACTCAGGATGAAGTGGAAAGCATGGGGATCGCACGCACCCACCATACTTTGCACCGTGCCGACCTGATTCTGTTGCTTCTCGATGCGAGCCGGGGAATGACTCCTGCGGATGAGGCGATTCTCGCAGGTTTGCCGACAGACATCCCGCGACTGCTGGTGATCAACAAGGCGGACCTGTTGAGTGGCGCGGCGGTTCCTGCGGCCGGGACCGACCCATCGATCGGGGTATCAGCCAAAACCGGTGCGGGCATGGAAGAATTGCGCGGCAAGTTGCTGGAAATGGTGGGTTGGCGCGACCAGGAGAGCGGCGCATTCATGGCACGCGAGCGCCATTTGCGGGCGCTTTCCATCGCAGAAAACCATTTGGTCCAGGCTCAGGCGCTGCTAATCCGAGCCGAGCTGTTCGCCGAAGAACTGCGCCTTGCACAGCGCGCGCTCGGCGAGATCACCGGCGAGTTTTCTCCGGACGACCTGCTTGGCGAAATCTTCGCCCGCTTCTGTATCGGCAAGTAATCGGTTGTTTCACGTGAAACAATGCGCGTTGGATTATTGAATCCGGTGTTGTATGATGCGCGTCCTTTTCATTGCGGCAGCACCATGAATTTTCCAGATATATTCGATGTGATTGTGGTGGGCGGCGGACACGCCGGCACCGAGGCGGCACTGGCCAGCGCACGTGCCGGCTGCAAGACGCTGCTGCTCAGCCACAACATCGAGACGCTGGGGCAGATGTCCTGCAATCCGTCCATCGGAGGGATCGGCAAGGGGCATCTGGTCAAGGAGGTCGACGCCTTGGGCGGCGCGATGGCAGCCGCGACCGACGAGGGCGGCATCCAGTTTCGCATCCTCAACTCGAGCAAGGGGCCTGCGGTTCGCGCGACGCGCGCGCAGGCAGACCGCATCCTTTACAAGCAGGCAATTAGGACGCGGCTGGAAAACCAGCCCAACCTGTGGCTGTTCCAGCAGGCGGTGGATGACCTCCTGGTCGAGCAGGATCGGGTGCTGGGTGTCGTCACGCAGCTCGGCTTGCGCTTCAGCTCGAAGACGGTCGTACTGACTGCAGGCACTTTTCTTTCGGGGTTGGTCCATGTCGGGCTGTCGAATTATCCGGCGGGGCGCGCGGGCGACCCGCCTTCCATCAGTCTCGCGCGCCGCTTGCGCGAGTTGCAACTGCCGATGGGGCGCCTGAAGACTGGTACGCCGCCACGCATCGACGGCCGCACCATCGATTATTCGGTTATGCAGGAACAGCCCGGTGATGATCCTGTTCCGGTGTTCTCCTTCCTGGGCAACGCCGCACAGCATCCGAAACAGTTGCCATGCTGGGTCACCGAGACTAACCAGCGCACACACGACATTATCCGCGGCGGGCTGGACCGCTCACCGATGTTCACCGGGGTGATCGAAGGTGTGGGGCCCCGCTACTGCCCGTCCATCGAGGACAAGATCACGCGCTTCGCCGACAAGGCCTCGCACCAGATATTCCTTGAGCCGGAAGGGCTGACCACGCACGAGATCTATCCGAACGGCATTTCCACCAGCCTGCCTTTCGACGTTCAGTTGGCTCTGGTGCGCTCGATCAAGGGGCTGGAAAATGCGCACATTCTGCGTCCGGGTTATGCCATCGAATACGATTACTTTGATCCGCGCGGACTGAAAAGCTCCTTGGAAACCAAGGCGATACAAGGCCTGTTCTTTGCCGGACAGATCAACGGTACCACAGGCTATGAAGAAGCGGCGGCGCAGGGTCTGCTGGCCGGAGTCAATGCCGCGCTGCAGGCGCGCGAACAGGACGCTTGGTGCCCGGGAAGAGATGAAGCCTATCTGGGTGTGATGGTGGACGACCTTATCACACGCGGCGTGTCTGAACCTTACCGCATGTTCACCAGCCGTGCTGAATACCGCTTGCAGTTGCGAGAGGACAATGCCGACCTGCGCCTGACCGAGATTGGCCGCAGATTGGGCATCGTCGACGATGTGCGTTGGCGTGTATTCGAAGAAAAGCGCGCGGCGATCGCGCGCGAACAGGAGCGTCTGCGCAGCACGTGGGTGAATCCGCGCAACCTTCCGAGAGAGGATGCCGTGCGCGTGCTGGGCAAACCCATCGAGCGAGAGTACCCACTGTATGAATTGCTGCGCCGCCCGGACGTGAGTTATGCAGCGCTGCTGAGCCTGCCCGGAGCTGGTGAGGGCGTGACCGACGAAAAAGTCGCCGAACAGGTGGAGATCCAGGCGAAGTACTCGGGCTACATCGAGCGCCAGCGCGACGAGATAGAGCGCAACGAACAATATGAGGTGCTGTGCCTGCCAAGCGATCTGGACTATCGTGAAGTGCGCGGACTGTCCATCGAGGTGCAGCAGAAGCTCAACAAGCACCGGCCCGAAACGGTCGGGCAGGCGGCACGCATCTCCGGAGTGACCCCGGCAGCGATCTCCTTGCTGCTGGTGCATCTGAAGCGCGGTTTCCGCGATGGCCAACCGAACAAGAAGCGCGCGTGAATTACGGCGATGAATTGCAGCGCGGCATCGCGCAACTGGGTATTGCGCTGGATGCGGAAGCACAGCGCAAGCTGCTGGACTATCTGGCATTGCTGCACAAGTGGAACAAGGTCTACAACCTGACTGCGATCCGCGACCCGCAGCAAATGGTGAGCCATCACTTGCTCGACAGCCTCGCCGTCCTGCCGCATCTGTGGGCGGGGCGGTGGCTGGATGTGGGCTGCGGGGCCGGCTTGCCGGGCGTGGTGCTGGCGATTGCCAGGCCGGGTTGGCGATTCGAGTTGCTGGACAGCAACAGCAAGAAGACGAGTTTCGTGCAACAGGCCGTCATCGAGCTTGGGTTGAAAAACGTGAGCGTTCACTGCGCTCGAGTTGAAGAGTGGCAGCCGTCGGAAAAATTCGACGGGATCATCTCGCGGGCCTTTACCGACCTGGGTGATTTCCTGCGGATAACCCGCCACCTGATGGCGGAGCAGGGCCGCTGGGCGGCGATGAAGGGTTTGGCGGAACGGGAGTTGGCAGGGGTGCCGGATGGATGCCAGGTGGAACGCATCATTCCGCTACAGGTGCCAGGGTTGCATGCGGCGCGCAGTTTGGTGATCGCAACATGCCCAATGGCTGAGCACTAAGAAAAGGGGAGCGAAGCAACATGACGAAAATACTAGCCATAACCAACCAGAAGGGCGGGGTGGGGAAGACCACGACCACGGTGAACCTGGCGGCCAGTCTCGCCGCGGCCAAACAGCGCGTGTTGCTGATCGACCTCGATCCCCAAGGCAACGCGACCATGGGCAGCGGGGTCGACAAACGCGACCTTCAGGCCAGCGTCTATGACGTGCTGCTGGGCAGCAAGACAGTCGCGGAGGCGCGTGTGCATTCGGAGGCCGGCAAATACGACATGCTGGCCGCCAATCGCGACTTGGCCGGTGCCGAGATCGAACTGGTCGATGTGCCGCACCGCGAGACGCGCTTGCGTGATGCGGTGCATGCCGTCGCGTCGGAATACGACTATGTGCTGATCGACTGCCCTCCGGCCTTGAACCTGCTGACCCTGAATGGCCTATGCGCGGCCAGATCGGTGATGATCCCGATGCAATGCGAATACTACGCACTGGAAGGCTTGAGTGACCTGGTGAACACTATCCGCAAGGTGCGCGCCAACCTGAACCCGGACTTGGAGATAGAGGGTCTGTTGCGCACCATGTTCGATCCGCGCAACACTCTGGCGCAGCAGGTCTCGGACCAGTTGCAGGAACACTTCGGCAGCAAAGTGTACCGCACCGTCATCCCGCGCAACGTGCGTCTGGCGGAAGCGCCCAGCTACGGCGTGCCTGCGCTGTATCACGACAAATTATCCAAGGGAACGCAGGCATATCTGGCGTTGGCCGGGGAACTATTGAACAACGCGGCACAACCGGCTGCATAGTCACAAGGAAGATAAAAATGGCAAAACCAATCAAAGGCCTGGGGCGTGGACTGGACGCATTGCTGTCCGGTGGCAAGAGCGAAAAGGATGACGTGCTGCGGGACCTGAACGTCAACATGATGAGGCCTGGCAAATATCAGCCACGTTCGCACATGGACGAGGCTTCGCTGGATGACTTGGCAGCTTCCATCAAGGCCCAGGGCGTGATGCAGCCGATACTGGTGCGACAGTTGGCCGACAGCGGCTACGAAATCATCGCCGGCGAACGGCGCTGGCGCGCAGCGCAGCGTGCCGGACTGACCCATGTGCCGGTACTGGTGCGCAGCGTGCCCGACAATGCGGCGCTGGCGATGGCGCTGATCGAAAACATTCAGCGCGAGAACCTGAACCCCCTGGAAGAGGCGATCGGTATCCAGCGCCTGATCGACGAATTCAAGATGACGCATCAGGTAGCGGCGGATGCGGTGGGCCGCTCGCGCAGCGCGGCCAGCAATCTGCTTCGCTTGCTCAAGTTGCCGCAGGCCGTGCAGAACATGCTGATGGAAAACCAGCTGGACATGGGACATGCGCGCGCACTGCTGCCGCTGGATAGCGGACACCAGATCATGCTGGCCAACAAGATCGTGCTGGAAGGTCTCTCCGTGCGCGAAGCGGAAAAGCTGGTGCAGAAACAGACCCAGGAGCCGGAAGATAAGGCCAAGCCGAAGAAGACGACCAAACTCAGCCGCGACACGCAACGTCTGCAGGAAGAGATGAGCGCCTGTCTCGGAACCCATGTGGAAATCAAGCCGGGCAACAAGGGACGCGGCAAGCTGGTGATCGAATACATGAACCACGATCAGCTGGATGAGTTGTTGAACAAGCTCAAGCAGGGTCGAGAAGTTGAGTAAAGAAGTTGGTAATGAGTCGCAAGAACGTTTGACACCCCCGGTAAACGCCGCTATCATCGCCGCGCTTTTCGAAGCCGAGGCTAAAGAAAAAAAATTAGCGCGCAAGGTGGTCTGGCTGCAAATGGCAGTCACACTGCTTATAGCGGGCATAGCATACGGCACGGAAGCGACGCCGCAATTTGCGATAGCGGTGTTAAGTGGGGGAGTGGTATCAGTTCTCAACGGAGCGTTGCTGGCCTGGAGAATGTCCAGAGCGGCACAGGTCTCCGCCCATGATGCACATCTTCAATTACGGCTCATGTATTTTTACGCCGCCGAGAGGTTCATGGTGGTCGTGGCGCTGCTGGCCCTGTGCATGGCAGTGCTGAAGTTGTCGCCGCTCGCGGTGTTGGGTGGCTTTGTATTAGGACAGGCGGCGCTTTTGTCGGCGCGGCTGTTATTGAGATTGAAATACTGAAGGTAGCGGAAAATGTCCAGTGAAATGGCGGGAGCAGCAGAAGTAGCGGGAGCCGCGCATGAGGCGGCGCATACGTCGGGTGCATACATCAAGCATCACCTGCAGAACTTGACCTACGGGCAATTGCCCGACGGTACATGGGGTATTGCCCACAGTGCCGAAGAAGCCAAGGCCATGGGTTTCTGGGCGCTGAACCTCGACACTCTCATCATGTCGCTGTTGTTGGGCGCAGTGTTCATGTTCATGTTCTATCGTGCAGCGAAAACTGCGACGGCCGGTACGCCGAACTGCCTGCAGAATTTCTGTGAATGGGCGCTGGAATTCATCGACAACAGCGTGCGCGGCTCCTTCTCCGGCAAGAACGCGATGGTCGGCCCGCTGGCGCTGACGATCTTCTTCTGGGTGTTCTCGATGAACCTGATGGACCTGATTCCCATCGACTGGGTTCCGCTGCTGATGACCTCTCTTGGCGTCCCATTCTTTAAGGTCGTTCCTTCCACCGATCCAAACGCGACCTTCGGCATGGCCATCGGCGTGTTCGCGCTGGTGCTGTACTACAGCGTGAAGATGAAGGGTCTGGGCGGTTTCATGGGCGAACTGACGCTGCAGCCGTTCGGCAAGTGGGGCATGCCGGTCAACTTCCTTCTGGAAGGCGTGAACCTGATCGCCAAGCCGATCTCGCTCGCACTGCGTCTGTTCGGCAACATGTATGCCGGCGAAATGATCTTCATTCTGATCGCGCTGATGGGTGGCGCCTGGGCGGGCTTCACAATGAGCGGCGTGACCCTGTTCGGCTCGCAGATCCTGCTGTCGCTGGGCTGGGCGATCTTCCATATCCTGATTGTTACGTTGCAGGCGTTCATCTTCATGACGCTGACCGTGGTCTATCTGGATATGGCTCATCAAGAACATCATTAATAACGGTTTCATCAACTTTACTTTTATCAATAGGAGAAATAGAAAATGGAAATGGCAAACGCACTGCTGTACATCGCTGGCGCACTGATGATGGGTCTGGGCGCACTCGGCGCCGCTGTCGGTATCGGTATCCTGGGTGGTCGCTTCCTGGAAGGCGCTGCTCGTCAACCTGAGCTGATCCCGATGCTGCGTACCCAGTTCTTCGTGGTGATGGGTCTGGTCGACGCCGTTCCGATGATCGCTGTCGGTATCGCTATGTACGTTCTGTTCGCCGTGGTGGGTTAATTCTCCGAATAAGCGACAACGCATAATTCAAGAAAGGTAGCTTGCATGAATATCAATGCAACTCTTCTCGCCCAGCTGATCATGTTCGCGCTGTTCGTGTGGTTCTGCATGAAGTTCGTCTGGACGCCGATCGTGGCAGCTCTGGATGCGCGCAAGAAGCAGATCGCCGACGGCTTGGCTGATGCCGAGCGTGCCAAGCACGACCTCGAGCTGGCTGCCAAGCGTTCCGCAGAGATCCTGCGCGAAGCGAAGGAAAAGGCGGGCGAAATCGTGGCAAACGGTGAAAAGCGCGCAAGCGAGATCGTCGAAGCCGCGAAGACTCAAGCCAAGGTCGAAGGCGACCGCATCATCGCGGGTGCCAAGGCTGAGATCGATCAGGAAGTGTTCCGTGCCAAGGAGCAGCTGCGCACTCAAGTGTCGGCAATCGCTCTGGCTGGCGCAGGCAAGATCCTCGGTCGCGAGATCGATGCTAAGGCTCACAACGACCTGCTCGATAAACTTGTTGCGGAAATCTAAACGCCATGTCTGAAGCTCTTACCACTGCACGACCCTACGCCCAGGCGGCGTTCGAGGAGGCGCAAAAACTGGGAGACCTGAAGGGTTGGTCCGAGATGTTGGTATCTCTGGCCGAGGCGATCGGGAATCCGGAAGTTCGCGCCGTTGTTACCAGTCCGCGCGTTGCCAAGGCGCAAGTCGAAGGTCTGATGGACGCCCTGATGGGCGGCGAAGCCAAACCCCAGCAGCGCAATTTCATCCGCGTACTGGTGGATAACCAGCGCCTGTTGATCCTGCCGGAAATCGCCGGGATCTACGAGGTTCTGCGGGCGGAAGCGGAAAAGACCGTCAATGTGGTGGTGGATTCGGCATTCGAATTGTCGGCTGCACAACAGGACAAGATCGTCAGTTCGCTGAAAAAGCGCATGGGTCGCGAAGTCAAGCTGGTCTGTAAAGTCAATAAAGAATTGCTGGGCGGCGTGGTGATTCGTGCCGGGGACAAGGTGATCGATGGTTCTGCACGCACCCGTCTTGGCGAAATGGCGAACGCCCTGGCCTGATAAAGAATTATCAAGATAAGGAAATCCAGATGAAGCTCAATCCTTCTGAAATTAGCAATTTGATCCGCAGCCGCATCGAGAACTTCGAAGCGCTGACCCAAGCCCGTACAGAAGGCACGGTAGTCAGCGTGACCGACGGTATCGTTCGCGTGCACGGCCTGTCCGACGTGATGCAAGGGGAAATGTTGGAATTCCCGGGCAACACCTTCGGTCTGGCGCTGAACCTCGAGCGCGACTCCGTCGGCGCAGTGGTGCTGGGCGAGTATGAACACATCACCGAAGGCGACACCGTCAAGTGCACAGGCCGCATCCTGGAAGTGCCGGTCGGCCCCGAGCTGCGCGGTCGCGTGGTGAACGCGCTGGGTCAGCCCATCGACGGCAAGGGCCCGATCAATGCCAAGATGACCGACAAGATCGAAAAGGTCGCGCCGGGCGTTATCGCACGTAAGTCTGTTGACCAGCCTGTGCAAACTGGCCTGAAGTCCATCGACTCCATGGTTCCCGTCGGCCGCGGCCAGCGCGAACTGATCATCGGCGACCGTCAGACCGGTAAGACCGCCGTTGCAGTGGATGCGATCATCAATCAGAAGGGTCAGAACATGACCTGTATCTACGTGGCTGTCGGCCAGAAGGCTTCGACTATCGCCAACGTAGTACGCAAGCTGGAAGAGCACGGCGCGCTGGAATACACCATCGTGGTTGCCGCTTCCGCATCCGATTCCGCAGCGATGCAGTTCCTGGCACCGTATGCCGGCTGCACCATGGGTGAATACTTCCGCGATCGCGGCGAAGACGCGCTGATCGTGTACGACGACCTGACCAAGCAAGCCTGGGCATATCGCCAGATCTCCCTGCTGCTGCGCCGTCCGCCCGGCCGCGAAGCTTACCCCGGCGACGTGTTCTACCTGCACTCCCGTTTGCTGGAGCGCGCAGCTCGCGTGAACGCCGACTACGTCGAAGCCTTCACCAAGGGCGAAGTCAAGGGCAAGACCGGTTCGCTGACCGCATTGCCGATCATCGAAACCCAGGCCGGCGACGTGTCCGCATTCGTTCCGACCAACGTGATCTCCATCACCGACGGCCAGATCTTCCTGGAAACCGACTTGTTCAACGCCGGTATCCGTCCCGCGATCAACGCCGGTATCTCGGTGTCCCGCGTGGGTGGTGCAGCTCAGACCAAGGTCATCAAGAAGCTGGGTGGCGGTGTGCGTCTGGCATTGGCTCAGTACCGTGAACTGGCAGCGTTCGCGCAGTTCGCTTCCGATCTGGACGAAGCGACCCGCAAGCAGCTGGAGCGCGGCCGCCTGGTGACCGAGCTGATGAAGCAGCTGCAATACGCTCCGCTGTCCGTTTCCGATATGGCAGCTACGCTGTTCGCCGTGAACAAGGGTTACTTCGACGACGTGGCCGTGAACAAGGTTCTGGCATTCGAATCCGCGATGCACGCGAACCTGAAGTCCAAGCACAAGGCTCTGATGGATGCCATCGAGTCCAGCAAGGACCTGTCTGGCGACAACGAAAAACTGTTGTCCGCGGCCATCGAGGAATTCAAGGCAACTGCAGTTTACTAAGCGGGAGCTAAACCATGGCAGGCAGTAAAGAGATCCGCACGAAGATCAAGAGCGTAGAAAATACGCGCAAGATCACTCGTGCGATGGAAATGGTAGCCGCAGCGAAGATGCGCAAGGCGCAGGAGCGCATGCGTGCTGCGCGCCCGTATGCCGAGAAGATCCGCAACGTCGCAGCCCACTTGTCCCGCGCCAACCCGGAATACCGTCACTCGTTCCTGGCGAAGCGCGAGAACATCAAGAACGTCGGCCTGATCGTCGTCACGTCCGACAAGGGTTTGTGCGGCGGTCTGAACACCAACGTGCTGCGTCTGGCCGTGAACAAGATGAAGGGCTGGGAGGGCGAAGGCAAGGGCATCGCCGTTTGTCCGATCGGCAACAAGGGTTTCGGTTTCATGAACCGCGTTGGTGCCAAGGTCAAGTCTCATCTGACCGGACTGGGCGACACGCCGCACATCGAAAAGCTGATCGGCGCCGTCAAGGTGATGCTGGATGCCTACGTGGCCGGCGAGATCGATGCGATCTACCTGAGCTACAACCACTTCATCAATACCATGAAGCAGGAGCCGGTTGTCGAGCAATTGCTGCCGCTGACCGGCGAGCAACTGGGAACCGCAGAAGGCAGCTGGGACTACATCTACGAGCCGGATGCCAAGGTGGTGATCGATGAGTTGCTGGTGCGCTACATCGAGTCCCTGGTTTACCAGGCGGTCGTCGAGAACATGGCGTCCGAGCAGAGCGCGCGTATGGTTGCGATGAAAGCCGCTTCCGACAACGCGAAGAACGTCATCGGCGAGCTCAAGCTGGTTTACAACAAAGCGCGTCAGGCAGCGATCACGAAGGAAATTTCCGAGATCGTGGGCGGCGCAGCAGCAGTCGGTTGATGGCCTGCGGCAGTGATTAAGAATTAATTTAGACGGGGAATCTTAAAATGAGTCAAGGAAAGATTGTTCAGTGTATCGGCGCGGTGGTTGACATCGAATTTCCGCGTGATCAAATGCCCAGGGTTTATGAAGCCCTGAAGCTGGCCGACGCAGGTTCTTCCACTGCCGAAGCAGGCCTGACGTTCGAAGTTCAACAACAGCTGGGTGACGGCGTGGTACGTACCATCGCCATGGGCTCTTCCGACGGTCTGCGCCGCGGCATGGCGGTCAACGCTACCGGCGGCGCGATCTCGGTTCCTGTCGGCACCGGCACGCTGGGCCGCATCATGGACGTGCTGGGTCGCCCAATCGACGACGCAGGCGAGATCAAGTGCGACGAAAAGCGCGAAATTCACCAGAAGGCACCGAAGTTCGACGAACTGTCTCCTTCCGTTGACCTGCTGGAAACCGGCATCAAGGTGATCGACCTGGTTTGCCCGTTCGCCAAGGGCGGTAAGGTCGGCCTGTTCGGCGGCGCCGGTGTGGGCAAGACCGTGAACATGATGGAACTCATCAACAACATCGCGAAGCAGCACAGCGGTCTGTCCGTGTTCGCCGGTGTGGGTGAGCGTACCCGTGAAGGTAACGACTTCTACCACGAAATGAAGGACTCCAACGTTCTGGACAAGGTTTCCATGGTGTTCGGTCAGATGAACGAGCCGCCCGGCAACCGTCTGCGCGTGGCGCTGACCGGCCTGACCATGGCCGAGAAGTTCCGTGACGAAGGCCGCGACATCCTGTTCTTCGTGGACAACATCTACCGTTACACCCTGGCCGGTACCGAAGTGTCCGCGCTGCTGGGCCGTATGCCTTCCGCCGTGGGTTACCAACCGACACTGGCAGAAGAAATGGGCCGCCTGCAAGAGCGTATCACCTCGACCAAGGTGGGTTCCATTACCTCCATCCAGGCCGTGTACGTTCCTGCGGATGACTTGACCGACCCGTCTCCTGCAACAACCTTCTTGCACCTGGACTCCACCGTGGTGCTGAGCCGCGACATCGCTTCGCTGGGTATCTACCCCGCGGTCGACCCGCTGGATTCCACTTCCCGCCAGCTGGATCCGCTGGTCGTGGGCGAAGAGCACTACAGCGTGGCGCGTGGCGTGCAGCAAACTCTGCAACGCTACAAGGAACTGCGCGACATCATCGCCATTCTGGGTATGGACGAACTGGCACCGGAAGACAAGCTGGCTGTTGCGCGCGCTCGTAAGATCCAGCGCTTCCTGTCCCAGCCGTTCCACGTGGCCGAAGTGTTCACTGGCGCTCCTGGCAAGTACGTGACCCTGAAGGACACCATCAAGGGCTTCAAGGGCATCGTCAACGGCGAATACGATCACCTGCCGGAACAAGCGTTCTACATGGTGGGCAGCATCGAAGAAGCAGTTGAAAAAGCCAAGACTCTCCAATAAAAGGTGAACGCCATGGCAATGACCGTACATGTGGACGTCGTTAGCGCGGAGGAGCAGATATTCTCCGGTCTCGCCGAAGTCGTCGTTGTTCCGGGCGAGATGGGCGAACTGGGCATCTATCCGCGTCACACTGCGCTGATGACCCGCATCAAGCCCGGCTCGGTCAGGATCAAGCGTCCCGACCAGGAGCAGGAAGAGCTGATCTACGTCTCCGGCGGCATGCTCGAAGTGCAACCCAACGTGGTAACCGTTCTGGCCGACACCGCGATCCGCGGTGGCGATCTGGACGAAGCACGTGCACTGGAAGCCAAGCAGGCGGCGGAAGAGGCAATGAAGAATCGCACCTCCGACATCGACTACGCTCAGGCTCAAGCCGAGCTGGCCGAAGCCATTGCGCAGTTGCGTGCGATCCAGCAACTGCGCAAGCAGGGTTCGCACTGATCGGCGTCGGCAACGATGCAAACAAGAAAGCAGCTTCGGCTGCTTTTTTGTTGCCCGCTCGTTCTATCGGCAGCGCAAGGTATGCACGCGGCGGCGTGAGGCGCAGCACGCGGATGGGCTATAATCCGCCATCTTCCGAAAGCAGAATATGAGCTCGTTGAATATCGTCATCCTCGCTGCCGGCAAAGGCACGCGCATGTATTCCGACAAACCCAAGGTACTGCATGCGCTCGCCGGCAAACCGCTGGTGCAGCATGTGCTGGATTGCGCAGAGTCATTGCAGCCGCAGCAAGTGTGCGTGGTGTATGGGCACGGCGGCGATGCGGTGCCTCAGGCCATGCGCCGATACGCGGCGCAGTTCGTCATTCAGGAACCGCAACTCGGCACCGGGCACGCTGTTCAGCAGGCCATGCCACACGTCACAGATGGTACCCGTACGATGGTGTTGTACGGCGACGTGCCGTTGATCCAGCCAAGCACGCTGCACCAGATGATGCAGGCGGGCAAAGGCTTGGTGCTGCTAACGGTGCATCTGGAGAACCCGACCGGTTACGGCCGCATCGTGCGCGACGCGCAAGGTGATGTGCTGGGCATCATCGAGGAAAAGGACGCCTCGGTAGAAGAGCGTGAGATCAGGGAAGTGAATACCGGCATCCTGCTCGCGCCGACACAGAAACTGCGCGAATGGCTGGCGCAACTGCAGAACAACAATGCGCAGGGCGAGTACTACCTCACCGACATCGTCGCCATGGCGGTGCAGCACGGCATCCCGGTGCATACCGTACAGCCGGCGCATCGCTGGGAAGTCGAGGGCATCAACAGCAAGACGCAGCTGGCCGCGCTGGAGCGTGCCTGGCAGCAGGTCGAAGCAACGCGACTGCTCGCTCAGGGGGTTACGCTGGCCGATCCTGCACGCATCGACGTGCGCGGTAAACTGACCTGCGGGCGCGATGTCGAGATTGATGTCGGCTGTATTTTCGAAGGGAATGTGACGCTGGGTGACAGGGTTCGAGTAGGAGCCTACAGCGTCATCCGCAATGCCACTGTCGCATCGGGAACGGACATCGCCCCCTACAGCCACATCGACAGCAGTGAAGTCGGCGCCAACTGCCACATCGGTCCTTATGCGCGTCTGCGTCCCGGCAGCAAACTGGCAGACGAGGTGCACATCGGCAACTTCGTCGAGGTGAAGAACAGCGAGATCGCCGCAAAGAGCAAGGCCAACCACCTCAGCTATATCGGCGACAGCACCGTGGGTAGCCGGGTCAATATCGGTGCGGGCACCATCACCTGCAATTACGACGGCGCGAACAAATTCCGCACAATCATCGAGGACGATGCCTTCATCGGTTCCGATACGCAACTGGTCGCACCCGTGACAGTGGGCAAGGGCGCGACCATAGGCGCAGGCTCGACCATCACCAAAGACACGCCGCAAGGCGGACTGACCCTGTCGCGCAGCAAGCAATTGTCCATCGCCGGATGGCAACGTCCGGTCAAGAAAAAACAGGAATAGATCATGTGTGGAATCGTAGGCGCCATCGCCAACAATAACGTCGTCCCCTTGCTGGTCGAGGGGCTGAGCCGGCTGGAATACCGCGGCTATGATTCGGCCGGCATCGCCGTGATTGGCGGGGAAAACGAAATCCGGCGCGTGCGCGCCGTGGGGCGCGTCGCCGAGATGCAGGGCCGCGCCGACCGCGAAGGGCTCGCGGGCAATATCGGCATCGGCCATACGCGCTGGGCGACCCACGGCGGCGTTACCGAGTTCAACGCCCACCCGCATGTTTCCGGCGGCGACATTGCCGTGGTACACAACGGTATCATCGAGAACCACGACGAGCAGCGCACCCGCCTGAAGCAGCTCGGCTACCTGTTCGAGTCGCAGACTGATACAGAAGTCATCGCGCACCTGATTCATCACTATTTCCAGCAGGGCGGGGATTTGTTCGCCGCGACGCGGCAGGCGACCGCCGAACTGACTGGCGCTTATGCAATCGCCGTCGTCAGCCGTCAGGCGCCGGATCGCCTGGTCTGCGCGCGCATGGGTTGCCCGCTGCTGGTCGGCCTGGGCGAAGGCGAAAACTTCATTGCCTCCGATGTGTCGGCGCTGCTGTCTGCGACGCGCCGGGTGATCTACCTGGAAGACGGCGACAGTGCCGAACTCACCCGCGCGGGCGTTACACTGCTCGACCGCAACGGCCAGCGCATCGAACGGCCGGTACACGTCAGCGACGTGTCGCTGGCCTCGCTGGAGCTGGGACCGTACAGCCACTTCATGCAGAAAGAGATCCACGAGCAGCCGCGCGCGCTGACCGACAGCATCGAGGCGGTGATCGACAGCAATGGTTTCGACGTCGAGCTGTTCGGCGATGAAGCTGCCGGGACCTTCCGCGACATCGACTCTATCCTCATCCTTGCCGCGGGCACCAGCTATTACGCCGGACTGACCGCGAAATACTGGCTGGAGAGCATCGCCGGGCTGCCGACCTCGGTGGAGATCGCCAGCGAGTACCGCTACCGCGTTTCGGTGCCCAACCCGCGCCAGTTGATCGTCACCATTTCGCAGTCCGGCGAGACGCTGGACACGATGGAGGCGCTGAAGCATGCCAAGTCACTCGGGCAGACGCAGACGCTGTCGATCTGCAACGTGCAGGAGAGCGCTATCCCGCGTGCCTCGAAACTGGTGTTCTATACCCGAGCCGGAGCCGAGATCGGCGTCGCCTCGACCAAGGCCTTCACAACCCAGCTGGTCGCGCTGTTCATCCTCACCGCGACGCTGGCGAAGCAGCGCGGCGTGCTGTCGCAAGCACAGGAGCACGAGATGCTGGAAGCGCTGCGCCAGATACCCGCCAGCGTGCAGCATGCGCTCAACCTCGAACCGCAGATACGCGAATGGGCCAAGGCTTTCGCGAACAAGCAGCATGCGCTGTTCCTCGGCCGCGGCATCCATTACCCAATCGCGCTGGAAGGCGCGCTCAAGCTGAAGGAGATCTCCTATATCCACGCCGAGGCGTACCCGGCGGGCGAGCTCAAGCACGGCCCGCTGGCGCTGGTAGACGAGAACATGCCGGTGGTGGTGATCGCACCGAACGACGCCCTGCTGGAGAAGGTGAAGTCCAACATGCAGGAAGTGCGCGCTCGCGGCGGCCAGGTCTATGTGTTCGCCGACCTCGACAGCCACTTCGGTGAAAGCGAAGGTGTGCACGTCATCCGCACCCCGCGCCACGTCGGCTTGTTGTCGCCCATCCTGCATTCGATCCCGGTTCAGCTGCTGGCCTACCACACCGCCCTCCTAAAGGGCACGGATGTGGACAAGCCGCGCAATCTTGCAAAGTCCGTCACTGTTGAGTAACGGGCTTTGCGCGCGGTTTACGGCGCGGGCTTAACCTGCGCAGGGTGGCCGGAGCCACAAACCAAGAAACCTCGCCAAATCCGGCACGGTGGATAACTTGGTGCCGCAACGCGGGTTTTTCAGCTAATGGGGCGGAACCGCAAGCCTCCGGGGCAGACTAACTCCGCGACCGGGGAGCCGGTCAGGATTCGCCAAACGACCGAGGAAGGGGAATATTCCGCCGTTATTCGCGGCATTCTCTGGGCGCGACTCTGGCATATTAGGGAACATAGGAAACGTGGGCGCGCTTACTCCTTGCGACGTCCCGGATATATTGGAGACCACAGCAACATGGCGGTAATCGCCGTATTCAATCAAAAAGGCGGGGTGGGCAAGACGACCACCTGCCTGAATGTGACCGCTGCGCTGAATCTGGCGCAGCGCAATCCCATTGCGCTCGACCTCGACCCGCAAGGCCACCTGACCCTGGCAAGCGGGACGCCCGCGGTCGTGGCGGATGCCGGCATGGCATCGTTCTTCAAGCACAAGATTCCGCTTTCCAACCTGCTGCAGGAGACTCCCGGCGGCTGGCAGATCATTCCCGCTTCGCTGGAATTGGCCAAGATCGATGCCTTGTTCGGCAGCGATCCCAAGGCGGCAACGCTTTTGCGGCAGGGGCTGCGCGAGGACTTGTCGCTTACGGGCGCGCCCATCATGATCGATTGCTGTCCGATGTTAGGCGTGTTGACGCTGAACGCCCTGTTGGCGACCGACCGTGTGCTGATCCCGGTCTCGGCGGACTATCTTTCGCTGCAAGGGGTGCACCGGCTGGACAGCGCGCTCAACGCGCTGGAGAACAAGCTTAAACGCAAGTTCGAGCGGCGCATCGTCGTCACCCGTTTCGATTCGCGGCGCAAGATGGCCTTCGAGATATACGAGAAGCTCAGGGTTCGCTATGGCGCGCTCTTGTGCAAGACCCGCATCGGCGAGACCGTCGCGCTGGCGGCCAGCCCGATGCACGGCAAGGACGTGTTCGAGTTCGCGCCGCACAGTCCGGGCGCGGCGGACTATCGCGCCTTGGTGCAGGAACTTTGGGAGAGCGGTTTCTTCTCCTGATCGAATAGGTCCCAGAAAAGCACAAACCCGCCGAAAGGCGGGTTTGTTGTTTGCGGCATGAGAAAAAAGTTAGTGCCAGGTGCTGCGGATCTGCCTGGCTCGTGCTGCCGCCTGGGCGGACTGCTCGGCCTTGCCTTGCTTCTTGTACAGGTCGGACAGGGTGTCGAGCACGGTGGCTGCGTTGGGACTATGGTTGCCTTCCTCGATTGTCAGGGCGCGATTCAGTCCTTTTTCTGCCTCGGTCAGTTGACCCAGCTCCATTTGCACCATCGCGAGGCCGGTTAACGCCTTGGCGATCTCGGCATGGTTCGGCCCATAGGCTTTTTCCTCGATGGTCAGTACACGCTGGGCCATCGGCAACGCTTCAACGTACTTGCCCTGGGTCTTGTGCAGCTCGACCATGTTTTCCATGATCTCCGCGGCCTCCGGACTGTCCGGGCCATAGAGTTTTTCAGCCAGCGCCAGGGCGCGCTTGTGCATGTCCTCGGCGGCGGGATAACGGTGCTGCGATTCATAGAGTTCCGCCAATTGGAAGATCGGGGCCAGCGCATCGGGCTGGTCGCCGCCGCTCTTCTGGCTGATCGCCAGCGCGCGTTCGAGCAGGCGCTCGGCATCGCTGTTGCGGCCCTCTGCCTGATATACCTGTGCCAGATTGAACAGGGCGATCTTCACCGCGCTGCTGTTGCCGCCGAAGGTCTTCTCGCGGATCGCCAGTGCACGCTCGATCAGCGACTCCGCTTCCGCATACTGGCCGAGTTCCTTATGCAGGTGTGCCAGGCTCATCAGCGAACTGTCCAGGTCGCGATGACTGGTGCCCAGCGCCTTTTCGCGGATCGCCAGCGCACGCTGGTGCAGCTGGATGGCTGCGGCGAACTGGCGTTGCGCTTCCTGCAATTCGGCGAGACGGGACAGCGGGGCGACCAGCTTGAGACTGTTGGCGCCATAGGCTTTCTCCTCGATGGCCAGTGCGCGCTTGAACACCGGTTCGGCTGCGGCGTATTTCTCCTGTTCGAAATACAGGTTGCCCAGGTTGTTGAGCGTGTCTCCGACGGCAAGATGGTTCTCGCCCAGGCTGGCCTCGCGGATCTTCAGTGCACGTTTGTAGAACGGTTCAGCTGCGGCGTATTTGCCCTGCTTCTCGTAGACTTGCGCCAGCTTGTCGAGTTGGTCGGCGACCTTGACGTGGTTCACGCCGTGAGCGCGCTCGGCATCGACTACAGCCTTGCGCGCCAGGCGCACAGCCTCTTCTTGCTTGACGAGTTCGTTCAGGGTAAGGGGGGTAGGGTTCTGGGGTTGAGCAATGGCGGGATAGGCGAAAGACAAAGCCAGACAGCAAGCCATTACAGGAAACATTGCGTGGTTCTTCATTTCTTATTCTCCTCGGATAAGCCATTGCAGGCTGAATAAATTCTACACTCAAAAAACGCTACAGCGCAGTACGAACAACCTCCCATGCGAACAACCCTGCGACCAGCAGGGCGATCAAAGCCAGCAGGACGTTATAACGCTGCTGCTGTACCAGAATCTTGCGCAGTGTTTCGTCGCTGCGAGCGGCATTGTCGTGCGTCAGGCGGCGGTGCAGCAGTCGCGGCAACTGCGGCAGGATGGCGGCATAGTTCGGCGCTTCGGCGCGCAGCGCCTTGAGGAAGCCGCGCCAGCCGACCTGCTCGTTCATCCAGCGCTCCAGCCAGGGCTTGGCGGTCTTCCACAGGTCCAGCTCCGGGTCGAGCTGCAGGCCCAGCCCTTCGATATTGAGCAGCGTCTTTTGCAGCAACACCAGTTGCGGTTGCACTTCGATGCCGAAGCGGCGCGAGATCTGGAACAGGCGCAGCAGCACGCGGCCGAAAGAGACTTCGCGCAGCGGCCGGTCGAAGATAGGTTCGCACACCGAACGGACTGCCGCTTCCAGTTCGTCCACGCGTGTGTTCGCGGGTGCCCAGCCCGACTCGATGTGGATCTCGGCAACGCGCTTGTAGTCGCGGCGGAAGAAGGCGATGAAGTTCTGAGCGAGGTAATGCTTGTCGGTGTCGGTCAGCGTGCCCATGATGCCGAAGTCCAGCGCGATGTAGCGGCCGTCCGGCGCGACCATGATGTTGCCGGGATGCATGTCGGCATGGAAGAAGCCGTCGCGGAACACCTGCGTATAGAAGGTCTCCACACCGTTCTCTGCCAGCCTGGAAAGGTCGATGCCCGCTTCGCGCAGCGCGCTTACCTGGCTGATCGGGGTGCCGTACATACGCTGCATCACCATCACCTCGCTGGTGCAGAAATCCCAATAAACCTCGGGCACCATCAGCAGCGGCGAATTGGCGAAGTTGCGCTTGAGTTGGCTCGCGCTGGAAGCCTCGCGCATCAGATCGAGTTCGTCGCGCAGGGACTTCTCGAACTCGCCCACCACCTCGTGCGGCTTGAGTCGGCGGCCGTCGGCCCACAGCCGTTCGACCAGGTCGGCGCAGATGTCGAGCAGCGCGAGGTCGTGCTCGATCACGCTGGAAATGCCGGGCCGCAGGATCTTCACCGCCGCGTCGCGGCCGTCAGGCAGCACCGCGAAGTGCACCTGCGCCACCGAAGCGCTGGCGACCGGCGTTTCCTCGAAGCTCTTGAACACCTCGCGCAGCGGTTTGCCGTAAGTCGCTTCCAGCATGGCGACCGCCCGCGCGGAAGGGAAGGGCGGCACCTGGTCCTGCAGTTTGGCCAGTTCGTCGGCGAGGTCGGCGGGCATCAGGTCGCGCCGCGTGGACAGCATCTGGCCGAATTTGACGAAGATCGGGCCGAGGGCTTCCAGCGCGAGGCGCAGGCGCACCGCGCGGGGCTGCGACGTGTTGCGGAAGAACAGCGTGAATTTGAGCAGGCCGTGCATCCAGCGTGTCCGCTCGTGGGCGAGCAGGAACTCGTCCAGGCTGAAGCGCAGCACGACGAAAATGATCTTGAGCAGACGAAGCAGGCGCATTGTTTAGCGGGTAGTAAGGTTGCGAATGCGCTGTTCCAGGCGGGCGATGTCGTCGCGCAGCCGATCCACTTGCTGCACGAAATCGGCGATATCGCGCGGCTTGGCCAGCAGCGGGCGTTCTTCCGTCCAGTATTCCGCCGCGGCCTGCGACAGGTTCAGCGCTGCATCGCGTAACTGCTGCCGCTTGTGCTGCACGGTCTGCACGATGCGCTCGGCGGCGATGTCGCCGGTGACGCGGCTCAGGTCTTCAGCCGCATCCCAGCGCAGGTTGCGCGACAGGAAGAAGATCTCCGTGAGCAGTGCGGCATCGCCCTCGGTGCGGACCTCGGCATGCGCCTTCTCGTCGTGCAGCGCGAGGCGCGGCAGCAGGGTGGGCGGAATCATGCACACCGCATCCGCGCTGGTCGTGGCACCGGCGCTTTGCAGCATGCCGTCTGGAAGGATGGTGTAAGCGAAGGAGAACGGCGCGATGTCGAAGCGTGCCGTCCGGCCCGCGAAGCGCACCAGCCGCTGCTGCGCCCAGTTATTCTGCTGGAGCAGGTGGTTCAGCGCGGCGGCGGACGGCTGGGCGAACATGGCTCAGTGGTTAGTGCAGGGTGGTTTGCTGGATGCCGGCGAGCAGCCACACCGACTTGTCGTCGGCCAGGTTCTTCTGCACGTGCCAGATCTCGTCAAAGCTTTCCGGCGCGCCGTTATTCTCGCGCAGCTGGCCGGTCATGCGCACGCTGGCGATGGCTTGAGTGCCTTCGTTCGCCACTTCCAGCAGGACGGTGTCGATGGCGACCACGTCGGTCTTCTGGGCCGCGTCGCCGCGTTCCTGCATCTGCATCGAGATCTCGGCGAACATCTCCGGTGTGGTGTATTCGCGGATGTCGTTCAGGTCTTTGCGGTCGTTCGCGGCCTGCAGACGGATGAAGGTGGTCTTCGCGCCGCGCAGGAAACTCTCGACCGGGAAATCGGCGGGGATGTTGCCGGTTGCCGCTGCTGCCGGAGTGTCTGCGCCGCCGCTCAACGGTTGCGTTGCGGGTTGTTGTGTGCCGCCGTAAGGCGCGCCTGCACCGGCGTATTGCATCGCGGGTTGCTGCTTCTTGCGCAGCATCGAAACCAGGAACATCACCGCCACCACGGCGAGCACGATCATCAGGATCATGCCCATGCCTTCGCCCAGCCCGAAATGGGAGAGCAGCGCAGCCAGACCCACGCCGGCGGCCAGACCGGCCAGAGGGCCGAGCCACTTGTTGCCCTGCTTCGGCGGGGTCGCGCCCTGAACCGGTGCGGGAGCTGCGGCAGGTGCCTGCTGTGCCTGTTGCGGAGCCATCGAACGTTGTTTGCCGACGCTGCCACCGCCGCCGAAGCGCTTGGCCTCGGCCGTCGCGGCGAACAGGGACAAACAGGTCAGGGCAATGGTCAACAAGGTCAAAAAGCGTTTCATGCGATTCCTCTAGGGGTTAAAAACAAAACGGCTGGAAGTATAGCATCGGCTGCCTAAAACGGAGCTTCGCTCGCCAGAGACAACTGCTCTCCGCTGAGTGGGTGCACAAAGTCCAGCGAACAGGCGTGCAGCAACAGGCGCGGGGCGCTGGCAGCGTCGCCGTAAAATACATCGCCCAGGATCGGATGGCCGATGGCCGCCATGTGTATGCGCAACTGATGCGTGCGGCCGGTGACGGGTTCGAGTTCGATTCGCGTAGTGTCATTGTCGTGGTTTAGCAATCGATACCGCGTAAGCGAGGGCTTCCCCAGATCGTGGTCGACCTTCTGCAACGGCCGGTTGGGCCAGTCGCAGATCAGCGGAAGGTCTATCTCGCCGGCTTCCTGTTCCACCCGTCCGGCCACCACCGCCACGTAGCGTTTTGAGACCAGGCGATCCTGGAACAGCAATGAAAGCTCGCGCTGCATCTTTGCGCCGCGCGCGAACAGGATCAGGCCGGAAGTCGCCATGTCCAGCCGATGCACGATGAGCGCGTCGGGGAATTCCTTCTGGATGCGTGCGGACAGGCAATCCTGCTTGTCCTCACCACGCCCGGGCACGGCCAGCAGCCCGGCGGGTTTATTCGCCACCAGCAGCGCTTCGTCGAGGTGTATCAACATCCTTTTGGGCTTGAGCTTTGTGTCAGGGTTTCTTGGCGGATGCGCGCCAGATGCCTGCGATCGGCTTTGCACGCGCACTTTCGCCGAGATATGGCAGGCCATACATCCCGGATATCGTGCGCAGCACGGTGTAATGGTCGATGCGCCGTGCGGACGTGCCGGGTTTGACCATCGCGCCAACGAAGATGGTGGCGACGCGATTGCCATTCCAGCCGTTGTCCTCGTCCCACGTCACGATCAGCAGGCTGTTGTGCGTCATCGCCCATTGCGCATATGGCCTGATGTTCTGCGCCAGCCAGGCGTCCCCCTCGGCGATACTGCCATCGTGCATGTCGTGCCGCTGGTCGGGCACCACCAGTGCGACGGCCGGCAATTGCGAGTAGTCCTGCGGAAATGCGCTGAACGGCTGGTTGTATGCGGCCAGCTCCTTCCAGTTCGCCGCCGGGTTGTGTTTGCGCCAGTATGCGCCATGGATGCAGCCATCGAACCCCGCTTCCGGCATGGACTCGGCATAGCTGATGAAGCTCAATCCCTTGGCGAGCAACACACCGGCGAGGTTGTCGCCCTGCAGCTCCAGCGGGCAGGCATTGCTGCCGATGCCGCGCGTGGAGCCGGAGAACAGCGCGAGGTAATTGGGCTGGCTGGGATGCGTGACGCCGTACGACTCGGTGAACAACACGCCGCCCCGGGCGAGCTCATTGATGTAAGGCGCATCGAGGTTCTCGATGATCTGCGAGTACGCCTTGTTCTCCATCACCACAATGACGACGTGATCGGGGCGCGGCAGCGGATCGGCAACCGCACTTGTAGCCAGTGGCGCGAACAGCAAGGCGAACAGGGCGAACATTCTCATTCGGAAGGGTTCTCCTTACTGACATCGGGCGCGGCATCGCCGTCTGCCGGCGGCTTCTTCGGACGGTTCTTGCTGTCGTCCGCGAAACGGAAACGCCCGGACAGCACGCAACCTTTCATGCCGATGTCGCACGGCTTGTTCAGCACCTTCTGGCACTTGCCGCCGACTTCGTGCGGACAACCCCAGCCGCTCATCTTCTAATCCGTTAAGCCTTCTTCACGAACTCGGTCTTCAGCTGCATCGCGCCGATGCCGTCGATCTTGCAGTCGATGTCGTGATCGCCATCGATCAGGCGGATGTTCTTCACCTTGGTGCCCACCTTCACGACGGAAGACGAACCCTTGATCTTCAGGTCCTTGATCACCGTAACGGTGTCGCCGTCTACCAGCACGTTGCCGAAGGCGTCCTTAAACACCTTCGCCTGCTCGCCGGCCTCGGCGGGCGCGTCCTTGGACCACTCGTGCGCGCACTCGGGGCAGACGTAGTTGCTGCCGTCTTCGTAGGTGAATTCGGAACCGCATTTAGGACATTTTGGCAAACCGCTCATGGTGACTCCTGTGATTATTAGTAATGGTGAAAATTCTGGAAAAGACAGTGGGGAGGGTAAAGAGTTTCGATACCCGATGATAATTTCAATGGGTATCGCGTCACTGGGTTAATTTCTCGCGAGGCTTGCTTCGTAGAGAGTTGCGTAGCGTCAATTGCACCTCCTTCGAGGTGAGCAATTATGGCATTACAGTTTATATCCCCGATGTACCGCCACCACGCCGCCCGTCATGTTGAAGTATTCGACGCGCTCCAGGCCGGCGTCGATCATCATCTGTTTCAGCTCTTCCTGTCCCGGATGCATGCGGATGGATTCGGCGAGGTAGCGGTAACTGTCGGCATCCCCGGCGATGAGCTGGCCCATCTTCGGCAGCAGCTTGAACGAATACAGGTCGTAGACCTTTTCCAGCGGCTTGGCGACCTTGGAGAATTCCAGCACGATGACGCGGCCCCCCGGCTTGAGTACGCGCTTCATCTCGCGCAGCGCGGCGTCCTTGTGGGTGACGTTGCGCAGGCCGAAGGCGATGCTGACGCAGTCGAAGTAGTTGTCAGGGAAGGGAAGGTGCTCGGCGTCGCATTGCGTGGTGGGAGTGGCGATGCCCTCGTCGAGCAGGCGGTCTCGGCCCACGCGCAGCATGGCGTTGTTGATGTCGGTGAGCACGACTTGGCCGCTTGGGCCGACTTCCTTGAGGAACAGGCGCGAGAGGTCGGCCGAGCCGCCCGCCACGTCGAGCACTCGCTGCCCGGTGCGCACCCCGCTGACGCTGATCGCGAAGCGCTTCCAGATGCGGTGCAGGCCGACCGACATCAGGTCGTTCATGATGTCGTATTTGCTCGCGACGGAAGTGAATACGCCCGCGACGCGCTTGGCCTTGTCTTTTTCGTCTACGGTTTCAAAACCGAAGTGGGTTTCTGCCATTTTTTTGCTCCATTGATCCATTCGGGCTGAGGTACGAAGCCCCAGTGAATTCGGGTGTTCGTGGTTCGATACCTCGCCACGAACGGTGTTTTTATCTTGCCGGTTCGCGCGATGCGTCCGCTTTTTCCAGACGGCTCAGGTAATTCTGCCAGAGTATCTCCTGGTCGCGCCCGAGGCCGTACAGGTAGTCCCAGGAATACAGCCCCGAATCGTGGCCGTCGTCGAACGTGATCTTGATCGCGTATTGGCCGACTGGCTCGATGCCGCTGATGCCGACGTTGCGCTTGCCGACCTGCAGCACTTCCTGTCCTTCGCCGTGGCCGCGCACTTCGGCGGAGGGCGAATACACGCGCAGGAATTCGGCCGGCAGCGTGTAGCGTGCGCCATCGTCGAACGCGACTTCCAGCGTCTTCGACTTCTGGTGCAGGGTGATTTCGGTCGGAGTGGCGGTCATAGCGAGCGTATCTTCTTCAGCAAAGATGTTGTCGAGCGTTCATGCAGGAACGGGATGCTGTGCACCTGGCCGTCCCAAGCCAGCACTTCCTTGCTGCCGACGATGTTCTCCGGCTTCCAGTCGCCGCCCTTAACCAGCACATCGGGTTTGCAGGCGAGGATGAGGTTCAGCGGTGTGTCCTCGTCGAATGTCACGACCAGACTGACCGACTCCAGCGCGGCAAGCACTTCCATGCGGTCGTCCTGCGGGTTGATCGGGCGGTCGCCGCCCTTGCCCTGTCGCTTCACCGAAGCGTCGCTGTTGACGCCGACGATCAGTGCGGCGCCAAGCGCGCGCGCCTGCGCGAGGTAGGTGACGTGGCCGCGGTGCAGCACGTCGAAGCAGCCGTTGGTGAACACCAGCGGACGCGGCAGCAGCGCGGCCCGCTCGGCGAAGTTCTCGGGCCGGCAGAGCTTATGTTCGAAGGCGGGACCTGGATACATCAATCGAGGTATTCGAACAGGCGCACCACGCGCTGCACGCCGCCGGTGGTGCTGGCGACTTCGGTGGCGGCATCGGCTTCGGCGTGCTTGACGATGCCCATCAGGAACACCGTGCCGTTTTCGGTGATGACCTTGACGTGGTCGGCATTGAAGCGCTTGTCCTGTACGAAACGCAGCTTCACGTCCGAGGTGACCAGGCTGTCGCTGCTGCGCGAGGTTAGCGAGCTGACGCCGGAGACCGCCAGTTCGTTGTTGACGTTGCGCACGTTCTCGATACCCGCGACCAGCTTGCCGATCTCGGCCTTCACCGTTTCGCTCGGCACTTCGCCGCTGATCAGGACGTTGCGGTTGAAGCTGGTGACGTTCACGTGCACTTTGTCCTTGTAGATCTTGCCGATGCGGTCGAATGCCTTGGTCTCGATCGCCTCGTCCTCGACGTAGGCGCCACTGGTGCGCCTGTCCTGGGCCATCATCACGCCCGCGCCGACTCCGGCGGCGACCACGGGAAAGCAGCCTTGCAGCGAACCCGCCAGCAGCGTCAGCAACAACAGGGAAACAATCCGCATCCTCATTCTCCTAACAATAAGTAATCGATCACATCGCAAAGGCAATGCAGGGCAAGCAAATGGACTTCCTGGATGCGCGCGGTGCTCTTCGCATCCACGCAGATCAACACGTCGTTGGCGTGCAGCGCGCGCGCCATCTCTCCGCCGTCGCGCCCGGTCAGGGCGACCACGCGCATGTTGCGCTCGTGCGCGGCGTGGATCGCGGCGACCACGTTGGGCGAATTTCCGCTGGTGGAGATCGCCAGCAAACTGTCGCCGGGCAGGCCGAGCGCGCGCACTTGCTTGGAGTACACCTGGTTGAAGTCGTAGTCGTTGGCGATGGAGGTGAGCACCGAACTGTCGGTGGTCAGCGCGACCGCGGCCAAGCCGGGGCGCTCCTTCTCGAAACGGTTCAGCAGCTCCGCTGCGAAATGCTGCGCATCGGCCGCCGAGCCGCCGTTGCCGCAACACAGGATCTTGCCGTCATTGGCGACGCAGTCGAAGAACAGTTGCGCACCCTCTGCGATGGGTTGCGCCAGTTCGTCCTTGACCTTGAGCTTGAGTTCGGCGCTGTCCTTGAAGTGCTTGATGATGCGTTTGCTGATATCCATAAAATCCATTTTCCGGGCGAATCGCGGTGTCGCGTGCTCGCTCATTCCTCGTCTATCTTTGAGATATGCCTCGTCATTTGCTGCGCGGCTCCTTGCGCTTCATCCCGCAAAATGGATTTTAGACGCCCGCAATTTGTAATGAGCGCGAATATTAACCCAATCAGGTTTCGAACGCATTTCGGAGCCACTGCGCGTTGCGTCCCTGCGCATCATCCATCAGCAGGGCATCGAAGCGGCACGGCGGAAGTCGGGGGAGGCTTGCGAGATATTGCTGCGCGGTGCGGATGAGACGCTGCTGCTTGTGCGCATCGATGCTGGCCGCCGCGCCGCCGAAATCGCCGTTGCGCCGCAGGCGCACCTCGACGAACACCAGCGTCGCGCCGTCCCGCATGATCAGGTCGATCTCGCCGAAGCGGCTGCGGTAGTTGCTCTCGACCGGCTTGAGCCCCTGCCGCTGCAGGTATTGCGCCGCCCATTGTTCGGCCAGCGCGCCGTCGTTCATTGCGGGGGAGCAGCCTCGGGAACGGCCGAAGTCGGTACCAGGCCGGGGAACATCGGCGCAATGGGGACGACCGGTGCGTCGGGAAGCTGCGCATGCCCTTGCACGAACACCGCGGGGATCGCCGTGCGCAGGAAGGTGTGGCCATCGAGATCGATATGCCCGCTCACCCCGTCCAGCGGCATGGAAATCTCGGCTTTTTTGGCAATCAGCAACTGGACCAGGCGGAAGGCGTCGATGCCCAGCGCGTAGAAGCGCTCATGGTCAGCGGGCAGCGGGGGGGCGGCGCGCGGATAGCTCATCACCGCCGCATGGTCTGGTTCCAGCAGCCAGGGCATGTCGACGAAGCGGATGCCGTCCAGATCGTAATTGATGAGCGTCTCGGTGTTGCCGACGAAGATCTGCGAGGTGGCGTAGATGGGCAGCCTGTTCGGGAGGTAAGGGCGGATCTGCCGTGCCGTTGCCGCATCGGCGGCGAGGAACACCAGGGTGTCCGGCTTGACGGCGACATCGGCGAACACCACCGGGTCGCTGTTGAATTCGATCTCGCGCAGGATCGCGCCACCGTCCGTGACCCACTTCTCTTCGAAGGCGAACTGCAAGCGCTTGGCCAGTTGCGTGTGGGTGGTGATGACGATGACCTGGTGCAGGTTCTGGCGCTTGGCCAGATTCGCGATCTCTCGAGCTTCCGCTTCCACCGCCATGCCGAAGAAATACAGTTGCGGCGCGGCAGCCTGATCGGCCACGTTCAGCGCCAGCGTCGGGACGATAAGGTCTTTTTCTGCGGCCAGCGTGTTGACGCCCTTGCGTGTCAGCGGCCCGACCACGGCTCGCGCGCCGTTGGCGATGGCGCGGCGGTACATCGTCACGATGTCGTTGCCCTCGTCGAAACAGCCATACACGCGCACGGGCAGACTCTGCGGATTGGTGATCTCCACGCCTGCCGCGGCGAGGAAGCCCTGCTGCACCGCATCGGCGGCGGGGCCGAAAGTGGCGGACTTCAGCGGCAGCAACAGTGCGATGTGCGGTGCGGGTTTTTCGTCTCCTGGCGGCAGTGGCGGCTCGGTGGCGCAAGCAAAACCGCTCACGTATAGTGCGAGCAAAGCCGAAAACCAGAGGAATACGCGTTGCATCATTCACATCCACAAAAATTGGAAGCCGCATTATATGTAGTTGCCACCCCGATTGGGAATTTGCGCGACATCACCTTGCGCGCGCTGGAGGTGCTGGGCGCGGCGGACGTGATCGCGGCGGAGGACACGCGCAACACCGCGCACCTGCTGTCTCACCACGGCATCAGCGCGAACCGGCTGATGGCGGTGCACCAGCACAACGAGCGCGGCGCGGCTGAAAAGATCGTCGCGCTGTTGCAATCCGGGCAGAGCGTGGCCTTCGTCAGCGATGCGGGCACGCCCGCGGTCAGCGATCCCGGCGCGTTGCTGGTGCAGGCCGTGCTGGAGGCGGGGCTGCGAGTCGTTCCCATTCCCGGCGCGAGTGCGGCGGTCTCGGCGCTGTCGGCCTCCGGCCTGAACAGCCCGCATTTCCTGTTCTACGGCTTCCTGCCCAACAAGGCAGCCGCGCGCCGCAGCGCGCTGCAACCTTTGGCAGAGCATCCCTACACATTGGTGTTCTACGAAGCTCCACACCGCATTCTCGAATGCGTGGCCGACCTGCAAGCCGTGTTTGGCGCGGAGCGCGAGATCGTCTTTGCGCGCGAGGTTACCAAGCTGTTCGAGAGCATCCATCGTTGTGCATTGGGCGCGGCGCTGGACTGGCTGAACCGCGACCCGAACAACCAGCGCGGCGAGTTCGTGCTGCTGGTCTCGGGTGCCGTGCCGCAGGAGGGCTTGTCGGCCGAAAGCCGCACCACGCTGTCGCTGCTGCTCGAAGAGTTGCCGCTCAAGCAGGCGGCTCAGCTGGCCGCTAAGATCACCGGTGCCAACCGCAGCGAGCTGTATCAGCTCGCGCTGCAAATGAAAAAAACAACCGAAGAAAATGACTAGGGGGAGCCTCGCGGCCCCCCCCGGTTTGCGCCTCAAATGGGCCTGGTAGAGCTTAGTTGATCACCTTCCATGAGCCGTTCGGCTGGCGGCAGGCGGTTCCATAAGCCTTTTCCTTCTTGCCGTTGACCGTGACGGTGGTCTGGTACTCGCGACAGTTTTCGCCGCTGGCGGATTGGTAGGTACTGGTCGGCGTTGCGGAAACATCGGCACCCGTGTTCGGGTTATGCCAGGTGCTGGACTGATGGTCGCGGTTGTATTCCAGCGCGGACTCGGCCTTGCGATTATCGTTCTCGTCCATATAACGCCCCATCTCGCTACCCACGTAGGCTCCGAGCAGCGTTCCGGCGATGATGGCGGCGGTTCGTCCTGATCCTTGTCCAACCTGGTTCCCCAGCACCCCGCCCAAAACGCCGCCTACGACGGCGCCGCCCTGCTCCTTAGTCTGGCAGGCAGACATGGTTACTGCCAGGATCGCGATGAAAAGCATGGTCAGAAATTTTTTCATGATGACACCTCCTGTATGAACTTCGTTGGTTCCGTATGTGAATGCTGTGTCGGCCTATAGGCGGCAATTAGCGCAGTCCCGATCATAGAAAGTTTCTATCCAGAAAGATATTCGTGTAATTGCGTATTTTTCCGTGGAACGTCAGGGCTGGAGATACTCCAGCAGGGCCTGCGCGTTGCTGTGCTCGGTATCTTTGGCCGCATAAAGGAGCGTAGCGCTTCCCTTGCCGAGAGCGGCCCGCAGTTCGGCGACAACCTCCGGGTGCCGGTCGAGTTCCGCGAAGTAACGGCGCCGGAATTCCGGCCACCGCTCGGGCTCGTGCGCGTACCACTGCCGCAGTTCGGTTGAGGGCGCGACGTCCTTGAGCCAGAGATCTATGGCTGCCTTGTCCCGGCCCAGGCCGCGCGGCCACAGGCGGTCCACGAGAATCCGGGTGCCGTCGGCTTTTTCGGGCGCGTCGTAGGCGCGCTTGATGTGCAGTTTCATGGCGGTGGCTGGAGGTTGTTTCGGCTCCACCTTAAATGGAATCGATGTCCGGGAAAATACGCAGAAAGCCGTAGTGGGGTCTGCGAATATTCCGGTGTCACAAGCGGTTCGCTCCCTGTTTCATGCGGTTCGTCGCATTATTCTCCCGTTGAAGGATGGGGACGCCTAGAGTGTGAGCTATCCGATAACCACTGGAGAACCCATGAAGCGGCTGGCTATCCTTGCCATGTTACTGATTGCGACCTATACCCAGGCAGGAGAACTCAAACTGGAGCTTTATGGCCAGGGGCTGGCCGGCAGCCAGATACGGGTAGCGGTCTATTCCGCCAATGCGCCGGAACAATTTCCCCGCGGCGAGAAGTTTTATCGTGGCACGGCAAGCGAGGCCTCGAGCGACCGGCTGATCGTATTGTTGCCCGATCTGCCGTCGGGGAGATATGCCGTGGCAGTCTATGCCGACAACAACCGGAACGGCAGGCTGGACAGGAACTTCCTGGGCGTGCCTACCGAAATCTACGGTTTTTCCAACAATGCGCGCGGCCGGTTCGGGCCGCCCGGTTTTGCCGAGGCTGCATTCGAGCTGGGCGATGGCACGGTTGCGCAATCCATTCATTTGAAGTGAGGCCGATATGATCGAAAGCCATCCTCCCATACTCAGATTGCGCAACATCCGCCGCCGCTTCCTGCTGGGCGAGACCACCATCGATGCGTTGCACGGCATCTCGCTGGACATCCATGCGGGCGAGTTCCTTGCGGTGTGGGGGCCGTCCGGCAGCGGCAAATCCACCTTGATGAACATCATCGGCCTGATCGACTCGCCGACCGAGGGCGAGGTGCATTTCGACGAGCAGGACACGTGCGGCTTGGCGGACGACGAGCTCACCGATTTCCGCGGACAGAAGATCGGCTTCGTGTTCCAGAACTTCAATCTCGTGCCGGTGCTTTCCGCGCTGGAGAACGTGATGCTGCCCTTGCAGATACAGGGAGTGGCCGAACATGAAGCGCGTAATCGCGCGTCAGCGGCTCTGGTGGATGTGGGACTGGAGAGATTCATGAAGTCGTTGCCCGACAAACTTTCCGGCGGCCAGCGCCAGCGTGTCGCTATCGCACGGGCGCTGGTAGTCGAACCCAAGCTGGTCATCGCCGACGAACCGACGGCGAACCTGGACTCCGAAAACAGCCGCATGGTGGTGGACCTGATGCGCGAGATGAATCGCGCACGCAAGGTGACTTTCGTTTTTACCACACACGACCAGCGCCTCCTTGATCATGTGGACCGGAAGATCCTGCTGCGCGACGGCAACATCGTGAGCGATGAGGTGACGGTATGAGGAACCTGTTCAAACTTGCCCTGCGCGGACTTCTGCGCAACCGCCGCCGTTCCCTGGTGACGCTGTTGGCCATCGCCTTCGGTTTTTCCGCCATCGCGTTGTTCGCCGGTTACACACACAACGTCTACGACGGGATGGCGCGCGGAGCCGTACACAGCGAGATGCTGGGGCACCTGACCCTGAACAAGCGCGGCATGCGCAAGGAAGGCAAGCTCGACCCCGAGCGTTACCTGCTCACCGCGAATGAGGTGGCGACCATCACCAGACTGCTGAAGGACGAACCGCATGTGGTGTTGGTTGCGCCGCGACTGGCGCTGAGCGGCCTGGTTAGCAACGGGCGCGCCAGCACCATCTTCATCGCTGAAGGCATAGCCCCGTCCGCGATGGAATACCTGCAGAAGGACGTGTTGACCGAGCGCGAAAAGAAGAGCGGTTTGTACGACAACTTCAAGAAGAAGCTCGATCCAGCGCATTCCGAAGTGGTGGCGCTGAGCGAAGGGCTGGTCGAGATGCTGCATCTCTCCGGCGGTGAACAGGCGCAGGTGCTGGTGAATACCCTGACCGGGCAGGCCAACGCGCTCGACGTTACCGTGGGGCATACCTTCAATACCGGCAATGCGGGCAGCAACGACAAATTCGCCTTCGTGTCGCTGGCGTTGGCGCAATCGCTGCTGGATGCCGAAGGGCGTGCGGATCGACTGACCATCCTGCTCGATGATATGGCGCAGACCGAAGCGATGCGCACCCGTCTGAGCGAAAAACTGCACGCTGCCGGATTCGATGTCGAGATCATGACCTGGCAGGAGCTTTCGGATTTCTACAACCAGGTACACGGGATGTTCGACATGATCTTCGGTTTCATCTTTTCCATCGTGTTGACCGTGGTGGTAATGAGCGTGGCGAACTCGATGGGCATGACCGTGGTCGAGCGAACCCGAGAGATCGGAACCCTGCGCGCCATCGGCCTGAAGCGCAGCGGCGTGGTGCGCCTGTTCACCACCGAATCGATGCTGCTCACGCTGATCGGCTGCACCGTCGGGTTGCTCATCACGCTGGGCGTGCGCTGGGGCATCAATGTCGCCAATATTTCCTATGTGCCGCCCAATAGCGCCAGCCCGGTTCCCTTGCTGGTGGACATGGACTACGGACGGGTGCTGTTCACCTTTGCCCTGATGGGCACGGTAGGAACGCTGGCAGCTTATCTGCCCGCCAGACGTGCGGCCAGGCAGGCAATCATCGATGCGCTGGGACATGTATGAAGGAATCCCAATGAAATCTATTCTGAGAAACCTGCTCGCGGTGCTGCTGTTCAGCGTCAGCCTTTCCGCTTTCGCCGCGCCGGACGCGCAATCCCTGCTGCAGCACGCCGACCGCGCGCGCGGGGGCGGCTTGCCGGGCATCGTCTGGGAAATCAGGCTGGTGTCGCGTGACGGTGCCAAGGTGTCCGACGAGCAGCGCCTGGAAGTGCGCGCGGTGGACGATGCCAGCGTGGCCGAGACGCTGGAGCCGGTGCGCTTCAAGGGCTCGAAGCTGTTGCAGGTCGGGCGCAACATGTGGCTGACCCGTCCCGGCCTGTCCAAGCCCATTCCCATCTCGCCGCGCAAGCGCATGAGCGGACAGGCTTCCAACGGCGATATCGCCGCCACCAATTACGCGGGCGATTACGAGGCGCAACTGGCAGGGGAGGAGACAGTGGACGGCGAAGCATGCCACGTTCTGGAACTCACGGCGAAACACAAGCGCGCCACCTACGACCGCGTGCGCTACTGGGTGTCGGCCAGGCGCGAGGTCGGCGTCAAGGCCGAGTTCTATTCGCTATCCGGAAAGCTGCTGAAGACCGCGCGTTTCGATTACGGCAATACCATCGAATACGAAGGGAAGCGCATCCCCTTTGTTAGCCGCATGACCATCCGCGACGCGTTGATCGATGCCGAAACGACGATGGATTTCGGCACGGTAAAGGTACGCAAGATTCCCGCTGCCGAATTCGATTTGGGGCAGATGCAATGAGGGTGGGGGTCGCCATGCTGCTTCTGCTCCTGGTGCCGGCGGCATCCGCAGAAGAGCCAGAATGGCGTACTACGTGGGACGGCACACTGTATGGCTACGCGAACAGCACGAGCCTGCGCGGCGACAGCGTGCTCAATCCGGGTAACCGGATCGCTCGTCTGCCGCAGAACAGTGCCACCGCTGAAGGGCGCTTCAACCTCAAGGCCGGGAACGACACCCTGCGCGTGACCCTGCGCCCGGTCCTGCTGGCGCAGGACAATCGCAACGCTTTCGGCAGTCAGCGTCAGAACGAGGCTTACCTCAGCCAGTGGCAGGTGCGGCTGCGCGCTTCGGAAGCGTGGAGCGTGGCTGCCGGACGAGAGGTGCTGAACTGGGGGCCGGCACAATTCCGCTCGCCCTCCAGCCCGTTCTATTTCGATAACGGGCGCAGCAATCCGATGCGCGAACTGTCGGGCGTGGATGCGCTGAAACTTTCCTGGACACCGGACATGGAACGCACACTAGCGCTGGTACGCATCACCGGCTCCGGTCATGTCGCGCAGGATATCAGGCGCAACAGCTGGCTGCTGAAAGCAGACCGGCGCGGCGGCGACTGGGTGGGCGGACTGGCGCTGGCGCACACGCCGGGGCAGGGCGCGTTCCTCGGCGCGCACGGCCAGTTCACCGCCAGCGATGCGTTGCTGCTGTATGCCGAAGCCTCATCTTCCAGCCGCGCCGCTGCGCTGCAATCGCCTGCCGATGTTGCGTTGCCGTTCAGCATCGCCGCAAGATCGCCGCGCCGGACGGATGTGCTGGCTGGCGCAGCCTGGACCTTCGACAACGGACAGTCGCTCAACACCGAGTATCTGCATACTGGCCACGGCTATCGCGCGGCGGAGGAAGGCGCATACTTTGCGCGTGCCGCAGCCTCGCCGCTATGGGCCGGACAGGCACTGGCCTACTCGCCGCCGTTGCTGGGGCGCGACTACCTGCATCTGGTGTGGCAAAGCAACCTGATGGAGACCGGTGGCTACTGGCGCGCGATGGCGACGCACAGCTTCACCGATAACGGCAACGAGCTGTCCGGCTACGGCGAAATCGCGCTGACCGGGCACGTCACGGCTTTTGCGCTGGCCATATTGCCGATGGACGGCGCGCGTCAGGAATTCTCCAGCCTGCTCCGGCGCAGCGTGACCGCCGGGTTGAAGATTGCCCTGCCATGACCCTGAAGCCATAATCCTTCCATGCGACACAACCTCTTCATTTCCACCATCATCTCGCTGCTGTTCAACACAGCCATCGCCGGACTGTTGACCCTCATCAGCTTCGAGGAAAGCTTCTGGATCAATCTGGTGTTCTCGCAGTGCATCGGGTTGTCCATCTATGGCATCAACGCCACGCTGATGTGCCGCATCGCCGACAGGCGCCGCCGCTGGTTGGTACTGGCGCTGACTTTCCCCGGCAGCATCGTGTTCGGCATCACACTGGCATCATGGATCACCGGCGTCGGTGACTGGAGCGACCCGCGTGCCTGGGTATCGGTGGTGATCGGCCTGTTCTTCGGCGGCATCGGTGGCATCACCTATTTTCTCAGCGAGCGCATCGAACGACTGGATGCCGAGGTGAAACAGCACCAGTTGATCAGGAGCGAGACCGAGAAGCGCGAACTGGAAGCGCAGCTGAAACTGCTGCAGGCGCAGATCGAGCCACACTTCCTGTTCAACACGCTTGCCAATGTCGGCAGCCTGATTGAAACCGATCCGGCGCTCGCGAAAAAATTGCTGGAACGCCTCAACGATTGGCTGCGCGTGGCTCTGGCGCGGGCGCGCAGCGAGACCGCCACGCTGGGCGACGAGCTGGACATGCTGGAGAACTATTTGCAGATATTGAGGGTACGGTTCGGCGAACGGTTGCGCTGGCAGATCGATGCCGAAGACGCAGCGCGGAAGGCACCGTTCCCGCCCATGCTTCTGCAGCCGCTGGTGGAAAATGCGGTGCGCCACGGTATCGAACCTAAGCTGGGGGGCGGAGAGGTCGTCATCCGTGCCGGCACTGCGGACGGCAAGTTACGCATTCAGGTCTGCGACAGCGGTACAGGGCTGGGCGGAGAACCGGGAGCGGGCGCCGGCTTGAGCAACGTGCGGGCGCGGTTGGCTGCGTTGTATGGCAGTGGCGGGCGGTTTGCGCTTGAAGGCAATGCCGGTGGAGGCGTGACCGCTGTGCTGGAGATCCCGCGATGAAGGCCATCATCGCCGATGACGAACTCCATCTGGCGGACGATCTGCGACGCCGTTTGCTGCGGCTATGGCCCGAACTGGAGATCGCTGCCGTCGTACATGATGGACTGGCTGCTGCAGCAGCGTTGGCGGAAATCAGGCCCGATATCGCCTTTCTCGATATCCGCATGCCTGGCCTGAGCGGGCTGGAAGCAGCGCGTGAGGTGCCGCCCAATTGCCGCGTGGTCTTCGTCACAGCGTATGACGAACATGCCGTGGCGGCCTTTGAGCAGGCGGCGGCGGATTACCTGCTCAAGCCGGCCAGCGATGAACGCCTCGCACGTTGTGTGGAGCGGCTGAAGCGGCATATCCAGGCGGCGCCGGACGAGTTGCTGGTGCGCTTGCAGAAATTGCTCGCCGCGCCCGGCAAGCCGGAGCCGTTGCGCTGGGTGCGCGCGCAGGTGGGGCAGGCGGTGCGGCTGGTGGGGGTGGAGGAAGTTTGCTATTTCCAGTCCGCCGACAAATACACGGCAGTGTTCACGCGCGATGCCGAACTGCTGCTGCGCACGCCGATCAAGGAATTGACGGGGCAACTCGATCCCGCGGAATTCTGGCAAGTGCATCGCGGCACGGTGGTGAACGTGCGGCAGGTCGTTGCCGCGCATCACAATGCGCTGGGGCGGGTGACGCTCACCCTGCGCGATCGTCCCGAAACGCTGGCGGTGAGCCGCAGCTACGCCCATCTCTTCCGGCAGATGTGATCCCTGATATTGCATGAGTTGTTGCATTTCAAACAAGCGTTTGATACGCTTGTTTCTCGTTTGCCGTCGGATAACCATCATCGCCGGGCGCGCCCGGTAAGCATCGCAATCGCACAATCATTTCGAGGTTCTTCATGAATACCCTTGCCAAATCATTTGTTCCAACCCTCTTGCTGATCGCGCTGCTGACAGGCTGCGGCGGCAAGGACAAGGCCGCTGCGCAAGGAGCACCGGGCGCGGGGATGCCGCCGCCCGAGGTGGACGTGATCACGGTGGCGACAGGGAACGCGACGCTCACGCAGGATCTGCCTGGACGCCTGCAGGCTTACCGCACGGCACAGGTGCGCGCGCGTGTCGAGGGCGTGGTGGAGAAGCGGCTGTTCCAGGAGGGTAGCGAGGTGAAGGCGGGCCAGTCGCTGTACCACATCGATGCGCGCACCTACCGCGCGGTGGCGGAAGCGGCAAAGGCCGACCTGGCGAGCGCGCGGCAGACCGTCGAACGCTACAAACCGCTGCTTGAGATCAAGGCGGTGAGTCTGCAGGAATACGACCTCGCGGTGGCCAAGGCCAAGCAGGCCGAGGCCGCACTGATCCGCGCCGAGGAAGATCTGGACAATGCTTCCGTGCCGGCGCCCATCGCGGGGCATATCGGCCGTGCCGCGGTGACCGAGGGTGCGCTGGTCGGCAAGGGCGAAGCCACGCTGCTGGCGACCGTCGAGCAGCTCGATCCGATCTATGCCAACTTTACCCAGTCCGGCAGCGATTTGCTGCGCCTGAGGCAGGCCGTGGCCGGCGGAAAACTGAAGCGCGCCGATTCGGTCAAGGTTGAGCTGGTGCTGGAAGACGGCAGCGTCCATGCGCAGCCGGGCAAGATATTCTTCACCGACATGGCGGTCGATCCGGCCACCGGCGCAGTGTCGTTGCGCGCCGAATTCCCCAATCCCAAGCGTGAGCTGCTGCCGGGCATGTTCGTGCGCATCCGTTTCCCCGAGGCGATGGCGGAGAACGTCATCCGCGTGCCGCAGCGAGCGGTGCAGGGCGGGGCGCAGGGCCAGTTCGTGATGGTGGTCGGGCCTGAGAGCAAGGCGACGCCGCAGCCGGTGAAGACCGGCGGCATGTCGGGCACCGACTTCATCATCGCCGAAGGGCTGAAGGGCGGCGAGCAGGTCATCGTCAACGGCCTGCAGAAAGCGCGTCCGGGCACGCCGGTGAAGCCGGTGCCTCTGGCCGAGGTGAAAGCACTGAAGATGGAAGACAAACTGTCTTCTTCCAAGTAGGGCCGCGCCATGTTCGCCAAATTCTTTATCGACCGTCCCATCTTCGCCTGGGTCATCGCCCTCATCATCCTGCTCGCAGGCGTACTGGCTTTGCGGAGCCTGCCGGTCTCGCAGTACCCGGCGGTCGCGCCGCCGGCGTTGTCGGTGACCGTTACTTATCCGGGCGCGTCGGCGCAGGTCGTCGAAGAGACCGTGATCGCCCTACTCGAACAGGAGATGAACGGCATCGACAACCTGCTGTACATGGAGTCGGCGGGGGAGCTGGGCAGGGGTAGCATCACGCTGACCTTCCAGACCGGAACCGATCTCAACTTCGCCTCGGTGGAAACGCAGAACCGAATCAAGCGCGTCGAGGCGCGCTTGCCTGAGGAAGTGCGGCGCCTGGGCATCACCGTGGCGAAATCGGCGCGCAATTACGTGATGATCGTCGCGATGATCTCGCCGGACAAGACGTACGACAACGTCGCGCTGGGCAGTTATGCCGCGGCCAACGTGCTCGACAGTATCCGCCGCGTGCCCGGCGTGGGCGAGGCGATGCTGTTCGGCACGGAGTATTCGATGCGCCTGTGGCTCAAGCCGGAAAAGCTGCAAGGCTACGGCTTGTCGCCCGCCGACGTGTCGCGTGCGGTGCGCGCGCAGAACTCGCAGCTGGCCACCGGCGAACTGGGCCAGCTCCCGAACGCGCCGGGTCAACAACTCAACGCGGTGATCGTCACCAAGAGCCGGCTGTCCAGCCCGGAGGAATTCGGCAACATCATCGTGCGCACCAACCCCGACGGTTCGTCGCTGCGCGTGAAGGACGTGGCGCGCGTCGAGCTGGGCGCACAGGACTATTCGACCAGCACCCGCGTCAACGGCCAACCGGCGGCGGGTATCGCCATCCGCCTGACGCCGGATGCCAATGCGCTGGAAACCGTCAAGGCGGTCAAGTCGCGCATGACGGAGCTGGCGAAGTTCTTCCCCAAGGGCGTCGACTGGGTGGTGCCGTATGAGACCTCGCAGTTCATCGATATCTCCATCAAGGAAGTGGTGAAGAGCCTGGTCGAGGCGCTGGTGCTGGTGTTCCTGGTGATGTACCTGTTCCTTGGCAACCTGCGTGCGACCGTCATTCCCACCATCGTCATTCCCGTGGCGCTGGTCGGCGCGCTGGTCGGCCTGTACCTGCTGGGCTATTCGATCAACGTGCTGACGCTGTTCGCCATGGTGCTGGCAATCGGCATCGTGGTGGACGACGCCATCGTGGTGGTGGAGAACGTCGAACGCATCATGACCACGGAGAACCTGCCGCCGCGCGAGGCGACGCGCAAGGCGATGGACCAGATCGTCGGCGCGATCATCGCGATTACGCTGGTGCTGTCGGCGGTGTTCATCCCGATGGCGTTCTTCTCGGGCTCGACCGGCGCGATCTACCGCCAGTTCGCCGTCACGCTGGTGCTGACCATGGCGTTCTCCGCGCTGATGGCGCTGACGCTGACCCCGGCTTTGTGCGCGACGCTGCTCAAACATCAGGCGGGTAAGGACGATCTGCTGCCTGCAACCGGCTTCCTCGGCTGGTTCAACCGCATGTTCATGAACACCACGCAGCGTTACACCGGCAGCGTGGCGAAGATCGTCAAGAAGACGGGTCGCTACCTGCTGGTCTACGCGGTGATCCTGCTCGCGGTGGGCGGGCTGTTCGCCAAGCTGCCGGGCAGCTTCCTGCCCGAAGAGGACCAGGGCTACTTCATCAGCGTGATCCAGTTGCCGGCGGGCGCGACGCAGGAGCGAACCCTGGAAGTGCTGTCGCAGGTCGAACAGTTCTACCTCAAGCAGCCCGAAGTCGAGCGCGTGGTCGGCGTCGCGGGCTTCTCGTTCTTCGGGCGCGGCCAGAACGCGGCGATCACCTTCGTGCGCCTCAAGGGCTGGGATGAGCGCAAGGCGGCAGACAGTTCTTCGACTGCATTGGTGCGCAAGGCCAACATGGCGATGTTCCGCATCAAGCAGGCGATGATCTTCGCGATCAATCCGCCGCCCATTCCCGAACTCGCGGCGGTGGGCGGCTTCGACTTCCGACTGCAGGACCGTGCCGGCCTGGGGCGCGAGAAGCTGCTCGAGGCGCGCAACATGGCCCTCGGCATGGCGATGCAGAACCCGGCGTTGACCGGCGTGCGTCCCGAAGGTCAGGAGGCCGGACCGCAGCTGTTCCTCGACATCGATCGCCTGAAGGCCGAGACGCTGGGCGTGTCCATCACCGACCTGAACGAGACCCTGCAATCGCTGCTGGGTGCGGCGTACATCAACGACTTCGTGCGCCAGGGGCGCGTGCTGCGCGTGCAGATGCAGGCGGAAGCGGACACGCGCCGCACGCCCGAGGACATCCTCAAGGTATCGGTGCGCAACAACCAGGGCGGCATGGTGCCGCTGTCCGAACTGGCCACCGCGAAGTGGATCGCAGGTTCGCCCAAGCTCGACCGTTACAACGGCCTGCCGGCGATGAAGATCTCCGGCAGCCCCGCGCCCGGCCACAGCACCGGCGAGGCGATGGCGGCGATGCAGCAGATCGCGGCGAAGCTGCCGCCGGGCTTCGGCTTCGAATGGTCCGGCACCTCGCGCGAGGAGATACAGTCCGGCGCGCAGGCGCCGCTGCTGTTCGCCGTGTCGCTGATCGTGGTGTTCCTGTGCCTCGCCGCGCTGTACGAGAGCTGGTCGATCCCGTTCGCGGTGATGCTGGTGGTGCCGCTGGGCGTGTTCGGCGCGGTGCTGGCCGTCACGTTGCGCGGCCTGCCCAACGACGTGTATTTCAAGGTCGGCCTGATCGCGATCATCGGCCTGTCGTCGAAGAACGCGATCCTGATCATCGAGTTCGCGCGCAAGTTGCAGGACGAGGGCATGGGGCTGATCGAGGCGACGCTGGAAGCCTGCCGCCTGCGCTTCCGCCCGATCCTGATGACCTCCATCGCGTTCATTGCCGGCGTGTTGCCGCTGGCCATTTCCACTGGCGCGGGCGCGCAGAGCCGCCACGCCATCGGCACCGGCGTGATGGGCGGCATGCTCGCCGCCACGCTGCTCGCCGTGTTCCTGGTGCCGGTGTTCTTCGTGGTGGTGCGCCGCATCTTCCCGGGCCATGCGCGCAAACACGTCGAGCATGAGGAGAGTCACCATGAGTAAGAAATTCGCAATTGCCGCCATTACACTGGCGCTGGCAGGATGTTCGCTGGCGCCGACCTACGAACGTCCCGGCGTACCCGTTGCTGCCGCCTGGCCTGCGAACGCCAAGGCGGGTGGTGCGCGCAAGGTCGCGGATACCGGCATCGCTCAGTACTATCCCGATCCGCGCCTGCAGGCACTGATCGCCGCCTCGCTGGAGCATAACCGCGACCTGCGCATTGCCACGGCGCGCATCGCCGAGGCGCGCGGGCAATACGGTATCCAGAAAGCCGACCGTCTGCCCAATGTCAGCGCGAACGCGGGGCGCAGCGCTTCGTCGTCGCCCGCCAGCACCTCGTTCACTGGACGTCAGTTCAAGTCGCAGCGTTATGACGTGAGCCTGGGCCTGCTGGCGTTCGAGCTGGATTTCTGGGGGCGTGTCGCCAGCCTGAGCGAAGCGGCCAAGGCGAGCTACCTCGCCACCGAGTCGGCGCAGCGCGCATTCCGCCTGTCGCTGATCGCCGATGTGGCGAACGCCTACCTGTCGGCGATCGAGCTGCGCGAGCGAGTCCAGCTTGCCGCATCGACCGCGAAGACCCGCGCCGAATTCAGGGAGCTGACCTCGCGACGCCGCGACGTGGGCGTGGCGGGAGATCTCGATTTCCTGGCGGCGGAGGGGGCCTATCAGGCCGCAGTGGCCGAGCAGGCCAGCCTTGAGCAGCAGCAGGCCGCCGCAGAAAATCTGCTCGACGTGCTGGTCGGCCAGCCGGTGGCGCAGATGAAAAACCTGCCCGCCGGGCGCAGCCTGGCGGAGCAGGGTATCGCGCCCGACCTGATCGCGGGCTTGCCCGCCGAGGTGCTGCTGCAGCGTCCCGATGTGCTCGCCGCCGAGCAGCAGCTGATCGCGGCGAACGCGAACATCGGCGCGGCGCGCGCGGCGTTCCTGCCGCGTATCACGCTGACCGGCAGCGTCGGCACCGCCAGTCGCACACTCGCGGGACTGTTCGGTCCGGGCAGCGATGCGTGGAGCTTCCAGCCCTCGCTCACTCAGCCGCTGTTCGATGCGGGGCGCAACTCCGCCAGTCTCGATGTGGCAGAGGCGCGCAAGGTGATCGCCGTCGCGGAATATGAAAAAGCCATCCAGCAGGCATTCCGCGAAGTGGCCGACGTGCTGAACGCGCGCGAGAATCTTGCCAAGCAGCTTGCCGCGCAGGAAGCGAACGCACAGGCGCAGAGCCTGCGCCTCAAGCTGGTCGAGGCGCGCTACAAGGCGGATATCGCCAACTACCTCGAACTGCTGGACGCACAGCGCGATTCGTTCTCGGCGCAGCAGGGGGCGGTGCAGGTGCGGCGAGCCCTCCTGTCCAACGCGGCACAGCTCTACAAGGCGCTGGCCGGGCAGGCGGCGCAATGACGCGCGGTGCCGCGAGCGAACAGACCCGCGAGCGCCTGCTGAGCGCGGCGCGCGAGGTGTTCTCGGAATTCGGCTTCCAGGGCGCGACGGTGCGCGAGATATGCCGCCGTGCAGAGGCCAACGTCGCGGCGGTGAACTATCACTTCGGCAGCAAGGACGGTCTGCTGGCCGAGGCTCTGCATTTCGAGTCGCTGCGGATGCTGCAGGAGTCCAATGCCAAGGTGGACGCCAGCCCCGAGGTGCGCCTGGGCCTGTTCATCCGCGACTTCATGCATATGCTGCTGGACGAGAAGAACCCGTCGTCGCAATGCCGCATCATGGCGCGCGAATTGGCCGATCCCACGCCCGCACTGGACAAGATCGTGCGCGAGGCCATCGCACCGCTGCACGATTTCCTCGCCAAACTGGTGCGCGAGATCGTCGGCGGCAAGGTGAGCGAAGCCGAGCTGCATCGCTGCGTGCACAGCATCCTCGGGCAATGCTCGTACTATCGCCAGTCCCACCCGGTGCTGCGTCGCCTCCATCCCGACCTGAGCTACGATGGCAAGGAGATCGACGACATTGCGCGGCACATCGCCGACTTCTCGCTGAATGGGCTCAAGTACCTCGGCCGGCAGGCCTGACCTTCCGTTCAAAGACCTCCAGGCCGAAACGACAGGCGAAGTCTATTGACTCACCACGCCAGTGCGGGCGAAACTGCTTCGCATGACCCGCCCCTTGTTCTATCGCTCCGTATTGATCGCGCTCGCCTTTGCGCTATCGGCGTGCGCCTCGGACGAGCAGACGCGGGTGACCGACGCGGCCACATCGCCGTTGAGCGACCTGAATCTGGTTCGCACGAAAATACCGCCGGTGCTGCTTGAGGCGCGTAAGCAGCCTTATGCGATCCCGGCAGAAGCGACTTGCGAGGATCTGGTTGCCAAGGTGCACGAACTCGATGTCGTGCTGGGACCGGACTTCGATGCCGCGCCATCCGGCCACGAGACCGGTCTCGTCGAGCAGGGAACGAACGAGGCCAAGAATATGGCCATCGGCGCCCTGCGCAGCACCTCGGAGAACATCATCCCGTTCCGGGGATGGGTGCGCAGACTCTCCGGTGCGGAGCGCCATTCGCAAGAGGTGGCTGCCGCCATCGTGGCCGGCACGGTCCGCCGCGCTTTCATCAAGGGACTCATGGTCGCTAAGCCATCGTGCGGCACGGCGCTGACTTCGCGCTGAGCGGGGATCGAGCGAAAGCAGCCCTCGCCGTTTGGTACAATTCCGCCCATTCATCCAGCCGGAAACCATCATGCAGCAACTCACCCTTACCCGTCCCGACGACTGGCACCTGCACTTGCGCGACGGCGCGCTGATGCAGTCTGTACTACCGGACACCGCACGGCAGTTCGCCCGCGCCATCGTCATGCCCAATCTGCGCCCGCCGGTGACAACAACGGAACAGGCGCTGGAATACCGTGCGCGCATCCTCGCCGTGTTGCCCCAGGGCATGAAGTTCGAGCCGCTGATGACGCTGTACCTGACCGACAACACCAGTGCGGAGGAAATCCGCAAGGCCAAGGCCAGCGGCGCGGTCCACGCAGTGAAGTTGTATCCCGCGGGTGCGACCACCAACTCCGATGCGGGAGTGACCGATCTGCGCAAGACCTACGCCGCGCTGGAAGAGATGCAACGCTGCGGCATGCCGCTGCTGGTACACGGCGAGGCGACCGATGCGGCCATCGACATCTTCGACCGCGAGGCGGTGTTCATCGAGCGCGTGATGCAGCCCCTGCTGAAGGACATGCCGAACCTGCGCGTGGTATTCGAGCACATCACCACGAAGGATGCCGCGCAATTCGTGATGAGTGCGCCGGATAACATCGCCGCCACGCTCACGCCGCAGCATCTGCTATACAACCGCAACGCGATGCTGGTCGGCGGCATCCGCCCGCACTTCTACTGTCTGCCGATACTCAAGCGCGAGACGCACCGCGAGGCGCTGGTGAAAGCTGCCACGAGCGGCAGCAGGAAATTCTTCCTCGGCACCGACAGCGCCCCGCACGCACAGCACACCAAGGAGAACGCTTGCGGCTGCGCCGGTTGTTACTCCGCGCATAGCGCCATCGAGCTGTATGCCGAGGTGTTCGAAGCCGCGGGCGCGCTCGACAAGCTGGAAGGCTTCGCCAGCTTCCACGGCGCGGACTACTACGGCCTGCCGCGCAACAAAGAGACCATCACGTTGTGCAAGGAAGAATGGCAAGTACCCGCATCGGTGGAGTTCGGCGAGCATCGCCTCGTGCCGTTAAGGGCGGGCGAGACGATGAAATGGAAGCTCGTGGGGTGATGATGGGACAGGTGAACGTGGCAGAAGGAAGAAAACCTCAGGCTCCATCCATGACGGATGGCAGCCATATGGACATCCTCATGATCCATGCCTTGCTGGATTCGCTGTTCACGATCTTTGCCACCATGGTGAGGTTGAGGGTACAACCCGGGATTCCGGAGCCGAAACAAGGCAAGGCGGCCAAAGGAGTGGTCTCTGCGCTTATCGGAATGAAGGGCGAGGGCGCCTGCGGCAGCGTCGCGCTGTCGCTCCCGCTGCCGGCGATACGCGAGATCTCCCGCAACCTGCTGGGCCACGAGATCGCCAGTGCCGATAACGAGGCTGCGGACCTCGCCGGAGAGCTGGTCAATATGCTGGTGGGCGGTGCCAAGCGCATCCTGTCCGAGCAGGGGCATGATTTCGACATGCAGACCCCGCAATTGCTGCTGGGAGAGGGGCACGAGATCGTTCACCACTATCCCGGTCAAACCGTGCTGCTGCCGGTCAATATCGGGCAGAGCGAGTTCTATATCGAGTTGAATTTTGTCTGAGCGAACCATCATGCCTTTATCTTCTTACCTTAACACCTCGCCCATCCTTGGCGAGCAGGTCTATCTCCATCCCTCCTGCCAGGTCATCGGCGATGTGAAGATCGGCGACGACAGTTCCGTGTGGTGCAACACCGTGCTGCGCGGTGACGTGAACCGTATCGTGATCGGGCGCGGCACCAACATTCAGGACCTGACCATGGGCCATGTGTCGCACAAGACGCCGGACAAGCCCGAAGGCTCGCCGCTGATCGTGGGGGACTACGTGACGGTGGGGCATTCGGTGATCCTGCACGGCTGTACCATCGGTAACGAGTGCCTGATCGGCATGGGCTCCATCATCATGGACGATGTGGTCGTTCCCGACCATGTGATGATAGGCGCGGGCAGCCTGGTGTCGCCGGGCAAGGTGCTGGAGGGCGGGATGCTCTACATGGGGCGTCCGGCCAAGGCGGTGCGTCCTCTCACGAAGGAAGAGATCGCCTACCTGAAATATTCGGCCGAGCACTACATGCGACTGAAGAACAACTATCTGAAAGAACCGTCAAGATAAAACGCTTGTAGGAGCGGGCCCTAATGAAGTTACTAGCCATCTCACTAAGCCAGCAAGCTGGCAAGTGATTGGTTATGCCCGCGATCAATTCGAATGTTGCGGGCAGGGCCCGCTCCTACGCGAACCAATAGTCTTTCGAGAATTGGAATGGGTTGCGTAACAGGGTCACAGGGTGCCTGCGCGGACAATCGATAAACCTGGTGGGCAATTCATTGCCCCCTATCAACCGGAAGTTGAAATGAGCACAGACAACAAAGAAGAAATCTATCGCGCCAAGATGAACCTGGAGACTTCGCGCATTGCGTGGAAGGAGCTACAGCGCTTCTTCGCCAGCGGCTCGGCGGTGGCGGTTTCAGCGGAACTCGATCTGGTCGAGGTGGCGTTCCAGATATCCGAGGACAACAAAGCGCAGGTCGCGCAGTGGATGTCCGCGGGCCAGGTCGGGTGGGTGTCGGACGAGCAGGCGCTGGCGTGGTACGAGTCGGATGCCGACGTGTGGGCGGTGGTGGTCAGCCCCTACGTGCTGGTGCAATCGGCGGAAAAACTCCAGTAAGTGGCCTTGGCGGGCAATGCTGCCTATCCTGGCAGAGCATTGCGCAGCGACATCAAGGTGTCCCGTATCTCGCCGAATAACGGCCGCGCATCGACATCCGGCAGGTCACAACGCTGCTGCAGGGTGCGGAGCTCTGTGACGATGTGCCGGGCTTCGGCGAGTGTGCTGCAGCGGTCGAGCAGCTCCTCAAGCAGGCAACCAAATGCGCGTGCTTCAATGCGTTGCAGCGCGGCGGCGAGTCGCCCGTCCCGTTGCTGAATGCCAGACGATGCCGGAATAAACGAAGCCGCGCCGAAGTCGCCCAGCAGGCAGTCGCCTTGCGGATTCCACAGGATGTTGTGCGCGTACAGGTCGCCGTGCATCACGCCCTGCGCATGCAGATGCTCCGCCACCGCGGCGACTTCATGTGCGATGTTCAATGCGGTCTCAAGGGTGAATTCAGTTTCCGCCGGATAGATGTCACGTGTACAGGACTCGAGGCTGGGCGGCCCGGCCAAGTTGCGGAAGCTCGGGTCTATCAGGGACATCACCAGCCCCGGTGTGCCATCCGGATGATTGCTGATCTTGCCCACGACCGGAATCAGGCCCGAGTGTGCGCCGGCCGCGATGCAGGCGGCTTTTTCGCTGCGCGGCAGGCCGTCGCTGGTCAGCGCCCCCTTGAAAACCTTGACCGCCACGGGCGACATCCCGTGAGCCGATTGCAGGTTGGCCCGATAGATCACGCCGGACGCGCCCTCGCCCAATTGATGCTGTAACTCCAGTGACTTCCAGTCGACGTGCGTGATCGGCTGCTTTGCCATCGCTGCAACTTCGCCGGCATCGCTGAAGGGATTCCCCGCATAGGCCAGCCATGCGAGACGTGGCAACGAGAGCAGCCAGCCGGGCAAATGGGCAAAGCGGTTCGCGGCGATGCGCAGCAATTCCAGCCGGTCGCAGGCAGCCATCTCGTCGGGCAGACGATGCAGGCGGTTCCCTGACAGCATGAGCTTTTGCAGGCGCGTGCATGAGCCGAGTCGCGCGGGCAGTTCGGTGACCTGATTGTCGGTGAGGATCAGCCAGCGCAGCCGGTCCGGCAATGCTGCAGCAGGAACGCTGCCGATCTGGTTGGCCTTGAAGCCTACCATGTCCAGATTAGGGCACTGCCCCAGTACTTCCGGCAGATGGGTAAAGCGGTTATCCGAGCAGAAGATCACGCGCAGCTTGTGCAGCTTCGGCAAGTCGTCGGGCAAGCTTGATAGCGCATTGCCGGAGAGATTGAGAATCTCCAGCGTATCGGCAATCTCGAAGATTTCTTCGGGGAAGCTGGTCAGTCCGCAGGACAGGTCAAGACGTTTGATGCCGGCCAGTTTCCCGGCACGCAGCGATTGGAGTGTGTGCATGGGGGCAACTATAGCGAAACTCGAACCATGGTGGTTCGCTTAACATTCGCTGTTCTCAGGATCAAGGCAGTCAATCGGGTCGATGGATAAATATGGTGAAAGGGAAGGCGCCGGCGATATGTAACCGGCGAGTGAATTACTCGCCGTTCAGGAAGCCCAGCATATCGTCTTTCAACTCCCAGAATTCTCCCTCAGACAGTCCGAGGCAGGCGAGCACGTCGTTCTTTACCTGTTCCCATTCCAGGTTCTTCTGGCACAGATGTTCGTCCACGATCAGCTCCGCCATGTAAACGATGCCGATCAGGCGGCCGACATTCTCGCTGATGGAAGAGAAAATGGTGCTGTCGTGATGGTGCAGGATGGCCTGACAGATATGCTGTGGCAGATACCACGAGCGCGCCAGCATGTTGCCGACGACTGCGTGCGTGGTCGAGAAATGTTCATTCTCCACTTCGTGGATATCCTTGCCTTGATTGCTCTCGGCCATGACGGTTTCGCGGTAGGTCGGGAAATGCTGCATCAGCACGGGGATCCCGCAATCGTGGAATAGCGTGGCTGCATAGGCATCGTCCTGGGAGATGTCTGGGAGTTTCCGCGCAAGCCTGGCGGCGACTGCAGCGGACACCGCGGAACGCTCCCAGAACTTGGTGAATTTCTGGGCGTCACCTCCCATGCTCTGGCTCAGCGCCGCGTTGGTCAGGAGGTTGATGGTGGTCTTCAAGCCAAGGAAGGAGATTGCCTGCGATACCGACGTGATCTTGCAGCGGATCCCGCTGAGCGGCGAATTGGCCAGTTTCAGCAGCGCGGCGGTCATGGCAGCATCCTGTTTGACTGAGTTCGCTATCTTTTCCACATCGGCATTCGGCTGACGCGCAGTCTTCATGACTCCATGCAGCAGGGCCGGACAAGGCGGGATCTTCACGTTTCCCAGCACTTTATTGAAATCTTCGGGCGTTACTTCCATCCAACCTTCTCCTGTTATTTTTGTCTTGGCGGGCTTGTCCTGCGCGCTTCCGGATGTAACCGGCTTCTCTCCTGAAGCATTGTGCCATCCTAGCCTCAGTTTGAGAACGTGAACATATGCCGAATTATCTAGATAACTCGAACTAGTGCAGTGGAAAAGAAACGGGGGCTCGAGGCCCCCGAGATGTTGCTTTAGTTGAATGGTTGCGGACGCGGAGTCTTGTCGGATGACGGCGGCAGGAGCGGCAACTGGAACGATGGCTGCTTTCCGGTCAGTGTTTTCAGGAAGGCGACGATCTTGCTGTTCTCTTCGTCGGTAAATTGCTTGCCCAACTGGAGGCGTCCCATGGTGTTGACCGCGTCTTTCAGTGTGGCAGCTTCGCCGTCATGGAAGTACGGATAGGTCAGTTCGACGTTGCGCAGTGTCGGCACTTTGAAGTAGAAACGGTCGGCATCCTTGCCCGTCACCGCGATGCGTCCTTCGGCGGGATTGGTGGTCTTGTACGGTTCGACTACGCCGAACTTCTGGAACGAGTTGCCACCGACGGCAGGGCCGTTGTGACAGGCGGTGCAGCCGCTATCCTTGAACAGTTTGTAGCCGGCGAGTTCCTCCTTGTTCAGCGCCTTCTTGTCCCCCTTCAGCCACTTGTCGAAACGGGAGTCGGGCGTCACCAGAGTCTCCTCGAAGGCGGCGATGGCCTTGGTCACCTTGTCGATATCAACCTTGTCGGAACCAAATGCGCTCTTGAATTCTGCTACATATGCAGGAATGGACTGGAGCACGTCGACAGCGAGTTCATGTGTGAACGCCATCTCGCCGGGGTTGGCGATCGGGCCGCCGGCCTGAGCCTTGAGGTCCGCCGCACGCCCATCCCAGAACTGGGCGAGGTTCATGCTGGAGTTGAGCACCGTAGGCGCATTGATCGGGCCTTGATGCCAGTTGTGTCCGACAGAGGTCTTGAGGTTGTCGGTGCCACCCATGGAAAGGTTGTGGCAGGAATTGCAGGAAATGAACCCGGATTTCGACAAACGGGGGTCGAAGTAAAGTTTCTTGCCGAGTTCGACGACTGCGGCATTCTGGGGCTTGGCCTTGACGACGGGCTGGATCGGCTCGTTACTGCTGGCGGCCTGCGCCAAACCGGTGCCGGCAACCATGGTTGTCAATCCAATGGTCAGTGACAGTAGGCGATGTCTGGTCATGTTATTTTCCTTTCTTGGTTAGTGACTAGCTGCATCCGAGATGCCGCCGGATCCCGGCGGGGGAAACTGACTTGCTTTACTGCAAAAGCAGGAAAGTTAGAAAATAAAAGCCGGAGAGAGTTCCTTGATTATTTCTTTTTCATCTCCGCTTCGATCTGCTGGCACAGCGTCTTCAGGATCTTGATGCGCGCGAAATTCTTGTCGTTTGCCTCGACCAGGGTCCACGGTGCCAACTCGGTGCTGGTGCGGTCCACCATGTCACACACGGCGGCTTCGTAGTCGTCCCATTTTTCGCGATTGCGCCAATCTTCGTCGGTGATCTTGAAGCGCTTGAAACCGATCTTTTCGCGCTCCTTGAAGCGCTTGAGTTGTTCGTCCTTGCTGATGGAGAGCCAGAATTTAACCACCACGATCCTGTGACGCACCATTTGTGCCTCAAAGTCGTTGATCTCGCTGTAGGCGCGCATCCAGTCGGTTTCGGAGCAGTACTTTTCGACGCGCTCCACAAGCACGCGGCCATACCACGAGCGGTCGAAGATGGTCAGCCTGCCGCGGCGTGGAATGTGCCGCCAGAAGCGCCACAGATAGGGCTGGGCACGCTCTTCCTCGGTGGGCGCGGCGATCGGCACGATGTTGTAGTGTCGGGCATCCAGTGCGCTGGCGACACGCCGGATGGCGCCTCCTTTGCCCGCCGCGTCGTTGCCTTCGAACAGGGCAATGACGGTGATGTCACTGAATTTCGGGTCGCGGGTCAGTATCGCCAGCTTACCCTGATATTTTTCCAGTTCGGTGAGGTATTTCTTCTTGCTGAGAATCTGGCTCAGATCCAGGGTTTTCAGCACGTTGAGCCGGTCGATCGAGGGCAGCGGCGGCGGGGCGGATACCTCGGTGATCTTCTGGCCGGCCTCATCGATGCGCTTGCGTATCGCATCGAGAATGACTTTCCCTACGGTCAGGCTGCGGTAGTTCGGGTCATAGCCTTCTACGATGGTCCATGGCGCTTCGGCGGTGCTGGTATGGCGGATCACGCTTTCGTTCACGGCGCTGAATTTGTCGTATAGCTCGTAGTGTTCCCAATCCCGCTTGGTAACGCGCCAGCGGGTCTTGGGATCTTTCTCCAGCATCTTGAGGCGTTTCTGCTGTTTTTCCTTGGACAGGTGCATCCAGAATTTGAGTATCAGTGCACCTTCCTCCACCAGCATGGTTTCCAGTCGCCTGGCTCGTTCGAGGCTCTGGTCCAATTCGGGGGTCTTGGCATGGCCAAGCACCCGGTTGAGTATCGGCCAGGTGTACCAGGAACCGAGGAAGATGCCGATCTTGCCCTTGGGCGGCAGGGCGCGCCAGAAGCGCCACATCATCGGCCGGTCCAGCTCCTCATCGGAGGGTTCGCCCATGCCGTGAGTTTCCAGGAAACGCGGGTCCATCCATTCGTTGAGCAGGTTGACGGTCTCTCCACGTCCGGCGCCATCCACGCCGCCGACCAGGATGATGACCGGAAACTTTGCCAGTTTGGACAGATCCATCTGCGCTTCCAGCAGCGCCTCGCGCAGCTTGGGCACTTCCTTGTCGTAAGTGGCCTTGTCGATCTTGTGTCCGAGCTCGGCGGATTCAAACATGGCGTTCTCCCTTACAAAAATTCCGGCGAAATGACGAGGCGCAGGGTGACCTGCGGCTGCTCTTCGCGCTCGCGGTAGCTGAACCACCACAGCGCGCCTTTCTTCAGGCTTAGCGAATAATCATCGCTGCCGAGCAGCTGAGCTGCGACTTCGCCCAGTGTCGGCTGGTGACCGACCACCAGCACCGTACCACCCGCGTCCGGCCAGCGAGCGGCTTGCAAGATCGCGTGCGCCGAAGCGCCGGGGCCGATGGTGGGGGCGAGGGTGAAATGGTCGGTGAGGGCAGCAACGGTCTGCAGTGTGCGGGTGGCCGGGCTGACCAGGATGCGCGCATCACGCGGCATGTGCTGGCGCAGGAAGGCGGCGGTCTTTTCGGCTTGCTTGACGCCTTTGGAGGTGAGTTTGCGTTCGAGGTCGGGCGCGCCGTCCTCTGCTTCCGCATGCCGCCACAGGATCAGATCCACTTTGGTCTCCCGAAAATTACAGTTTGCCAGCTTGCATATAGCGTATACACTGTTTTTGTCACTTTACTCTGGGGTACATGACATGACAACCAAGAAGTCCGCTGCAACCGCAACAACCACGAAGAAACCTGCCGCGAAGAAACCGGTGGCAAAGGCAGTAGCCAAGCCTGTGCGCGCCGCTTCCAAGCCGGAGGCCAAGAAAGCGAAGCAGAAGGTGAAGGTGGTGCGCGACAGCTTCACCATGCCGGAGAACGAATACCGGAAGATCGCCGAGATCAAGGAAGCTTGCCTCAAGGCCGGGCTGCCGGTGAAGAAGAGTGAAGTGCTGCGCGCGGGCCTGCAAGTTCTGGCCGGGTTGAGCGCCGCGCAATTGAAGCGAGCGCTGGGCGGCCTTGAGAAGATCAAGACCGGCCGTCCGAAAAAGCACTAATTGCCGGTCTTGTCCGGCAGGGCGGCGAGCTGCTTGAGCAGCCCCTCCTGCGCGCAGGTGCGTGTTGCACGGCGTGTGGCCTTGCGGCGGTAATGGCCGTCGCCGTCCATATCCCATGCCTGGCAGTTGTCCTGCAGGTAGGCCTTTAGCCCTTCGTCTAGAACGCGTTTCTTGAGCTTCTTGTCGAGCACAGGAAAGCACACCTCAATGCGGCGGAAGAAGTTGCGGTCCATCCAGTCCGCACTAGCCAGATAGACGTCGTGCCTCAGGTCGTTGCAGAAATAAAAGATGCGCGAGTGCTCGAGGAAACGCCCGATCACCGAGCGCACGCGGATGTTCTCCGATAGCCCTTTGACACCGGGGCGAAGCGCGCACACGCCGCGCACGATCAGGTCGATCTTCACACCCGCCTGCGAGGCTTCGTAAAGCGCGCCTATGGTTTCCGGTTCGAGCAGCGCGTTCATCTTGGCGATGATGTGCGCACGCTTGCCCTCCCTGGCAAGGCGGGTCTCGTTCTGGATGGCGCGCAGGATTTCGCTGTGCAACGTGAACGGTGATTGCCAAAGGTGGTTGAGCTTGCGTGCCTTGCCGAGGCTGGTGAGCTGGCTGAACACCTCGTTCACGTCGGCGCAGACCTCCTCGTTACAGGTGAACAGGCCGAAGTCGGTGTACAGTCGCGCGGTGCGCGGGTGGTAGTTGCCGGTGCCGAGGTGCACATAGCGGCGCAGTTTGCCTTCCTCGCGGCGCACCACCATCAGCATCTTGGCGTGGGTCTTGTGGCCGACCACGCCGTACACCACGTGCGCGCCGACCTGTTCCAGGCGGTTCGCCCAATTGATGTTGGCCTCTTCGTCGAAGCGCGCCAGCAGTTCCACCACAACCGTCACTTCCTTGCCGCGCTGCGCCGCGCCGATCAGCGCTTCCATCAGGGCGGAATCCACGCCGGTGCGGTACACGGTCTGCTTGATCGCCACCACATCCGGGTCGCTGGTGGCCTGCTGGATGAAGTCGATCACCGGCTTGAACGACTGGAAGGGGTGGTGCAGCAGCACGTCGCCCTTGCGGATCGCCTTGAACATGTCCGCCCCCTTCTTCTGCAGCCCGGTCGGGATGCTGGGCATGAACGGCGTGAATTTCAGGTCGTCACGCGCCACCAGGCCCGGGATCTCCATCAGGCGTACTAGGTTCACCGGCCCGTGCACGCGGTACAGGTCTTCCGGCGCGAGGTTGAATTCCCTCATCAGCAGTTCGGCCACCTGCGGCGAGCAGTTGTCGGCGATCTCCAGGCGCACCGCGTCGCCGAAATGGCGGTGCGGCAATTCGCCCTGCAGGCTGAGGCGCAGGTTCTTCACCTCTTCTTCGTCCACGAACAGGTCGCTGTTGCGCGTCACGCGGAACTGGTAGCAGCCCAGCACTTCCATGCCCGCGAACAGTTCTCCGACATGCGCGTGCAGGATGGAAGACAGGAACACGAAGCCGTGCTCGCAGCCGCTGATCTCCGGCGGCATCAGGATGGTGCGCGGCAGCACGCGCGGCGCCTGCACGATGGCGCGTGCCGAGTTGCGCCCGAAGGCATCCTTGCCCTGCAGCTCGACGGCGAAGTTCAGGCTCTTGTTGTGCACGCGGGGGAAGGGATGCGCAGGGTCGAGACCGATGGGCGTCAGCACCGGCATCACTTCGCGGAAGAAGAAGTCCTTCACCCAGGCCTGCTGTGCCTCGTTCCAGTGTGTGCGGCGGATAAATTTGATGCCCTGTGAGGCGAGCGCGGGGACGAGGTCGGTGTTGAACAGCTGGTATTGCCGCTCGATCAGGCGGTGGGCCTGATCGCGCACCAGCTTGAGCGTCTGTTTGGCGGTCATGCCGTCCACGCTGGCGACGACGCTGCCCAGCTTGATCTGTTCCTTCAGGCCTGCGACCCGGATCTCGAAGAATTCGTCGAGGTTGCTGCTGACGATACACAGGTATTTCAGCCGCTCCAGCAGCGGGATGGTGGTGTCCTCGGCCTGCGCGAGCACGCGCTGGTTGAACTCGAGCTGGCCGAGTTCACGGTTGAGGAACTGCTGTGGGGAGAATTTTCTGGCCAAAGCGCGAATCGTCAATTTTTCGGCGGCACGAAACCCTGCGGCATCTGCGAGCCCTCGCCGAAGAAGTAGTTCTCCATCTGCGCGGCCAGGTATCTGCGGGCCTCCGCATCGGCGAGGTTCAGCCGGTTCTCGTTCACCAGCATGGTCTGGAAGCGGATCCAGCCCTGCCAGGCTTCCTTGGAAACGTTGTCGAAGATCCGCTGGCCCAGCGGGCCGGGGTAGGGTGCACGATCCAGTCCTTCCGCTTCGCGGCCCAGTTTCACACAGTGAACCATTCTTGTCATGTTCGGGAATCTCCATGGGTTGTGATTATGTTGCACGATTATGACACCGAGATGACATCTTTGCGCGCGCCATGTTGTGCCGCCCAAGCAAATACGCGGGTGCGACAATATGACGCATTCCCAGACAAATGCGCCGCGCCGATAATCACGGCGCATTTTTACAGGGAGAAGAACAATGCAGTTGAAGCGTATAACCGTTTGTGTCGCGCTGGCGTTCGCGCCGGGGGCGTTTGCCGCCGAGACGGCCACCATGCCGGAAGTCGAAGTGACGGCAGAAAAACTGCAACCTCTGCCAGCCTTGAGCGACTCCGCTCTCGGCGGAGGAAATATTAACCATCTGCGCGCATCCACCAGCGATACGGCAAAACTGCTTGAGGATCAGCCCGGGATTAGTCTTTATGGCGCTGGCGGCGTTTCCAGCCTGCCCGTGATTCACGGAATGGCGGACGACCGCGTGCGCGTCAAGGTCGATGGCATGGACTTTATTGCCTCCTGCCCGAACCATATGAACTCGCCGCTTTCCTCTATTGACCCAACCAATGTCGGCACCGTCAAGGTATATGCCGGTATCACACCGGTGAGCGTCGGCGGTGATAGCATCGGCGGCTCCATCGTCGTCGATTCGCCTGCACCGGTGTTCGCTGCCCCCGGTCAAGGTAGCCTTACCAAGGGTGAGATTGGCGCGTTCTACCGCAGCAACGGCAATGCGAAAGGCGGCAACCTTTCCGCCACCTATGCCACCGAGTCCATCAATCTGACTTACTCCGGCGCGACCGCAGAATCGAACAACTACAAAGCGGGGGGTAATTTCAAGACAAGAACAGATACCGGCGTTACCGGACATACTCTCCCGCTCAATGAAGTCGGTTCGACGGCGTACAAGACCAGGAATCACACTCTCGGTTTCGCGATGAAAGGTGGCAATCACATCGTTGAAGCCAAACTGGGCTTGCAGGACATCCCTTATGAGCTTTACCCGAACCAGCGCATGGACATGATGGGCAATACCCAGCGCAGTTTCAATCTGCGTTATGTCGGCCAACTTGATTGGGGTGCGCTGGAGGCACGGGCATATCACGACAAGGTCGATCACTTCATGGAATTCGGCCCTGACAAAAAATTCCTGTATACCGCTGGCAATTCGACCCAGGGCATGCCGATGAACACCCAAGGCAGGACGACGGGTGTCACCGCCAAGGCCAGCATCGTCCTGACCGAGCAGGATTTCCTGCGCGTCGGCGGCGAATACCAGAATTATCGCCTTGATGACTGGTGGCCGGCCGTAGTTGGCAGCGCGGGAATGGGCCCCAATCCTTTCTGGAACATCAACAACGGCAAGCGCGACCGCACGGCACTGTTCGGCGAATGGGAAAAGAACCTGGGTCAGCAATGGCTGACGCTGCTTGGCCTGCGCTATGAGCGGGTGAACACGAATGCCGGCCAGGTTCACGGTTACAACTTAGCCACGTTCCCGACGGCGGGAGCGGGGGGGATGATGAACCAAACCAGAGATGCCGTCAGTTTCAACAACGCCAACCGCGATAAAACCGACAACAACTGGGATATGAGCGCCTTGGCGCGTTACACGGCGAATGCCAATAACGACATCGAATTCGGCTTTGCCCGCAAGGTACGTTCGCCGAACCTTTATGAACGCTACACCTGGTCCACTGCGAACATGATGTCGATCATGAACAATTTTGTCGGCGACGGAAACGGCTATATCGGCGACGTCAATCTGAGACCGGAAAAGGCGCATACACTCTCTGCTACCTTCGATTGGCACGCGACCGACCGGGATTGGGAGTTCAAGGCCACACCCTATTACACACGGGTCACCGACTACATCGATGCCGTGCAATGGAATGGTGCCACCAATGCCGCGCGCGCTCCGTTGCTGACAAACCAGTTCGTCGTGCTCAAATACGCAAACCAGTCGGCACGGCTCTATGGCCTCGATCTCTCTGGCCATATGCCACTGGCCAAGAACGGCATGGGCGAACTCGGCCTCAAGGGCTTGCTCACCTACACCAACGGCAAGAACCGCAACACGGGTGATGATCTCTACAACATCATGCCGCTCAATGCCAAGCTCACGTTTACACAGAAACTTGGGGGCTGGGACAACGGCATCGAGCTCGTGGCTGCAAAGGCCAAGAACCAGCTTTCCGATGCGCGCAACGAAATCAGGACGCCGGGCTATGGCCTTGTTAATTTGCGTGCTACCTATTCATGGAAGCAGGCACGCATCGACTTCGGAGTCGAGAACCTGTTCGACAAGCTATATGCCCTGCCGCTCGGCGGTGCCTATGCCGGGCAGGGAACGACCATGGCGATCAACCCCGTCGATATGCCTTGGGGTATCCCCGTTCCCGGCATCGGGCGTTCACTTTATGCCGGTGCGACAGTTAAATTTTAAACCGAGTTGTAATTGGATCGAAAAAGCCGCCGGAAACCCCGGCGGTTTTTTTATGGATGCGACCAGCTTACTGCACCTGTGTAGGCAGTGAGCAGGACGATCACGCCGAATACGATGCGGTACCAGGCGAACACCACGAAGGTGTGGTTGGAGATGAAGCGGATGAAGCTCTTCACCGCCCACATCGCGGCGAGGAACGAGGCGATGAAGCCGACGGCGAACACCGGCAGGTCGGAGGCATGCAGCAGCGCCCAGTTCTTGTAGAGGTCGTAGGCCGTGGCGGCGAACATGGTGGGGATGGCGAGAAAGAAGGAGAACTCCGCCGCCGTCTTGCGGCTCAATCCGAAGATCATCCCGCCCATGATGGTCGCACCCGAGCGCGAGGTGCCGGGAATCATCGCGACGGCCTGCGCGAAGCCTACCTTGAGCGCATCCGGCCAGCGCATCTCGTCCACCGAATTGACGCGCGGATGGTAGGCGCGCTTCTCCACGTAGAGGATGACGAAGCCGCCCACGATCAGCGCGGTGGCGACGGTGATCGGGTTGAACAGCAACGCCTTGATCGTGGAATGGAACATGAATCCCAGCACTGCGGCGGGCAGGAAGCCGACGAACAGCATGGCGGCGAAACGCTGCGACGGCGCATCGCCCGGCAAACCGATCACCATTTTGGTCAGGCGCTCGCGATAGTCCCAGCACACGGCGAGAATGGCCGCAAGCTGGATGACGATCTTGAATACCTTGCTGGTCTCGTCGTTGTAGTCGAGCAGGTCGCCGAGGATGATGAGGTGGCCGGTGGAAGAGATCGGCAGGAATTCGGTCAGTCCTTCGACGATGCCGAGGATGGCGGCCTTGAGCAGCAGTGCGATGTCCATAGTTTCGTCATTCCCGCGCAGGCGGGAATCCAGAGTATTTAACGGGTTTGTTGTTCGGTTGCGATGCGCAGATTCACGGCGCGGCGTTCTTCGTCGCTCATTCCCACCCAGCGCGTGATCTCGTCGAAGGTGCGCAGGCAACTGCGACAGATATCGTCGCCCAGCACCGTGGTGCAATATCCGACGCAGGGTGAATCAGCGGTGATTGGGGCGGGATGGGCAGGGAGGCGTTGCATGGCGCGATTATACCGGTGGCAGGATTGCGTTATTGAACTACATGCGCCATAAACGGAACCCTGCACTCCTGATCGCAATGGGATCGAAAGCGGATTTGATGTCGACTACCACGCCGTTGCGTTTGATGTGCTTGAGAATTTCAGGCAAGGGCATATGCAGATACTCGTGATGTTTTACGGCTAAGACAACGGCATCCGCCTCGTCCGGCAGATCATCCCACGAGCACAGCGAAATGCCGTATTCATGCAGCGCCTTGGCGGGATCGGCGATCGGATCATGCACGGCTACCTCACACTCGAAATCCTCAAGTTCCCGGACCAGGTCGGCTACCCTTGAATTGCGCAGATCGGAGCAATTCTCCTTGAACGTCAGGCCCAGTACGATAACCTTGGCTCCCTTGATCGAAGAGCCTGCATGGACCATTTGCTTGATAGTCTGTTTTGCCACATGGGAAGCCATGTCGTCGTTGATCCGGCGCCCGGCAAGAATCACTTGCGGGTGGTAACCCATCATTGCCGCCTTGTGTGTCAGGTAATATGGATCCACCCCGATGCAGTGCCCACCCACCAATCCGGGACGGAACGGCAAAAAATTCCACTTCGTGCCGGCGGCCTGTAAAACCTCCAGCGTATCGATCCCGAGTTTTCCGAAAATAATGGACAACTCGTTCATCAATGCGATATTCAGATCGCGTTGTGTATTTTCAATAACCTTGGCCGCTTCGGCCACCTTGATTGAAGTGGCCCGATGCACGCCCGCCTGGATGACGGATTCATAAAGCCGGGACACCTTTTCCAGCGTTTCGTCGTTGTCCCCCGAAACTACCTTGGTGACCATGGCGATGGTGCGTTCCTTGTCGCCGGGATTGACGCGTTCCGGCGAATAGCCGACATGGAAATCCTGTTTCCATTTCAGGCCGGATTCTTTTTCCAGCACGGGAATGCAGATTTCCTCGGTGGCTCCCGGGTAGACCGTCGATTCGTAGATAACGACCGCGCCCCGTTTCATGTATTGGCCTACCGTGGCGCTCGAGGAGATGAGCGGGGAGAAATCCGGCTGATTGGCTTTATCAACCGGGGTGGGCACTGCCACGACGATAAAGTCGGCGGCAGACAACTCCGCTGGATCGGTTGTGACACGAAGCTTTGTGGCCGCTTTCAGGTCGTCTGTGGCAATTTCGCCCGCCGGATCGATGAATTTCCGGTAGCTGTTGACCTTGCTCTCGGACAAGTCGTAACCGACGGTGTTGAATCTCTTGCCAAACTCGACGGCCAACGGCAGCCCGACATACCCAAGTCCCACGACTGCGATGGTTTCCAACTCACTCATCAACTTCACTCCTTCACTGGCCACGGCAGATCAAATTTACACATTGATGCGGAAGACGGGGGATGGATATTAATTCGGTTTAATTATACGGAGGGTCGCGTTGCTTGCTCCAATTTGGTCAACCACATCAGTGCCTGCTCGCGCGATGCACAGCACATTTCCGTCGAGGGCTGCAGACCGGTGCAAAATGCGGGCCGTTCGGGCTGACCGAATGCGGCGCAGCGTTCATCAGCCACGAGTTGAACGCAGCGCACGCCGGCGGGTTTGCCCTGCGGCATGCCCGGCAGAGGCGAGTTAATGGAGGGCGCGATGCAGCAAGCGCCACAGCCCTCCCTGCAAGTCACCGTCATGCTTTATGCCTTGTGATAAACCTGCGCGCCCTGCTTCACAAACTCCACCGACTTCACTTCCATCCCCTTCTGTAGCGCGGCCTGTTCGTCCACGCCCTGCGCGGCGGCGAAGTCGCGCACGTCCTGGCTGATCTTCATCGAGCAGAACTGCGGGCCGCACATGGAGCAGAAGTGCGCGATCTTGGCGGAATCCTTGGGCAGGGTCTCGTCGTGGAATTCGCGCGCGCGGTCGGGGTCGAGGCCGATGTTGAACTGGTCCTCCCAGCGGAATTCGAAGCGCGCCTTGCTCATGGCGTTGTCGCGGATCTGCGCGCCGGGGTGGCCCTTGGCGAGGTCGGCGGCGTGGGCGGCGATCTTGTAGGTGATGATGCCTTCCTTCACGTCGGCCTTGTTGGGCAGGCCGAGGTGTTCCTTGGGAGTCACGTAGCAAAGCATGGCGGTGCCGAACCAGCCGATCATCGCTGCGCCGATGGCGGAAGTGATGTGGTCGTAACCGGGGGCGATGTCCTGCGTGAGCGGGCCGAGCGTGTAGAAGGGCGCCTCGTGGCACCACTTAAGCTGCAGGTCCATGTTCTCCTTGATCATGTGCATGGGCACATGGCCGGGGCCTTCGATCATCACCTGCACGTCGTGCTTCCACGCGATCTGCGTGAGTTCGCCCAGCGTCTTCAGTTCGCCGAGTTGCGCTTCGTCGTTGGCGTCGTAGACCGAGCCGGGACGCAAACCATCACCCAGGCTGAAGGTCACGTCGTAGGCCTTCATGATCTCGCAGATCTCTTCGAAGTGCGTGTAGAGGAAGTTTTCCTTGTGGTGGGCCAGGCACCACTTCGCCATGATGGAGCCGCCGCGCGAGACGATGCCGGTCATGCGCTTCGCGGTCATCGGGATGTAGCGCAGCAGCACCCCGGCGTGGATGGTGAAGTAGTCCACGCCCTGTTCAGCCTGCTCGATCAGGGTGTCCTTGAAGATTTCCCAGGTCAGGTCTTCGGCCTTGCCGTTAACCTTTTCCAGCGCCTGATAGATCGGCACGGTGCCGATGGGCACGGGCGAGTTGCGGATGATCCACTCGCGCGTCTCGTGGATGTTCTTGCCGGTGGACAGGTCCATCACCGTGTCGCCGCCCCAGCGTATGGCCCAGGTCATCTTTTCCACTTCTTCCTGGATGCTGGAACCGAGCGCGGAGTTGCCGATGTTGGCGTTGATCTTCACCAGGAAGTTGCGGCCGATGATCATCGGTTCGACTTCTGGGTGGTTGATGTTGGCGGTGATGACGGCGCGGCCGGCGGCGACCTCAGAGCGCACGAACTCGGGCGTGATCTCCTTGGGCATGGCTTTGCCGAAGTTTTCGCCCGGATGCTGTTGCAGCATCATTTCGGAAAGCCCTTCGCGGCGCTGGTTTTCGCGGATCGCGATGTATTCCATCTCCGGCGTGATGATGCCCTGACGCGCGTAATGCATCTGGGTCACGTTCTTGCCGGGCTTGGCCTTGCGCGGGGTGTGCTTCAGGTTGAAGCGCATGTCGGCCAGCGCCGGGTCGTTCAGGCGCTGTTGGCCGTATTCGGAAGTCAGGCGTGGCAGCGCTTCGGTGTCGTCGCGTTCGGCGATCCACGGAGCGCGCAGTTCTTCGAGGCCGGAGCGGATGTCGATCTTCACTGCCGGGTCGGTGTAGGGGCCGGAGCAGTCGTAGACATAGATCGGCGGGTTCTTCTCGATACCGTTGCTGGTATGCGTGTCGGTCAAGGTGATCTCGCGCATCGGCACGCGGATGTCGGGGCGAGAGCCCTGGACATAGACCTTGCGCGAATTTGGCAACGGCTTGACCGCGGCCTCGTCAACGTGCGCGGTCTGGGCGATGAATTGGGGATTGGCGTTCATGGTGGCGCTCCTAAATTGCAGAAAGCACCGGAAGGATGCTTCCCTACGACGGCATGATCCGTACAGGTTCAAAGGGTATATCTCACTGCCTTGATTGGCAGACCCCCAGCGAGGAACGCAAGGTACTGGAAAGGCAGGGCAAAAGCAAGTTGAGCCGGCAGGGGGGTGTTGTTATACTGCCCGGACGACAGCAACACCATAATGAATACGAAGCTTCAGGAGAGGGAGATGCAAAACGTGGAACAAGCGCGCTTTAACATGATCGAGCAGCAGATTCGCCCGTGGGAGGTTCTGGACGGACGGGTGCTGGAATTGCTCAAGCATGTGCGCCGCGAGCAGTTCGTGCCGGCGGGGGTGAAGGACCTGGCCTTTGCCGATATGGAGATTCCGCTGGGTCATGGCGCCGCGATGTGGCAGCCCAAGCTTGAGGCGCGTGCTGTCCAGGAATTGCATCTCACCCGCAACGACAAGGTGCTGGAAGTGGGCACCGGCAGCGGTTACCTGACGGCGCTGTTGTCCGCTTTGGCAGGGCATGTGACGTCGGTCGAGATCGTGCCGGAACTGAGCGCCATGGCGAAACAGAATCTGGCGGCCTATCATCGCGACAACGTCACCCTTGAGGTGGGCGATGCGGCGCGCGGTTGGGGCGAAGCGAGCTACGATGTGATCGTATTGACAGGTTCCACGCCGGTGTTGCCGGAGGCGTTCCAGAACAGCCTGAACATCGGCGGCCGCCTGTTCGTCATCGTCGGCGAAGCGCCGCTGATGGAAGCGAAGCTGATCACTCGCGTTGCGCCGGACACCTTCGAGACTGTCAACGTCCTGGAAACCTGCGTCGCGCCGTTGCAGAATGCGGCACAACCTCGGCGGTTCGTGTTCTGACCGCCGGGATTGCGCAACGCAGCCCCAGGCTGTAGTATTAGCAAAATCTAATATAGAGGTTGCGCAAGACCGATGAGACTAAAACCCTATCTCCTGGCGACTTTGCTTGCCGCTGCCGGTTCGGCGCAAGCGGCTGACCTGCTGGAAACCTTCCATGCCGCGCAGGCGAACGATCCGGTGTTTGCCGCGGCGCGTGCCGCACGCCAGGCCGGGCTGGAGAAGCTTCCGCAGGGGCGTTCCCTCTTGTTGCCTAATCTTAACCTTGGCGCGAACAGCACGCTCAACGACCAGACTGTGCAGTATCGCGGTGCATTCCCCTTTCCAGGGGGCAATCAGCGCTATAACTCCCACGGCTACAACGTGAATCTGACGCAACCGCTGTTCCGCCAGCAGAACTGGCTGGCATACACCGAATCCGAGCTGCAGGTAGCCCAGGCGGAAGCGCAATTCCTGCTTGCCGAGCAGGATCTGATTCTGCGCGTCGCCCAGGCCTATTTCGACGTACTGATCGCGCAGGACAGCGTGCGGCTCGCCGAGGCGCAAAAGACCGCCATTGCCGAGCAACTGGAACAGGCCAAGCGCAACTTCGAAGTGGGCAGCGCCACCATCACCGACACGCACGAGGCGCAGGCGCGCTACGACCTCACCAGCGCGCAGGAGATCGCCGCGCAGAACGACCTTGAGATCAAGCGCCGTGCCTTGCAGCAACTGCTCAACGCCATGCCCAAGGAACTCAAGCCGCTCGGCAAGGAGTTCAAACTTGAGGCACCCCAACCTGCCGACATGGAGAAATGGGTGGGCGACGCGGAATCGAACAATCCGCAGCTCGCCATCGCGAAGGCCGCGGCTGAGATCGCCGACAAGGAAGTTGCGCGCAACCGTGGCGGGCACTATCCGACTGTGGATTTGGTGGCGAACTATTCAAAAACCTATGCCAATGGCGGAACCTTCGGCGTGGGTAGCGATGTCACCGGCAAGAGTGTGGGGGTTCAGCTGAATGTGCCCCTGTTTCAGGGGGGCGTAGTGAATTCCCGCTGGCGCGAAGCAGAGGCCAATCGCGACCGTGCGAAGGAAGAGCTGGAGAATGCCCGTCGCACCGTCGCCACCCAGACCCGCCAGGCTTATCTCGGCGTAGTCAGCGGCATCGCCCAAGTCAAGGCGTTGCAGCAGGCGCTGACCTCCAGTGAAAGCGTGCTGGAGGCCAGCAAGCTGGGACAGGAAGTCGGAGTCCGCACCAACCTCGACGTGCTGAACGCCCAGCAGCAACTGTATGCCACCCGCCGCGACCTGTACCAGGCCGAATACAACTACCTTGTCAGCCATCTGCGTTTGAAAGCCGCGGCGGGGTCGCTGGGCGAGGAGGATGTGGACAGGGTCAACCGGGCGCTGCACTGAGTTTGACGCAGGTTCTCGAATTTGCGTGGTAGCGTGATTCAGTAGTAAATACTGTGTTCTGTTTATTCGAGCACTACACCTCTGAGTCTATAATCACGGCCCATGAAAAAAATTCTTGTAACAGGCGGGGCGGGATTCATCGGTTCGGCATTGGTGCGTCATATCATCGGCAATACGTCTGATAGCGTCGTCAATCTCGACAAACTCACTTACGCGGGGAACCTGCAGTCGCTGGTTTCGGTGGCGGACGATCCGCGTTACTGTTTCGAGCACGTGGACATCTGCGATGCATCCGAAGTGGCCCGGGTATTCGAACAGCACCAGCCTGATGCGGTGATGCACTTGGCGGCGGAATCTCATGTCGACCGCTCCATCAGCGGCCCGGCGGCCTTCATCCAGACCAATATCGTCGGTACTTACACCCTGCTGGAAGCGGCACGTAGTTACTGGGGCGGACTGGAGGGCAGCAAGAAAGCGGATTTCCGTTTTCATCACATCTCCACCGACGAGGTATACGGCAGCCTGGGCGAGGAAGGCTTCTTCACTGAAGAAACCGCCTACGAGCCGAATTCGCCCTACTCCGCGAGCAAGGCATCTTCAGACCACCTCGTGCGCGCGTGGCACCATACCTACGGCTTGCCGGTGGTGACGACCAACTGTTCCAATAACTACGGCCCTTACCATTTTCCCGAAAAGCTCATCCCGCTGGTTATCCTGAATGCGGTGAACGGCAAGCCGCTGCCCATCTATGGCAAGGGCGACAACATCCGCGATTGGCTGTATGTAGAAGACCATGCGCGCGCTCTCTATCTGGTGATGAACCGGGGCAGACTGGGCGAGACCTACAACATCGGCGGCTGGAACGAAAAGACCAACCTTGAAGTGGTGCAATCCATTTGCGCGATACTCGACGAGTTGCGCCCGGCGGGTGCTCCGCATGCGAACCTGATCACTTACGTCAAGGATCGTCCCGGGCATGATCACCGCTACGCCATCAATGCCGGCAAGATCGAACACGAGTTGGACTGGAAGCCGCTGGAAACCTTCGAGACCGGGCTGCGCAAGACCGTTGAATGGTATCTGGCCAACAGCGGCTGGGTGCAAGGCGTTATCAGCGGCGAATACCAGAATTGGCTGCAGCAGAACTATACCGAAAGGAGCACTGCATGAAAGGCATCATCCTCGCGGGCGGCTCCGGCACTCGCCTGTACCCTGTCACCCAGGCCGTATCCAAGCAACTGCTGCCGATCTACGACAAACCGATGATCTACTATCCGCTCAGTACCTTGATGCTGGCTGGGATCCGCGACGTTCTGGTCATCTCCACTCCGCAGGACCTTCCCCGCTTCGAGCAGTTGCTGGGCGACGGCAGCCAGTGGGGGATAAACCTGTCCTATGCGGTGCAGCCATCGCCAGACGGCTTGGCGCAGGCCTTCCTGATCGGCGAGAGCTTCATCGGCGGTGACAGTTGCGCACTGGTGTTGGGTGACAACATCTTCTACGGCGGGGGATTCGAGTCTTTGCTCGGAGCAGCTGCTGCCAAAAAAGAGGGCGGAACGGTCTTCGCCTATCGGGTGAATGACCCGGAACGCTACGGTGTGGTCGAGTTCGATGGAAAGGGTAAAGCGATCAGCCTCGAAGAAAAGCCCGCTAAGCCCAAGTCCCACTATGCGGTGACCGGGCTCTACTTCTACGACAACGACGTGGTGCAGATCGCCAAAACGATCAAGCCCTCGGCGCGGGGCGAGCTGGAGATAACCGACGTAAACCGGATGTATCTCGACAGCGGCAAACTTACAGTGGAAATCATGGGGCGCGGTTTCGCATGGCTGGATACCGGAACCCATCAATCACTGATCGAAGCATCCAATTTCATCCAGACCATCGAACACCGCCAAGGATTGAAGATCGCCTGTCTGGAAGAAGTCGCTTATCGCAAGGGTTTTATCGATGCCGGACAGCTCGAAAAGCTGGCGCAGCCCTTGAGCAAGAACGGATATGGCAGATATCTGCTGCAAATCCTGCGGGAAACTGGCCCCGGTTTATGAAGATATTGCCGACAAGATTGCCGGGCGTCCTGGTGCTCGAACCCAAGGTGTTCGGCGACAGCCGGGGCTTCTTCTTCGAGAGCTTCAACCGCCGCGTGTTTGCCGAGGCCACAGGGATGGAACTCGATTTCGTGCAGGACAACCATTCACGCTCCGCGAAAGGTGTACTGCGCGGCTTGCATTACCAGATCAAACAACCGCAGGGCAAGCTGGTGCGAGTGGTGCGCGGCGCAGTCTTCGATGTGGCGGTCGATCTTCGCAGATCCTCGCCGACTTTTGGCCAATGGGCTGGTACCGAATTGAGCGAAGACAACCAGCGCCAGTTGTGGATACCGCCCGGCTTTGCCCACGGATTCGTGGTGCTGTCCGAGAGTGCGGATTTTCTATACAAGACCACCGACTATTACGCGCCCGAGCATGAACGCTGCGTCATCTGGAACGATCCGGATATCGGCATCGACTGGCCGCTCCGGAATCCCCTGCTTTCGGGCAAGGACCAGGCCGGGCGGGCTTTCACCGAAGCGGAGGTGTTTGCATGAAATTGCTGGTGACGGGAGCGTCCGGACAGGTCGGATGGGAGTTGGCACGAAGCCTCATGCCGTTGGGCGAGGTGGTCGCTGTCGGCAGTGCGGAGTGCAACCTTGCCCAACCGCAGAACATTCAGTCCCTGCTTGAACGTGTTCGTCCCGACGTCATCGTCAATGCCGCCGCATACACCGCCGTGGACAAGGCCGAAGCGGACGAGCAGCAGGCGACGTTCGTCAACGGCACCGCGGCCGGTGTGCTGGCCGAGTGGGCGAAAAAATCGAACGCTCTTTTGGTTCACTACTCCACCGACTATGTGTTCGACGGCAACAAGGCCACGGCTTATACCGAGGCGGACGAGCCTTGCCCGGTCAGCGCCTACGGACGCAGCAAGCTGGCCGGCGAACTGGCGATCGGGCAGAGCGGTTGCGATCACCTCATCCTGCGCACCTCCTGGGTATTCGCCTCGCGCGGCCGCAACTTCGTCAGGACGATGTTGCGCCTTGCGCAGGAGCGACAAGAACTTAGCGTGGTGGATGACCAGATCGGTGCGCCGACCTGGGCGCGCAACATCGCCGACGCGACGGCGCACATCATCCGGCAAGCGCAGAAGGAACGCCAGCAGGCCTGCTTTGCCTCAGGCATCTTCAACCTGACTTCGGCAGGCGAGACGAGTTGGCACGGTTTCACCCGCGCCATTCTGGATGGTGCCGCAGAGCGCGGGTTGTTGAGTGCAGAGCGGCTGCCGCAATTGCGTCCCATCCCGACGGAAGCCTATCCATTGCCGGCGCCCCGTCCGAAGAATTCACGGCTTGCCGGCGGCAGACTGCGCGAGCGTTTTGGCGTCGCCCTGCCGGATTGGCAGAATGCCTTGGCCCGCTGTCTGGACGAATTTCCCAAGCCTTGAGTGATTAGGGTAAGTTCAGGAAGACCGGTGCTTGATGTGGGCTTTAGCAAGCCGGATCGCGTTCACTGTTGCTCCCCCGTGTTTTTGACTGAATTTCTTTCCGGCCAGCCCCATTTCTGCCTGCTGAGGCGTTGAGTTCAGCAATTCTTTGGCGGCTGCCGCCAATTCGTGCGCGGTTTGGATTTCTATCGCGGCGCGCTCGGCGATCGCCTGCTTGGCTGCCTCGGCGAAATTAAAGGTATGCGGCCCGATCAGTACCGGTTTGCCGACGGAGCAGGCCTCGATCAGATTTTGCCCGCCGTACGGCAGCAGGCTGCCGCCTATGAAGGCGACATCGCATGCCGCGTAGTAGGCGAACATCTCGCCCATGCTGTCGCCCAGCACCGCCTGGGTGTCTGCTGCGACCGGTCGGCCTTCGCTTCTGCGCTGAAATCGCAGACTATGCTTTTTTAGCAGTGCTGCGACTTCGTCGAAGCGTTGCGGATGGCGCGGCACGATAACCAGCAACAGCCCCGGCAGGTCGACCTGTGTCAGCGCATCCATCAATAACGCCTCTTCGCCTTCGCGTGTGCTGGCAGCCAGCAGGACTTTACGGTCTTCGCCGAATTGCGCGCGCAACTGTTTGCCCAGTTCCAGCATGGCGGATGGCGGCTCGATGTCGAATTTGAGGTTGCCCATCACCGATACATTGCTTGCGCCGAGCTGAGACAGGCGTTTGGCGTCATCGGCGGTTTGGGCGGAGATGGCGGCCAGCTCGCCAAGCGCCGTGCGGGTAAGTCTGGCGAAGCGCGCATACCCCCGCGCCGATTTCTCCGACATGCGCGCGTTCAACAGTAGCAGCGGCGTGCCTGCTTCATGGCTGGCATGGATCAGGTTGAACCATATCTCTGTCTCAAGCAGGATGCCCAGCTGGGGTTTGAAATGGCGCAGGAAGCGTCGCGCCGCGAATGGGTAGTCGTAGGGCAGGTAAACCCGCAGCACATCGTCGCCATATAACTGTTCGCTGGCGGCTCGCCCGGTCGGGGTGATATGGGTAAGGAGGAGTTGGTAATCCGGATATTTCTCGCGCAGCCGTTTGATCAGGGTGGCCGCAGCACGGGTTTCTCCGACCGAGACGGTATGCAGCCAGATGACCGGCTTGCCGCTGGGCCGGGAATAAAAACCAAAGCGCTCACCGATATGTTGCAGATATTCCGGCTGCTTGCGTCCGCGCCAGAGCAGGTGGAAGAAGATGTAGGGCAGCAGCAACCACAGCCCCAGGGTATAGAAGATGCGCGGCTTAAACATGAACGCCTAGATTCGCGAGTTTCTCGATGACGGCATTCACCGTGGGGGGGGCATGCTTGCCGCCGAGATTGACCGCGCGCGAGCCGGCATAAAGTCCGGTCAGGCCGGGATCGGTTGCAGTATATATGCCCACGGTAGGCACATCCAACGCGGCAGCGAGGTGACTCAGACCGGTGTCTACGCCGATCACCGTGCGCGCCTTGCCCAGCAATGCGGCGGCTTCGTTGAGATTCATGCGGGGCGCACAGACTGCACTCGGGATGGCGGCGCACAAACGCTCACTGCGAGCCTTCTCTTTTTCACTTCCCCAGGGCAATACTGCGCGCAAGCCGGAGCTATGCAGGCGTTTGCCCAGTGTGATCCAGTTCTGCTCATCCCACAGTTTGTCATCGCGGCTGGTGGCATGCAGCAGCACGGCATAAGGAGTGTCCGGCAGCCAGGGCAGAACAAGATCCGGGGTGCGGATGCCATAGTCCGGCGCACCGTCGGCGGTGTAGCCCAGAACGGAGGCGGCCAGTTGCCGGTTGCGTTCGACGGCGTGCAGATCCTCGGCAATGGCGCAGGTGCGGTCGTAGAACAGGCTGGCCAGCGGTTCGCGGGCGCTGCCCCAGGCGTGGCCGCAATGTTCTGCGCGCACGCAGCGGGTGATGAGCGCGCTCTTGAGCAGTCCCTGGGTGTCGAGCGCAAGATCGTAAGGCCGGGTTTGCAATTTCCGGCAGAAGGCCTGGATCTCGCTTCGCGAGCGCCACCAGGACTTGCGCCAGCGTCGCATGGCGACGGGAATGACATGTCCCACGCCGGGATGCAGCGCGGGCAGGGCAGCAAAGCTCTCTTCCACGACCCAGTCGATACGTGCATCGGGAAGGTGTTTGCGAATGTCCGTCACAACCGGGAGATTGTGTAGAACGTCGCCCAGCGAGGACGTTTTGATCAGAACGATGTGCGGCGCGTTTTGCATGCAAAAGGTTTCAGACAGAAACGAGGCCGCCATGATACACGAGCGGGAATCTTGGCTTGACAGTCTTGGGCGCCAACTGTTGCAATGCGCGCCGTTCAGTAGCTGAACGCCCTCTTGATGCTCGACGAAGCCACTCATTACAATTCACTCAACATATTCTCCCGAACTTCCGCGCAAAGAGATTTGGTGAAAAAACTGCGCGTTAGCTTTGGCAAGGTCAACTACTGCCCGAATGTCCTTATCGAAAAAGGCTGCCCTGAAGAGAGACGGCAAATGGCGGGAGAAAGGGCTTGGGGTTGCCCCCCGTAAAACCAATATCACCGTCAAATTAAGCAATAGGGGTATAAAGCAGATTGAGACTTAAGCTAGAATTAGCGTTTGCTGACCTATTGCCCCCGAAACGCAAGGAACAAATTAATGCTTAATAACTCATCTATCCTCATTACCGGCGGTACCGGTTCTTTTGGTCATACTTTCGTACCAATGACCTTGGCCAAATACAATCCACGTCGGCTGGTGATTTTCTCGCGCGACGAGATGAAGCAGTGGGAAATGGCTAAACTTTACGGGAATGATGAGCGGGTACGTTTCTTTATCGGCGATGTGCGCGACAAGGACCGCTTGGCGAGGGCACTCAGGGGGATTGATTATGTCGTGCATGCGGCCGCCACCAAAATTGTTCCGACGGCCGAATATAATCCGTTCGAGTGTGTGAAGACCAATATCAATGGGGCCATGAACCTGATTGACGCCTGTATAGACCAAGGTGTGAAGCGCGTCGTTGCCCTTTCGACGGACAAGGCCAGTAGTCCGGCCAACCTCTATGGGGCAACCAAGCTCGCGTCGGATAAGCTATTTATCGCTGGCAACTCTTACAGCGGTGCGCAAGATACCAGGTTTGCAGTTGTGCGTTACGGCAATGTGATGGGTTCTCGTGGTTCAGTCATTCCGTTTTTTATCTCGCAGGCAGACAAGGCGGCCTTACCTATAACTGATACACGTATGACCCGCTTTATGATTACTCTTGAAGAAGGTGTTGAGTTGGTTTGGCACGCCTTTGACGACATGATGGGCGGCGAGATATACGTCAAAAAAATCCCCTCCATGAAGGTCACGGATGTAGCTCGCGCCATAGCGCCGAATGCACAGCATGAGATTGTGGGGATTCGTCCTGGCGAAAAGCTTCATGAGCAAATGATCGGCACGGAAGATGCCCCTCACACATATGAATTTGAGAGTTATTACAAAATATTGCCGGCCATCCACAACTGGAGCCAAGATCCTCTGCGTATTAACGGGGGAGTACTTGTTCGCCCGGAATTTACCTACTCGTCGGACAACAATGCCGAATGGATGAGTATCGAAATGCTTCGTGAATGGATTGAGACCAACCGCGAAAAGATCGGCAACATTTGACCATCATGATCCCTATCCCCTATGGCAGACAAGAAATAACGCAAGCCGACATCGATGCGGTGATTGATGTTCTCCGCTCGGACTTTCTGACGCAAGGGCCGGCTGTTACGACATTTGAGCGAACTGTCACCGCCTATTGCGGCGCTCAGCATGCCGTGGCTGTCAATAGCGCCACTTCGGCCTTGCACATCGCGTGCTTGGGCCTGGGGCTCGGGCCTGGTGATTGGTTATGGACAAGCCCTATCACTTTTGTTGCCAGTGCCAACTGCGGCTTGTATTGTGGAGCACGGGTTGACTTTGTGGATATCGATCCCCGCACCTACAATTTGAGCGTGGATTGCCTTGCCGAAAAATTGGCTCAGGCGGAAAAGGCCGGAAAGCTGCCCAAGGTTGTGGTTCCGGTACACATGTGCGGCCAGTCTTGTGATATGGCTGCCATCTATTCACTGAGCCAGCAGTATGGCTTCAAGATTATCGAGGATGCCTCGCACGCCATCGGCGGCAAGTACAAGGGCGAACCTATCGGCAACTGCCGCTACAGTGACATAACCATATTCAGCTTTCATCCCGTAAAAATCATCACCACGGGTGAGGGGGGGATGGCGCTCACCAATGATTCCGCATTGGCAGATCGCATGCAACGATATCGCAGTCATGGCATTACCAGCGATTCTCGGATAATGCAGCCCAGGCCCGCCAATGAAATCTGGAATTACCAACAAGTCCACTTGGGCTACAACTATCGTATGACCGACATCCAGGCTGCCTTGGGCGTGAGTCAGATGGCCAGATTGGATGCCTATGTCGAACAGCGCCATCATATCGCCGAGCGCTATGACGCTGAACTGGTGGACTTGCCGTTACAGACCCCATGGCAGCACCCTGAAAGTTATTCCAGTTATCATTTGTATCCGATCCGCTTGAAACTGGAAAAAAGCGCCAAAAGTCAGCGTCAGGTCTACGATGAGCTGCGCGCGGCCGGTATCTTGGTAAATCTCCATTACATTCCCGTTTATCGTCAGCCGTATTACGAGATGATGGGATTTAGGGCGGGTTATTGTCCGGAGTCTGAGCGCTACCACGCCGAAGAGATCAGTATCCCTATGTTCCCAACTCTGACGAAGTCGGATCAAAGCAAAATCATTGATGTCCTGCATGAGGTGCTTGCGTGAGGCTGGCGCTGGGTACCGCACAGTTTGGTTTGAGTTATGGTGTCGCAAACTCAATTGGTCAAGTGTCGGGTTCCGCTGCTGCCGAAATCCTGGAAAAAGCGAGAGGTGCCGGCATCGATACCTTGGATACCGCTATTGCATATGGTGATAGTGAAGCTCGGCTTGGGCAGATTGGCGTGTCGGGTTGGAAAGTGGTCAGCAAACTCCCGCCTTTGCCAAGTGATGTCGTCGATGTGGATTCATGGCTAGAGGGGCAACTGGTTGGCTCCAGGAAGCGCCTTAACATCGATCGGCTTGATGCTTTGCTGTTACATAGGCCTGCCGATTTGCTTGGTAAGCATGGTGCAGCCTACTGTAACGCCCTGCGCGATATGAGGGATAGAGGTTTTGTAAGTGCGGTTGGTTTCTCAATTTATACGCCGGCAGAGCTGGATCAGCTTTGGGGCGTATTCAAACCGGACCTCGTCCAGGCGCCTTTCAACATTCTTGACCGGAGACTTGTCGATTCAGGATGGCTGTATCGAATGCACCAAGAAGGTGTTCGTGTGCATACGCGCTCTGCTTTTCTGCAAGGTTTGTTGCTCATGCAATCAGACGGACGCCCCGCGTGGTTCAAACCGTGGAAATCGCTACTTGACCACTGGTTGTCGGAGTGTCTCGACATGGGTAAGTCGCCGCTTGAGGTGGCTTTGGGTTTCGTCTTGTCATATCCAGAAATCGAACGAGTGGTAGTCGGTGTTGATTCACTGACGCAGTTCAATGCCATTGTTGCTGCGGCACATTTGCGCTTAGATCGATTTCCAGATGTCGGCAGCGACGATCTTGAGCTCATTGATCCGACGCGCTGGAGGATAAACTAGTCATGTTGCGGCTTGGCGTACTCGGAATGAGTAAAGGTAACGGGCATCCATATTCCTGGTCTGCCATTTTTAACGGCTACGATATGGAGGCAATGCAGCAATGTGGCTTTCCGGTCATTCCTGACTATCTGTCGAAACAACGCTACCCGGAAGACTTCATTTCAAATGCCCAGGTAAGCCATATCTGGACACAGTCACTGGAACAGTCCAAGCATATTGCCAAAGCCTCACGGATCGAGCACGTGGTGGCCAGGCCGGAAGAAATGATTGGCCAGATTGATGGCGTACTGTTGGCGAGGGACGACGCAGAGAACCATCTTGAATTTGCACGCCCATTTTTGAAAGCCGGGCTTCCGGTTTATATAGACAAGCCCATGGCGCTATCCGTATCAGACGCCGAGGCACTGTTTGCTCTGGAGCAGTACCCTGGCCAGATTTTTTCTTGTTCGGCCCTGCGTTTTGCCTCTGAATTGCTGTTGTCGGATCAAGACCGGATTGATATAGGCGAAATTTCTCATGTGACCGGCTTGGTGCCAAATAGCTGGGATAAATACATTATTCATGCCATAGATCCGATTTTAGAGAACTTAGGGCCGCAGGGTAATATTGAAAAATATTCATGTATCAAGTCCCAAGATCGTACCGCAGTGAGTTTACGATGGGAATCAGGGGTGACCTGTAACCTCACGTCCCTGGGGGCGCTGCCAACAGGTATTGAAATTCAATTCTTCGGGAGAGCTGGCAGTAAGAAGCTTGTCTTTAGGGATTCTTTTTCAGCCTTCAAGAAAGCGCTGGTTAGATTTGTTGATGATTCTGTAGAACACCCCAAAAGTCACCGAGATCGAATTATGGCGGCAATTGATGTCGTAGAAAAAGGTGCGCTAAACAATTATGAATCAAAGTAATACGGTTATCATTGTCCAAGCTCGAATGACTTCGAGTCGCTTGCCTGGCAAGGTGTTATACAAAATTTCAGATACAACGATGCTGGGTGTATTGGTCAATAGATTGCGCAAAGTCGAGAGCAAGTGTTCCCTTGTTGTGGCAACTAGCAGCGATAAATCCGATGATTTGATAGAGGCGGAATGCAATCGCATCGGCGTTGATGTGTTCCGTGGCGATCTTAATGATGTAACGGGTCGGTACTATCATGCTGCCAAATTGTATAACGCTGATATTGTCGTGAGGATTACGGCAGACTGTCCATTAATAGACCCCAAAATAGTGGATTACGCCATCGATACTTATCTATCAGTTCATAAGACGAATGAATTAGTCACGAACCGGCTCCCTCTTTCCTTTCCGGATGGAATGGATGTTGATGTTTTTTCGTTCGAGAGTCTTTCTGATGCGTTTTTAAATGCAAAAACCGCTCATCAAAGGGAGCATGTAATCCCCTATTTTTTTGAGGAGCATAGAAATATTTTAAATTTTGAGTGCCCCCAGCAATATTTTCTCAAAATACGCCTTACCTTGGATTACAAGGAAGATTTCGATGTAATTTCGAAAGTGTATAAAATGTTAGGGCCCGAGCTCACACTGGAAAATATTATTGAACTCTATGAGGGGGCCGGCGATGTGTTCCGCGATAATCAGCAATACATACCCGCTCATTATTATGATAGCTACAATAATGCAGGCCCCTTTCTAAAAAGGGTTAGTGTTGCACCATCGATATTTCACAGATAGTACACAACTCAGAGGCATCAACATGAATTCCGACCAGATTAACAAGAGATTCCATCAAATTGTTCCGGGTGGCAGCCATACCTATAGCAAAGGCGATGACCAGTTCCCAGCTAATGCCCCAAAAATCATGTCCCACGCGAAGGGAGCTGAGTGCTGGGATATTGAAGGAAAACGTTTTATCGATTGGGCCATGGGCAATCGTGTGATGATTCTTGGCCATGCGTTTGATGAGGTAGACGATCAGGTATGTGCCGCTATTCGTAAAGGTACCAACTTTACTCGGCCAGGAATTTTAGAATATGAACTTGCCGAATATTTAGTGGGTCTTTGGCCGTGTGCGGAGATGGTCAAGTTCGGAAAAAACGGTTCAGATGTTACTACGGCCGCGGTCAAATTATCCCGTGCTTATACCGGACGCAAATATGTGCTGGTTTGCAGTTCCCATCCGTTTTTTGCAATCCACGATTGGTTCATTGGCTCAACCGAAATGAACTCTGGCACGCTGGATACCGAGCGCCAATACACGCTTAAGTTTAAATATAACGATATCGAAAGCGTGGAGCAGGCCTTTGATCAATATCCGGGGCAGATTGCTGCAGTAATTCTAGAACCCGTAAAAAACGATTCTCCTTATGCAGAGCCGAGGGATAGTGACTATACCGTGGAAGGGATTAGCCGTAATGGAGATAACAATACGAATTTCCTGAAATATCTGCGAGAAAAAACCGAAGCGACTGGCACGGTTCTGATTTTTGATGAAAACATTGCGGGCATGAGATTTGATATTCGAGGGTCTCACCATAGGTATGGCATCTATCCAGATTTGGCAGCCTTTGGCAAAGCCATTGCTAATGGCTACTCTTGCTCTGTTCTGGCCGGTAAGCGGGAGCTTATGGAGTTGGGAGGGATTCACCATGATAAGGAACGCGTGTTCTTATTGTCTCAAACCCATGGTTCTGAAACTGTAGGCCTGTCGGCGACTCTTGCGACTTTGAAGGCTTGCGATAGGCTAAACGTCACTTCCCATGTCTGGTCTTTAGGCGGGCGCATGAAAGCTCGCGTCAAAGACGCCATATCGAAAAATAGCTTAAACGATCACGTTAAAATTATTGGTTTCGACGCCAATCCGCAGATACTTTGTACGAAAGCCAATGGCGATTTTTGGCCGGAACTGCATACGCTTTTCCATCAATACATGGTTGATAAAGGCATATTGATTCCTTGGATAAGCATCACGCACTCGCATAATGACGAGCATTTGAATTACACCGTGGAAGCAATCGAGGAAACGGGGGCTAAGCTGCGCTCAGTAATTTCAAATGATGCGGTGTCAAAAGAGTTGATAGGCGATGCCGTAAAGCCAGTATTTAGGAAATGGAATAATTGAAAATAGCGGTTTCGTCTCTAGATCAGGCTTGGAAGAACAAGGCGGTCAATCGAATTGCTTGTGAACGGCAATGCGCCCGCGCCGCAAAGGAGCGGGCTCAACTAATTGTCTTTCCAGAGATGACGTTGACCGGCTACTGCATGGAGGCGGAATCGCTTGCCGAGGTCATATCGGATTCTGAAACCACCCATTTTTTTCAATCAATCGCACGAAAATACTCAATTGCGGTGGTGTTTGGTTATATCGCCAAGGACAAAGGGTTCTACTTGAATCGAGCCGTACTTGTTGATTCGAAGGGCATCGTCCTGGCCGAATATGACAAGATTCACCCGTTTGTCCATGCGGGGGAAGATCGGGTCTTTAAGGGCGGGGAGAAGCTTGCCGTAGCGAATATCGACAATGTCAATATTGGGCTAACCGTTTGTTACGACTTGCGCTTTCCTGAGGTGTATACCGCGATGGCGCGTCGTGCCGACCTCGTCATCAATATTGCAAATTGGCCAGCCCGTCGGTTCCTGCATTGGGACACTTTGCTTAGGGCCAGGGCCATCGAGAATCAGTACTGCATGCTGGGGGTGAATCGGACGGGAACGGACGGCAATGGTGTTGAATACTGCAAAAGCACGTGTTGTTATTTTCCTTCCGGTGAAAAATTGCCCATGATTGCACTTGAGGATACTCTCGATTTGATTGTCCTCGATACACAAGCCTTGGGCAATTACCGTGCTGAGTTCCCAACAATCTCCTCGCGACGGGATGCAGTTTATGCAGGAATCCATGCGTGATGTCGTTTTTCGTGCCGACGCTTCGCTTAACATCGGCACGGGCCACGTCATGCGATGCCTTACTCTTGCCGACGCCCTGCAGCAGCGGGGTGCGCGCTGTCGATTTGTCTGCCGCGCACATCCAGGGAACCTTACCGATTTGATTCGTCAACGCGGTTTTAAGGTTCATGTTCTGCCTGAGCTGGAATACGCTCACTACAATTCGTCCTCGGCGAGGGAATGTACGCACGCTGCCTGGCTCGGTTCTGACTGGCCCACAGATGCGGCGCAGACAAAAATTGGCATTGGCGAGACCGTAGCTGACTGGCTGGTTGTCGATCATTACGCCATCGATGCCAACTGGGAACGGCAACTCCGCCCCGCCTGCCGTCATCTGATGGTTATTGACGACCTTGCAGATCGCCTGCACGATTGTGATCTGCTGCTGGACCAAAATTCTGGCCGAGTTGCTGCCGACTACTTTGACTTGGTGCCGGCCGGCTGCACGGTCCTCGTCGGTCCGAAATACGCATTAATTCGCCCCGAGTTCGCTGCTCTGCGCAATTACAGTCTCGCGCGTCGTGCCTCGCCACAGCTCAAGCACCTGCTAATTACCATGGGTGGTGTCGACAAAGACAACGCCACCACCAGAGTACTCGATGCTCTGAAAGATTCCTCTTTGCCTGCGGACTGTCGGATTACCGTCGTGATGGGGCCACATGCGCCGTGGTTGACTAAAGTACGAGAAAAGGCCAAGGAGACTCCTTGGGCAACAGAAGTTCTGGTGAACGTTCAGGACATGGCGAAACTGATGGCCGACAGCGATCTGGCGATTGGGGCCGCAGGTACTTCAGCTTGGGAGCGCTGCTGTTTGGGCTTACCAACTCTTACAATGGTATTGGCGGACAACCAACGGGAAGGCGCTGCTGCACTCAAGGAAATGGGTGCCGTGTTACTTTTGGAAAGCGGCGATCAACTTGCCGTAGAACTACATGAAAAGATTTCGCTCTTGCTGGGCGCGCAAAGGTTACTGGCCATGCAGCAAGCCTGTATCGCAGTTACCGACGGGGCTGGCGTTAGCCGCCTCGCAGCTATGATAACGAATGCAAATGACTGAGAAGAATTGCCAAATCCGTAGCATGACAAATGCTGATCTCGAGCAGGTATTGGCTTGGCGTAATGAGCCCGACATACGCCGCTATATGCTGACTCAGCATGAGATTTCATTGACTGAGCACCGGCAATGGTATGAACGGAACTCCCAAGATCCCACGCGGCGTCTTCTGATCGTAGAAGAGGATGGGATGGCGCTCGGTTTTGTTCATTTTAGTGGCGTGGCGCCGGGGGGCATCGCTGACTGGGGATTCTACGCTGCGCCGGGGGCAGCGAAAGGCTCAGGACACAAACTCGGTGTGACAGTGCTCAATTTCGCCTTCGGGACGTTAGGGCTTCACAAGGTATGCGGTCAAGCGTTAGATTTTAATGAGGCCTCAATCCGTTTCCATCGTAAACTTGGCTTTCAGCAGGAGGGAGTGTTGCGCCAGCAACATAAAGGCGCTGACGGCTATCACGACCTGATCTGCTTTGGGCTTTTGCGCGAAGAATGGAACTCAAGAACTGAGGTAAATAATGGATGAAGTGCAACGTATCCATATAGCTGGCCGCACAATAAGTGCAGACTCACCACCCTATGTCATCGCCGAGCTTTCAGCCAACCATAATGGTAAGCTTGAGACGGCGCTACGCATCATCGAAGAAGCAAAGAAAGCTGGCGCCGATGCCGTCAAGTTGCAGACTTACAAGCCTGACACAATCACGCTGGATTGCGACAGCGAAGATTTCAGGATTCGGGGCGGTTTGTGGGATGGACGCACGTTATACGACCTTTATCGCGAGGCTCACATGCCTTGGGAGTGGCATGCTCCGCTCTTCGAACATGCTCGCAGGATCGGTATCACCCTTTTCAGTTCCCCCTTCGACAATACGGCAGTCGATCTGCTTGAGGACCTCAACACCCCAGCCTACAAGATCGCCTCGTTCGAGGCCGTTGATCTGCCGCTGATCAGGTATGTCGCGGGCACAGGAAAGCCGATGATCATCTCCACCGGGATGGCCGATGCGGAGGAAATCCGGGAAGCAGTCGAAGCGGCCCGCGAGGGCGGCTGCAAGGAGCTTGCCATCTTGCATTGTGTCAGCGGTTACCCCGCTCCAGCGGCGGATTACAACCTGCGTACCATCCCTGATATGATTCGCCGTTTTGGTTTGGTAACCGGCCTGTCCGACCACACTCTGGATAACACTACTGCAATTGCGAGTGTGGCACTGGGGGCCTCGATTATCGAAAAACACTTTACCTTGAACCGAGATGGAGGAGGCCCGGACGACAGCTTTTCTCTGGAGCCGGCGGAACTGGCTGCTCTGTGCCAGGGGGCCAGAACCGCATGGGAAGCATTAGGGCGGGTAGATTACGGGCGCAAGTCCAGCGAGCTGGGGAATGTAAAGTTCCGGAGATCCCTGTATTTCGTAAAAGACCTGAAGGCTGGCGACGTGATTACCGAGGACTCGGTGAGGAGCGTTCGCCCGGGATTTGGGTTGGCCCCCAAATATTTGATGAATATTATTGGTAAGCGTGTGGTAGTGGATGTTGACAGATACACACCAGTGCTTTTGCCGCTCATCGATGAGTGAAATTTTACTGATTGGCCGATGAAAACGATTTTGGGTTTTGACAGCTGGACGGAAGGTAGTCCACATTTTGAACGTCTCGTACCGGAACTGGAAAAGCGAGGCTATCGCCTCATTCTGGTACACATAGGATCTTGGGGACACGATCTGAATCGCCCTGTTGAGGAGAAGATCGGACGGCTGGAGGTCAGGGACATCTCCTACTATGGAAGGATGTCCTTCAGGCAAATATTGGAAAAGGAGCAGCCAGCGGCCGTCCTTTTCTTTTCAACTCGCGCGCTGGCACACCAGGCCTTCAACAATTACTGCCAGTATCTGGGAATTCCGACTCTGCATGTTTACCACGGTCTAGTCACCGTTCAGGCGGTCGACCCCGGCACAGACCGGCCCTACAAGCTTAACTGGATTAAATTGCTGAATCTTGTCCGGACGCGCCTGGGCAAGAACCTGACCAAGATCTGGCCGGTTTACTGGAAGTCGTTGCTTGATACTGGAGCCCCATTGTCGGTGTGGCTGGATTTCGTCCGTGAAATATCGGCGAAGTTGCAGTTGAAGAATATCCCCGCGCCTCGAGCAGCAACCACGACGGCAGGTTGTGTGTATGCGGAGGCAGATGTCTCACACATGGCAAGAACCTACGGGATTCCTGAAAGATGTATTCATACAGTAGGCAATCCGGATCTGCTTGGGTTCGGTCTGCAGGAAAAGGATCTCGGGAGTTGGCTTTCATTCGATCGAGAAAAAAGTGCCGAGATCATTTACATAGACACCGCTTTGATTGAAGCCGGGGTTGTTTTTGCTAATCAGGATGCGTTCATTAGCCACCTTGCGGATACCCATGCGGCGCTTGATCGGCAAGGGCTGCATCTCGTGGTCAAGCTACACCCGGCGCATTACCGCACCGGATTGCCTGAGCGGCTGAAGGAGTTGGGGATTGCCCTATGCGGCAAAGAGGAATTCGTGCACCGATTGCAGGGAGCCCAAGCGGCATTGGTCGAGCCTTCTTCGGCGGCTGTGATTCCCAGCCTGTTAGGGATGCCGCTGCTACTGGCCCAATACGGCAAGCTCGCCGGCCAACGCTATGGGACCGTGCTCACCAGCTACCCCATGTCTGCATTCGTACACGATCTTGCCGACGTTGGCGGGTTGCTCGAAGAACTGCGGAGGAGAATGAGTCGCGAGGATATCGCGGACTGGATCAAGACCAACAGCGGTCCGCTGCCTGCAGAAGATATGCCCACGCGAGTGGTTGAAGTCATCCAGAACCTCTGTCATGAACCTGGAAGCGAGCGACCGCGTGCATAACCGCTTCAAAACGATCCTGTTTACGCTGTTCCTGTGGCCAATCTCGATAGGCGAGCTCAGTGTAAACTACAGCTTCGTTTTGTTCGCTGCCGTGTCATTGTTTGTGGCGCATAAAGTCTATAAACCGAACGAGTGGGTTTCGGTTGCCGCCGTCATTTTTTCCCTGATTTTTCTTTTTAGCCTGCCCTTCACATTGCTGGCCTCCGGAGATCAGTTTCTACGGGCAACCGTGAGCTTTGCGATTTTCATGACGGTATTTGCATTTGCCATTACACGCATTGGGATGCCGGAGATAAATAGTTTCCGGTGGGCGCTCGTTGTTATTTCCTGCTTGTTCGCAGGGGAGGCTCTTGTGGGCTTCCTCGCTGCGGGGGGTAATGCGGCCGGTTGGGAATTGAAGAATATAGTGGGTTCGCAACGATTTGGCTTTATTTACATCCTTGGTTTTTTCGTCCTCCTTTATTTCCCTGCCCGGACCGCCTTCCTTAAGCTTGCAAAGCTTGGTGCTCTTTCTCTGATCCTTGCCGGGATATTGCTGACTTTCTCCCGCTCATCTGTTATCGCCCTCAGCTTTGCGGTCGGGCTGTATCTCTTGTCGAGCGTCATACATCGAAAAAATTGGTCTTGGCGGGGCCTTCGCATTGCTACAACTGGTGCATTGGCAAGCGTGTCCTTGATTGCAGTGGCCTACATGTTTTTTCCGGTGGTTTTCGAGTTCTTCAGCGAGACTATTCTGGTGCGCTATGGCCAGTTCTTTGCAATGATAATTCCGGCAGAGTTGCTCTCAGCCGGCGCGCCGCCACCAGATGATGTCCTGATCTCGAAAGGCTCGGAGGGAACAAGGCTGGTCATCTGGACGGCCATTCTCCAACACACCCTTGAAAATCCCATCCTCGGGTCCGGGTACCTCGGGAGTTGGGTTTTGAGCAACGTAACTACCGGTTCCGCTCACAACCAGTACATGGACGTGCTTCTGCGGGTGGGTTTTCTGGGTTTTCTGGTTTGGATACTCATTCTTTACAACGTGTTTCGGTTTTTGCGGCGTCACCATGCGGATTTATTCTGGGGTGGGGTCGGAATTTTGATCTATGGTTTTTTTCACGAAACCTTCAAGGAATCCCAAGGTGCATTCATCCTGGCTTTCCTGGTGGGAATGTATGTGAATCACGTCCGGGACTGCGCGCGGTCCAGAAATGCTTTACTCACTCAGAGTGATCCTGTGCGGCTCCATACACAGGCTACTACTCACACGGCCCTTTAATTACAGGAGTTCGGTTGCCATGCATTCAGTGCACTTGAAACAATTCTATGAAGATGACGCGTTACGCTTTTGGGATCCCCGGGACGGGATGCGGGGGCGTGACCTGACTATTTATCCACTATTAGAGGGTCTGTCGGGTTCGGTTCTCGAATATGGTGCTGGATCGGGCTCCCTGTTGTTGTCGTTGGCACTGGAGCAACGATTTACTTCCTTAACCGGAGTCGACATCAGTGAGGGTGCACTGAAGAATATCGCGGACGCCTGGAATGACATGAGTCAGACGCGTGGCGTCGCCAACGGCAAATTAACCCTGACTACTCCGGTCAACGATACCCTTCCCATGGTTCAGGACAATTCGGTGGACCTGATTCTGTCGCTCGACACCATCGAACATGTCCTGAACCCATATATCGTTCTGGATGAGTTTTACCGCATTGGCTCGCGCGATTCTACCTTTGTGATCAGCGTGCCAAATTATGGGTACATTAAATACGTAGTTCAGCTTTTGCTGGGGAAACAACCGCTTACCGGGTCTGGAAGGCCGGTCGACGAATGGCGTAAGGAGGGCTGGGATGGCTGGCATCTTCATACTTTCACCCGGCAGTCGCTTGATATCCTCTTGCGTGATTGCGGTTGGCAACCCGTTCTTTGGACTGGATACGGAGACAAAGGAAAGCAGTTCGGTTTGGATATCCTGCGCCAGCGGTTTCCTGCTGTCTGGTCAGGAGCGCTTACCGTCGTTTGTAAACGCAAGCCGTGACCAGGCTCCATGCACAGATGCTCAGTGCACCTCTTGAAAAATCGGCGGCTTGATTTGAAAGCAGGGGCTCTCACAACGGAAAGACGGCAGATTTTTTTCTGGACCGTGTTGTTTACAGGGGCGAATATTGGAGTCAAAGGCGCCCTTGTTCTCGTCGTCATGTTGCTGGCGTCGGTGCTGTCGCCAGCTGCCTATGCTGATTTTGGGATGCTTTACGCTTTGCAGGGCGCTATGGCCACGTTTGCGGTGATGGGACTGACAGAGGTTACCGCTGGACGTCTGAAGACTCACAGCTCTGGTCGTCGTCGGCAATTTCTGTTTCGACAGATGTCTGGTCTCTTTTGGGTGATGGCATCGTTATCCCTGATTCTGGTAGCGCCGATTATTGCTATGGTCGTTCTGAAGAGGGATTTGCTGGGCCCGGCTATTTTTGCGATATTGCTTGGCGCGTCGATTAGTTACGGAGTTCTGCAAGCCAGTTTCCATCGCATTGAGGAGCGTCATGCAGCTTCGCTGCTATCGAGTGCCGGCATTCCTCTAGGTGGCGTCATCGGGTTGGTGGTTGGTGGTTGGTGGTCTCAAGACTTGGGTACGATTTTTGGCCTTGGCTTTCTGGGTGCAGGCCTTGCTCTCGTGGCTCTGTTTTTGGCGGGGAAGATCTACGTTGGCCAAGTTCGTAACTTTTTGCGCGTACGGCGCGACATTGTTGTTCTCGCCCCGTTTTTGGCCATGGGAATTTTCGGCTGGCTCAGCGGATACGGCATGAATTTCATTATCGATCTGCGGTTCGAGCCCAGTTATGTTGCATCCTTTACCTTCCTGTTTACGGTCGCGTCCATCGGCCAGATGATTGCCAATTCTTTAAACATGGTATGGGCGCCACGTTTCTACCGGATGTTCAACGAGGGTCACTTGGATCAAGCTGAGCCACAGAATCGATATTTTTTTTCCATTCTTGCCGTTGTACTTGGCGTAGCCGGTGCTCTTGCTGTCGGCCTGCTGCCCTGGGTTACTGGATTCATTGGCGGGAATTTAAATTATTACGGAAATTACCGCCTCGAATTTGCTTTATTGATAGTGGGATATATTGTCTGTATTCCTTGGTGGCACGGCCAAAATTACTACCTCGTGGCTGGATTCGGGCGTGAGTTGATGCGTCTTGCATTATGGTCAGGAGGCGTGGGGCTGGTGGTTTGGGTAATCTGCATGATTGCTCTTGGGCCAATCGGGATTTTCCTGGGGTTCCCCCTCCAAATGGTGATTAAGTCCATTACAATGTGGATGGCAGGAAGTCGGCATTGGACAATCAGGCCGCCATGGACGATATTGGCGCTTGCTTCTGCAATGACATTCGCTGCAGTGTTTTTGCCCCTTCCCGCATGATGGAGCGATGTAATGTTTCGCGAGAGATGCTCTTGGCATAAGTTTACTGACAGCATCTTGCACATTTCCTGAAGATTGACCATGACCGAAATAAAGACGTTCAGCCGCATCCCCCTACTAACGATCGCAATCCCCACTTGGAACCGCCAAGAGTATCTGCGGCAGAACCTTCGGCAGCTGAAGGCGGAAATTGACACCGTCGGTCACCATTTGGTCGAGGTCCTTGTCTCGGATAATTGCAGCACGGATGCGACCCCGGACGTTGTTCGTGAAGCACAGGAGGACGGTCTGCCTGTCCGGTATGTGCGCAATGCGGAGAATCTGGGTTGGGCACTGAACTTTGCGCAGTGCGTCGATCTCGCTAACGGAAAGTACCTGCTGCTATTCGGGGATGACGATGTGCTGTGCAACGGAACACTTAGCCTGCTTCTGGAACAGTTGGCCGCGGGCGACTATGGAGTGATTTGTCTTCGACCTTACGGGTATGACAAGGATTACAGGCTTGAGAACCCTGGTGGGGAGGGGCGGATACGCCGGTTCGACGACGCTGGCAGGTTCTTGGTTTCCATTAGCCAGTATTTCACTCTGACATCTGCCTTGGTAATCAACCGCACCATGCTAAGCAATGTAGATAGCAGGCAGTTCATTCATACCAATTTGGCAACCTTCCATTTGGTCTTACGGGCTGCGCTGGCCGCTAAGAGTAACTTGTATATTGAAAAGTTTCTCGTTGCCAGCAAGCGCCAAAATTCATTCTCCTACGAATATTACAAGGTATTTGTAAATGAATTCTGGTCGATCATCGATCAGCACGTTCAATACGGTCTTAGCAAAGAAGCGCTTCGGTCCTTGGAGACATGGCGGCTTCTCACTTATTATCCTTTTTATATGCTGGATTTGCGGACATCGGGACGCGGTGATCTGGAGGGGACTGATCTGGCCCTGAATGCCCGTTTTCATGATCGCCTGTTATTTAAGTACTGGGTTCGCCCGATTCTCCGCTTGCCAAGGCCGCTGGCCATCATGTGGGGGACTTTGGCTATGACCTTGGGGCGATTGGCCAGGGGGGACCTAAGGCGGGGCATGAGTTTTATTCGTGATAGGTTGAGGCGATTGCTGCAGAGGTCGTAGGCGTGGAGTGATGTCACGCTAGATTAATTTTGTTTTGATAATGGTCTTCTATAATCTGAAGGGTTGATTAAAATATGAAAGTTGTAATTCTGTGTGGTGGAAAGGGGACGCGTTTAAGGGAAGAGACGGAGTATCGTCCTAAGCCAATGGTTCCGGTAGGAAATCACCCTATTCTTTGGCACATCATGAAGATTTATGCGGCTCATGGGCACAAGGAGTTCATTTTATGCCTGGGATATAAAGGGGAGGTCATCAAGGACTGGTTTAGAAACCTCAACTGGATGACATCCGATGTCCGCATGACCCTTGGAGATTCCGGCAAGGTTCATTTTTATGACACCATGGAAGAGCGCGACTGGACTGTTACCCTGGCCGACACCGGCCAAGAAACCATGACCGGCGGGCGTATCAAGCGTATTGAAAAATATCTCGACGGTGATGAGGAATTTTTGCTGACTTATGGGGATGGATTAGGCTCGGTTGATATTACGGCATCCATCGAGTACCACCGCCTGCATAATCGGGTCCTCACTCTTACTGGTGTCCGCCCTCCAGGGCGTTGGGGTGAACTCAAGGTAACCGATGGGCATGTCACCAACTTTTTTGAGAAACCTCAGACTTCGAGCGGGATGGTTAACGGGGGCTTTTTCGTCGCCAACCGCAAGCTCTTCACTTATCTTAACGATGATCCAATGCTCGTTTTTGAGCAGAATCCCCTTAATACATTAGCGCGTGAAGGGGAGTTGGGGTGCTACGCACATGACGGCTTTTGGCAACCCATGGATACTTATCAGGAGTTTATGCTACTGAACAAGATGTGGAATGAGGGCAGGGCTGAATGGAAAATATGGTGATGCATCGCGCCCAGCCCCCAGTCCTGAACCTTCGGGGTCTTCGTGTCCTGGTGACGGGGCACACTGGATTCAAGGGGGCGTGGCTCTGCGAGTGGCTGCTTCAGGGTGGAGCCTCCGTGTCTGGCTTGGCGCTTCCTCCCGAAGGCCCGCTTTCCTTGTTTGACGCGCTTCGGTTAGAGGAGCGGCTGGCTCGCCATATTATTTGTGATATCCGGAATCCTGGCGGCGTGGCGCAAGCCGTGCGCGAAACTGAGCCTGAAGTCATATTCCATCTTGCGGCCCAAGCGCTGGTGCGACGAAGTTATCAGCAACCTTTGATGACTTGGGAGACCAATGTGAGCGGAACCCTGAACCTTCTGGAAGCAGCCCGAGGGCTCGGACGCCCTGTCACGGTGATCGTCGTGACTACGGATAAAGTTTACAAGAATCGTGAGTGGGAATTTGCTTACCGCGAGGAGGACGAACTGGGCGGCCATGATCCGTACAGCGCGTCCAAGGCCGCGTGTGAACTGGCCGTGGATTCATGGCGCTCATCCTTCGGTGCTGCTGACGGTGTTACCGTAGTAACGGCACGGGCCGGTAATGTAATCGGTGGCGGTGATTACAGCGAGGACCGTATCGTTCCCGATTGTTTCCGCGCGTGGAGCAAAGGTCGGCCGGTGGAACTTCGCAATCCGAAATCAACTCGTCCTTGGCAGCATGTTTTGGAGCCGTTATCCGGCTACATGGCACTGGCCGCGCATGTTCGCGATGGATCTCCGGTAATCAAAGCCTGCAACTTTGGTCCGGGAAGTGACGGAGATCACAGCGTGGAAACTTTGGTCACCATGATGGCTGCGCGGCAGCCGGGCCGCGCGTGGACAGTGACTACTGCGGCACAGCCCCATGAGGCTCGCGCCCTTTCTCTGTCCATTGACCGGGCAAAACACATTCTGGGGTGGTCTCCAAGGCTGACATTCGAGGAAACGGTAGCTTGGACAGATGCCGGTTATACCACGGGGCTGGGCAATCTCCCTGATCTTGTCCGGCAACAGATCGCAGATTTTGTGAACAAAGAATTTTAATTTCTCATGTTTGAAGCACGGCCCATGCCCTTTGTGGCGGATCGCAAATTGATGCAAGGAGGGCGTAAGGAGCCGCGGCTGACCATCCTGCATGCGGGCGCTATCTGTTTGATTGTGGCATACCTGTGGCCGTATTGGATCAATGGACAGGCCGCTTTTCTTCTGGTGCACGATCAGCTCGACAGTCTTTTTGTGAGCTACAAGATCCTGGCCGAAAGCGGTATGCTGTTTGCACATCCCGATGCACTTGTTCCCGGGATAGGTGGCGAGCTGCCTCGCGCCGTTTACCCCTCGCCCTTTTTTGTGGTGCCGTGGATGTTCAAGTTGTTCGGCCCCTTCCACGGTTTCGTTGTGAACCAGCTGCTTATCCGGTTCATCGCTTACTGGGGGATGTACAGGCTGCTGACCAAGCACCTGCTTACTGATGAGGGCAGTCGAATCCCGGTCGTTTTTGCCTCCGTGGCCTTTGCCTGCCTTCCCTACAACAGCCTCTTCGGCTTGGGGGTTGCCGGCCAGCCACTGTACTTCAGCAGTCTGCTGGCCATCCGGAAGCGGCAGGAGGGCGCTATGGACTGGGCTGTATGTGCTCTGTTTCCTGCCTATTCCATCCTGGCGCTCGGAGGATTGTTTGCTATAGCCGTGGGCGGCTTGATTTGGTGTGTCGACCTGATTTCCCGTAGACCGGGCGCCAGCCGGCTTTTCAAAGCATTGGCGCTTACTCTTGCCGCAGCCCTGATTGTTGACTATCAAATGTTAATGATCGTCCTTGGGTTTGCTGACGGATTCAAGTCCCATCGTATTGAAATATCCCTTCCCTCTCCGGACTTCTGGTCGGCGACGGCCGCTGCCTGGGATAATTTCAAGTGTGGACAGTATCATGTTCCTTCGCTGCAAGATCATTTTATCTTGCCGGCAATATTGGGCATTCTGGGGCTTGTGGTGTGGGGGAAAGAGGGATTCCCAAGAAGCCCGATGGGGCGGCTCTCAGTGTTGCAGATGTTGGCGTTTACCTGTTTCCTTGTTTCGCTCTTCGTGTTGCTAGCGTTCGATGGTCGAATGTCCGCCCTCAATAAAGGAGAAATGGTCATTCTGCTGGCTTTGTCACTGTTGGCTACTTGTTTGGGTGCTAATAACGCCAATCGCGCGACAGCGGTTCTGCTCTGGAGCCTGCTTGCGGCGTTGGTGATCTCCCTGTGGTATGGCTACTGGCCCATGTTGTGGCCACAAGTGTCCGCCGGCGCGCCGCAGCTGCCATATATGAACCTGTCGCGGTTCCACTATCTGCATCCTTTGTTGTGGTATATAGCCATGGCGGCCGTTTTAACCGTTATGTGGACACGTTGGCATATCGTGGGAAAAGGCATCGCGGTCGTCCTGATCGTTTTGCAGGCGGTGGAATTGGGCGAGCGGACTGAGGATCTGCAAGCGCGGACTGCGGGTGATCCGTCATATCAGGAGTATTTTTCCTCTCAACTTTTCGATGAGGTATCTCGGCGCATCGGGCAGGACAAAATTACATACAGTGTGGTGTCCTTGGGGCTTCATCCAAGCATCGCCGCATATAATGGCTTCCGCACTTTAGATGGCTACACGGGCAACTACCCTTTGCGCTACAAGCATGCCTTCCGAAACATCATTGCGGGAGAACTGGATAGGGATCCGGCATACCGTAGTTATTTCGACGACTGGGGCAGCCGCTTTTATATTTTCTCAAGTGAGTTGGGGAAGACAGATGCGGCCTTCATGCTGACTAAAGATCGTGTCGAGCGTCTAGGAGTGCGCGTTACTGACCTGCGCTTTAATACCTCGGCCTTCGTGTCCATGGGGGGACGCTATGTTATCTCCGCCGTGAGGATTGAGAATGCCACCAATTTGGATTTGGTTTTGGTCTCTACCTTTGAGAATCCGGCCTCTCCTTGGCGAATATTTCTTTATAGAGCAACTTCTACGCTGTCTTGATCATGTCCAGCCCAATGCGGAAAACACTAATATCTGTTGTCATTCCTGTCTATAACGAAGAAGACAATATTGAAGCGTCATACGAGGCTGTTTTGCGGGAATTTAATGCCTATGATGATATTGACGTAGAAATCATATTCACTGATAACCATAGCGTCGATAAGAGTTTCTCAATTCTTTCCGATATCGCAAAACGCGACAGACGCGTGAAAGTGCTACGATTTACCAGGAATTTCGGGTTCAATAAGTCCATCCTGGCTGGCTATAGACACGCTTCTGGAGACGCGGCCATCCAGATTGACTGCGACCTGGAGGATCCTCCGTCACTTTTTCATGAGTTTATCCGGTTGTGGAGAGATGGGCATGATGTCGTGGTTGGTATACGTGCGCAACGGAAGGAAAGTCGCGCAAAGGCTTTAGTGCGGCGATCCTTCTATGCACTGCTTAACAATTTGTCAGACGTTAAGCATGAGGTGAATAGCGGGGATTTTCGTCTCATAGACCGAACGGTTCTTGATCAGCTGAAAATTATCCAAGACCCCCATCCCTTTGTTCGTGGACTGGTTTCGGAGCTATCGATTAATCCGGCGTCCGTTTCGTTTTCCCGTAATAGCCGTCAGTTTGGCGAGAGCAAGTTTCCCCTCCGTCAATTGATTCGCTTGGCATTGGAGGGGGTTTATGCGCATTCCACAGCACCCCTGAAGTTGGCAACCTATGCGGGCCTGATCATTGCGCTTTTGATGGCCCTGTTAACAGGATGCTATATCATAGCCAGACTTCTGGCACCCGGCGAATGGCCTGCGGGCTTTGCAACGACCACAATTCTAATTTTGTTTGGCATCAGTCTGAATGCACTGTTTCTTGGGATCATTGGCGAATACATCGCTCGTATCTATCAGCAGGTTCGGATGCGGCCCTATGTGGTGATTGAAAAAGCACTTAACATCGAAGCCTCTGGCGGTGTGTACAACGAAAAAATTTAAAGTTACTGGCATGCCAAAAAATACGACAGATTTCAATGCTCAAAAATTCACCTATAAAGAGGTAATTGAAGAAAAAATTAGTTTTGCTGGTAAAGGACTGGATTTCTATACCAAAGTCAAAGCTGATTTTATAAAACTAGTTATTTCAAAACATCTTTCGGATGCATGCAGGCCTAAGGTTTTGGATATCGGTTGTGGGCATGGCTTCATACATCCTATGCTGCATAGTTTTGGATATGATGTAACAGGAGTAGAGCCGGCGGAAGAGGTGCTGTCGCTGGCTCAGATGAGTAACCCAGAAAATCGTTATTGCGCATATGATGGGCAAGTCCTTCCGTTTGCCGAGGCTAGCTTTGATGTGGCGCTGGCCATTTGTGTTATGCACCATGTGGCACCATCGCAATGGGCTCAATTTCTCGCGGAAGCTCGGCGTGTTCTTAGGCCTGGCGGGCAAATAATAATATTCGAGCACAATCCGCTGAATCCATTGACCAGCTACGTTGTGGCGCACAATGACATCGATGTGGGCGCAGTCTTGTTACCCCACCGAAAACTTGCAGATATGCTCAGGCAGGCAGGATTTGAAAACGTGTACGCCCGATCAATCCTCTTTACACCTTTTGCACACCATGCTTTTCGCCGACTTGATGAGAGGCTTGGCTGGCTTCCTTTCGGAGCTCAATACTATGCTACGGGGACGGTGGTATAGAATTTTCAATTATTGTTATAATTTGAAAGTTTTGGTTTCCGCTGAGCTTGAGTTTCAGCAGGGCCCTTGTTAAGAATATGAGTACGTTTGGCCGAGCCTTTGGCCACGTCAGGTGTGTGTTGTCCAATGGGGCGGAAGTATTACGGGTAACTGTGAAAGAAATCCATTGGGTTGCAGAAGTCAGAGGTGTTTGGTAGTGGCTTCATGTGGTAAGAACAATTGGTCGAAGTAATGGCCATAAGCGGCGTTGGCCGTAACTTAAAGCCCATGCCTTTGGGGTCTGGGTGCTAATTGAAAAAGTTTATATGAAACCTCAAATGAATGAAATTTCCCGTTGCGAAGTTTGCGGCAATAAGGATCTATCCTTGGTTCTTGATTTGAACCTCCATCCAATGTGTGATGACCTCGTGCCAGTAGGCGACAACCGGGTCTGCGTTGAGTATCCCATCCAAATCTTGTACTGCGAGACCTGTCGTACGGCACACCAGAAATACCAGGTTCCCAAGCACGATCTCTTCCCGATGACTTATCACTACAGGTCTCGCTTTACAGCTGACGTCCTCAAGGGGATGCAAGGCTTTGTGGAGAGCTGCGAAAACAGGTTTGGCAGCCTGAAGGGGAAGAAGGTTCTGGATGTCGGCTGCAATGATGGCAGTCTCTTGGGCTTCTTCCGCGAAAAGGGAGCCGAAACGATCGGAGTGGAACCCACGGGCGCGTGTGCTGATGCAGCAGGGCAGGGACACGCTGTGTACAACAATTATTTGACGCCTGACTTGGCTACTGCCATTGCGGCAGAGCGGGGCTTGCCAGACTTAATCGTCTTCACCAACGTTTTCGCCCACATAGAGGATCTGACCTCGGTATTGGAGTCACTGCGCCGCCTGATGTCTCCGGGTACAGTTGTTGTGATCGAGAACCACTACTTGGGTGCGGTTCTGGACGGAAATCAGTTCGATACTTTCTATCACGAGCATCCTAGGACGTACAGCTACACTTCATTTGTTCATATTGCCAAGTCGCTGGGCGTTGCGGTTTCTGGGGTGGAATTTCCTTCGCGCTACGGCGGTAATATCCGGGTGTTCTTGGGGCCTGCCAATGCCTCGGCGCAGGTGGTGAGCGATGAGGTTCGTGCCATTTTGGATCGGGAGGCCGCTTTCCCCGAACGTTTCCGACGCATGCAGAAGAATGTGGAGTTGTGGCGTGCCCGTAAGAAGGCCGAAATAGAAGGCTTGGTTCGCCAGCACGGAAAGCTTGCCGCCAAGGCTTTCCCCGGTCGCGCGGCTATTCTCGTCAAACTTCTGGGTCTTGATGCTGATCTTGTCTCTGCGGTATACGAGAAACCGGGCTCCATGAAGATCGGTCATTATTTGCCGGGCACACGTATTCCTATCATGTCAGACGACGATCTTTTTTCAGGCGGGGACCTCTCCAAGCCACTGTTGAATCTTGCCTGGCATATTTCCGGCGAGATTCGCAGCTATCTGACGGCTCGGGGATACACCGGTCCGATCATTGACATCGTTAGTCCGGAGGACTTCGTCTGACATCTGGCTTGTCTGAAACGATCAAGCGTGGGGTATCGGCCCATGGTGGCGGTTGAACGAGACTGTGATTTTCCAGGAAGCTTGCCAGACCATATTCTTATCCTCGGCGGAGGGCGATGGGCTCGCGTGCTGGTGGACGTCCTATGCGGCCTTTTGCCCGCGTCCGTTGGGCTTGCGGTTTGCTCCCCGCGAGGTGCCGAAGCACTAAACACATGGATACGCGAGCGAGGCCTTGGCAACCGTCTGCAGGTGCTGGACGGGCGGCCTGAACGGCTCTCTCGGGGGCATACCGCTGTGATTATTGCAAATGCGGCCAGGGACCACGTGACTGCCGCAAGCTGGGCGCTTGGGCAGGGGGCCGCGGTTCTGGTGGAGAAGCCTTTTGCTTTGACCCTCAATGATGCATACAGCCTTTCCGCTCAAGCTGCGGAACGGGGCCAATTTCTTGCAGCAGCTCATGTGTTCCGGTTTGCGCGTTATCTTGAAACATTTGCACATCATGTGGCCGCCGCAGGGGAGGTTCAGTCGATCGCAGTGGAGTGGGCCGACTCTGTTGGAGAAAGGCGTTATGGGGAAAACAAACAGTATGACCCAGGCGTGCCAGTGTATGTGGATTGCCTGCCTCATGTAGTTTCAATCTTGCAGACAGTTTTTGCCTCCTTTCCGATGGCAGGCGGACCGGTGGATGTCGAAGCGGGTGGTAGCAGGGTGAGGATCCCGCTGACGCTTGCTGGTCATCCTTGTCAAATCACCTTGGAACGCAATGCACCCCAGCGCCGACGGGTGATTGCGGTGGAGACCACTAAGGGTACTTTGGAGTTGGACTTTTCAACGGAGCCGGGAGTTATACGGCAGGGTGCAGTGATGCACAATGCCGACGATACTTGGGGTGTGGCCCCGCGCCCGCTGGCTTCGTTGCTGAAGGCGTTCTTGGTCGCCGCCGGCGGTGGTCCGATCGATCCACGTCTGGGTCTCGACACCGCTTTCCGAGCTTGCGGCCTGATTGAAACGACGGCGTCGTCGTACCAGGCGGCTGTATTGCCTTGGGTGACTGAAGCGTTGGCGGCCGGTGTAACGGTGGATGGCAGCCTGCGCTATGCGTTACGTGAACTGCTGGAGGCGGAGGGGCCGCTCACCACGGGTGATTTGGAAGCGCAGATCGCTCGGTTGCGCGCTCGGTTTCGAGTGCTTCAGTCTGTTGACGAACTTCAAGCGTTGCCCAATGTAATTCGTGCCTGCGCCAAGGGCTGACGGGGCGCAGGAGAACTGATATTCTTGCAGGGTTTTTCCAGGTACATCCTTGGTTCCCATAACATCACGCTCCGGATCCTGAATCACAATGTCAACCAGACCCTATCAAATCTGCTCCAACTGTGTGATGGACACATCGGATTCACTGATCGTATTTGACGATCAGGGCGTCTGCGACCATTGCAACACCTTTTACCAACATACTTTACCGAACTGGCATCAAGATGAGCAGGGGCAGCGTGAGTTGCATGACCTTGTTGAAAAGATCAAGCGGGCTGGGGTTGGCAAGGACTTTGATTGCATCATCGGTATGAGCGGCGGCATCGATAGCTCGTATTTAACATACATTGCCAAGGAGACACTTGGTTTGCGGCCTTTGGTATTCCACGTAGATGCGGGATGGAACTCTCAGGAAGCCGTTAACAACATCGAAAAACTGGTAGATGGCTTGGGGCTGGATTTATACACAGAAGTGATTGATTGGGAAGAAATGCGCGATCTTCAACTCGCGTTCTTCAAATCCGGCGTGCCCCATATTGATACGCCGCAGGATCACGCTTTCTTCGCGACTATGTACAAATTCGCGGAGCAGTACAACGTCAAATATATTCTGACCGGAGCCAATCTTTCGACGGAATGTGTTCGCAATCCGCTGGAGTGGATGTATTACCAATCGGACTCAATCCAGTTGCGGGACATTCATCGCCGCTTCGGGGCTCGACCGCTCGTGCGCTATCCCGTTACATCGATCTTGTGGCACAAGATCTTTTTACCTTATGTAAAAAGGATCAAGGTAGTGCGGCCGCTTAATTATGTGCCCTACATCAAACAAGATGCGGTCAAATTGCTGGTGGAGAAATTTGGGTGGCAGCCTTACCCGCAGAAGCACTTTGAGTCGCGGTTTACTCGGTTCTATGAGGGATACTGGCTGCCTAAGAAGTTCGGCTATGACACTCGAAGAGTGCAATTTTCCAGCCTGATTCTGACTGGTCAGATGACACGGCAAGAGGCGCTTGAAAAACTGGTTACGCCTCCCTATGACGAGGCTACAGTTGCGCAGGACTTTGAGTATGTGGCGACCAAGCTAGGTATTTCTGTGACGGAGTTGCAAGGCTATATGGATGCGCCCAACAAAAGTTATAAGGACTATCGGTCGCAGGACTGGATTTACACCCTGGGGGCGAGGGTGATGAAGGCGCTGGGTTTGGAAGTGGGCGGCAAACGGTGATCACCCTGGTCGATTATGGCTTGGGAAATATCCAGGCGTTCGTCAATATCTACAAACGGTTGAACATTCCGGTTACTGTGGCGCAGACAGCAGACGCACTGACTGCAGCCGAAAGAATCATTTTGCCAGGGGTGGGGGCGTTTGACTGGGCTATGACGCGGCTTAATGAATCTGGGATGCGCGACTGCCTGGACGAACTGGTGTTGGTTAAAAAGCGGCCGGTGTTAGGTGTGTGTGTAGGCATGCAGATGATGGCCCGGCGTAGCGATGAGGGTAAGCTGCCGGGACTGGGGTGGATCGACGCAGAGGTTGTGCGTTTTGATGAGGCGGGGTTTAGTCAAAAGACACACCTGCCACATATGGGCTGGAATGATGTGCAACCGCGTGATTCAAGCATCCTGTTCAATGGGATGACTTCACCGAGGTTTTATTTTTTGCATTCCTACTACTTTGCGGCAAGGAATGCAGATGAGGTTGTGGCGTGGACGGATTACGGTATTTCGTTTGCTTCGGCAGTGCAGTCAGGTAACGTATTCGGCACCCAGTTTCATCCCGAAAAGAGTCATCAGTGGGGCGTTCAACTACTGAAAAACTTTGCTGAACTCACATAGGAAACGATGCCAAGAATGTTGCGCCCAAGAATTATCCCCTGCTTGCTTGTTAAAAATGGTGGGCTGGTTAAGACAGTTCGTTTTGGCGAGCCAAAGTATGTAGGGGACCCAATCAACGCGGTTCGCATCTTTAACGAGAAAGAGGTCGACGAGCTGGTTGTTGTGGACATTGATGCCACTATGCATAATCGCGCACCCAATTACACACTGATTGCCAATCTGGCTGCGGAATGCCGTATGCCTTTGTGTTATGGGGGGGGGGTAACGAGTGTCGATCAAGTAGAAAAGATCATCAGTCTCGGGGTCGAGAAGGTGGCAATTGGTGCGGCGGCTGTAAAGACGCCGGAATTGATTTCCGAGGCTGCCATTCGTGTAGGCAATCAAAGTATCGTCGTGGTGTTGGATGTAAAGAAGGTCGGGTTATTCCGTCGCTACGAAGTTTTTATTCAAAACGGCACGCTGGGGACTGGTTTTGAGCCGGCGGAATTTGCGCGGCGGGCGGAGGCGCTTGGGGCTGGAGAAATAGTTGTAAATAACATAGATCGGGATGGTGAGATGAGTGGCTATGATTTAGAACTGATTTCTCGCGTAAGAGACGCCACTTCCTTGCCAATGTCGGTGCTGGGTGGAGCGGGGTCCCTAAATGATATACGGGACTTGGTTCACAAATTTGGAATAATTGGCGCGGCAGCCGGTAGCTTGTTTGTTTTTAAGGGGAAATACCGGGCCGTATTGATAAATTATCCGGGGCGCGCCGAGAAAGACGCGTTGTTATTGAATAGTAAGGGTAATACGTGAAACAAGTCCTGCAGTCTCTCAAAACCGGCATTACCGAAGTTGCCGAAGTGCCCTGTCCGGCGGTCAAGCGCGGGCAGTTGTTGATCCATTCTTCACAAACCCTGGTCTCTGCGGGCACGGAACGCATGTTGGTCGAATTTGGCAAGGCGGGCTGGATAGAAAAGGCTCGACAGCAGCCGGATAAGGTGCGGATGGTCCTGGACAAGATTCGCACCGACGGATTAATGCCAACGATTGAAGCGGTTTTTAACAAGTTGGACCAACCACTGCCGCTGGGGTACTGCAATGTAGGGCGGGTATTGGAAGTCGGCGGTGGGGGCACGGCATTCGAGATTGGCGATCGAGTGGTTTCTAACGGTAAGCACGCCGAGGTGGTGAGTGTCCCCATCAACCTTTGTGCGAAAGTGCCGGAGGGGGTATCTGACGAGGAAGCTGCCTTTACGGTTTTGGGCGCTATCGCACTACAGGGCATCCGGCTGGTAAAGCCTACGCTGGGAGAGGCGGTAGTGGTGACCGGCCTTGGCTTGATTGGCTTGGTGACGGTGCAACTCTTACGTGCGCATGGTTGCCGGGTGTTAGGTATCGACTATGATCCGGCTAAGCTTGAGATGGCGAAACGCTTCGGGGCGGAAGTGGTGAACCTTTCAACGGGAGAAGATCCTGTTGCGGCAGCGCAACGTTTTTCGCGTGGGCGTGGGGTAGATGCCGTGATCATTACGGCTTCTACCAAGAGCAATGAACCTGTCCACCAAGCGGCGCTGATGTGCCGCAAGCGCGGGCGCATCGTGTTGGTTGGCGTGACTGGTCTCGAGCTATCGCGGGCCGACTTTTTTGAGAAGGAATTGACGTTCCAGGTTTCGTGTTCCTATGGTCCCGGCCGCTACGATCCGAACTATGAAGACAAGGGCCACGATTACCCTGCGGCGTTTGTGCGCTGGACAGAGCAGCGCAATTTCGAGGCCGTGTTAGACATGATGGCCGATGGGAGATTGGACGTAAAACCGCTGATTTCACACCGGTTTGCCATTGATAAGGCGGAACAAGCGTATGAAGTGGTGGCGGGGGGCGGGGCATCGCTTGGGATACTTCTGAACTATCCTCAGAGTGAAGAATCGGCGAAGGGGGTACGGCGGCAGACGGTAGATCTTGGTTCCCATGCGTCTTCTCGCCCCCAGCCTCTTTCTCGCACAGAGAAGAAGGATGTATGTCCCGCATCGCTCGGAGTAATCGGGGCGGGGAATTACGCTACGGCGGTGTTGATTTCAGCCTTCAAGGCCACCGGAGCCCGGTTGAAAACTGTGGCATCGGGAGGGGGCGTGAGCGGCTTGCATGCTGGACGCAAGTTTGGTTTCGAGGCGACGACCACCGACACGGCAAGCGTGCTGGCGGATGCGGAAGTGAATGCTGTGATTATTACGACACGGCACGACAGTCATGCAAGAATGGTTTGCGATGCACTGGCTGCAGGTAAGCACGTTTTTGTAGAAAAGCCCTTATGTTTGAAGGTGGATGAGCTTGAACAGATCAAAGCGGCGCATTCGTCCTTTAGCACTGCGCCTTTAGCGTCGCCTGTAGTGATGGTTGGGTTCAATCGCCGTTTTGCCCCTCAGGTGCAAAAGATGAAGGAGTTGCTGGCTGGGGCCACGGGGCCAAAGGCCTTTGTGATGACGGTGAACGCCGGGGCGATTCCTGCGGAGCACTGGACCCAAGATCCCGAAGTGGGGGGAGGGCGCGTCGTTGGGGAGGCATGCCATTTCATTGATTTGCTGCGTTTCCTGGCCGGGGTGCCTATCGTGGAATGGCGCAGAACATCAATGAATTCCGCTACTCAGGATACAGTGAACCTGGAGCTCGTTTTTGCCGATGGGTCGGTGGGTACCGTGCATTACTTTGCCAACGGTAGCAAGTCCTTCCCCAAGGAGAGGTTGGAGGTATTTACGGGAGGTCGAGTATTGCAGCTCGACAATTTCCGGCGGCTGACAGGCTACGGGTGGCCGGGTTTCTCGAAAATGAACCTGTGGCGACAGGACAAAGGACAGAAGAATTGTGCGAAGGCGTTTGTTGCTGCAATTGAGGGCGATAGTTCGCTTCCGATCCCATTTGAGGAAATTATTGAGGTCAGCCGTATCTCCATTGAATTAGCAGGGAACTGAGGGGCGGCCAGGTGAAAATACTTACTGTCTTTGGTACGCGGCCGGAGGCCATCAAAATGGCACCGCTGGTCGTGGCGCTTGCCGCTGATAGCAGGTTTGAGTCCCGCTTGTGTGTCACCGCTCAGCATCGTGAAATGCTTGACCAAGTTTTGGCATTGTTCGGGTTGAAGCCGGATTTTGACTTGGATGTGATGAAGAAAAGTCAGGGCCTGACGGAGATAACCACATCGATTCTCACAGGGATGCAGGAGGTTTTTGCGGCGTTCAAGCCCGACATCGTCCTGGTGCATGGTGATACCGCAACGACTTTCGCAACCGCTCTGGCCGCCTACTATCAGCGGATTCCGGTTGGGCATGTCGAAGCCGGATTGCGTACCGGCAACCTTTATTCCCCGTGGCCGGAGGAGGCGAACCGGAAGCTTACCGGTGCACTGGCTGCCTTGCACTTCGCGCCTACTGATACTGCCCGGACTAACCTTCTGAAAGAAGGGGTGTCGCCGGAACGGGTGTTCGTGACAGGCAATACGGTCATTGATGCGTTACTGCAGGTAGTGCAGAAACTCAGGACAGACAATTCCCTTCAGGCGGTATTTCGCAAACAATTCTCGTTTTTGCCGACCGATCACCGGCTGGTGCTGATCACCGGGCACCGGCGAGAAAGCTTTGGCGGTGGGTTTGAGCGGATATGCCATGCTTTGATCGATAGCGCCAAGGCATTTCCGGATGTCGAATTTGTTTACCCCGTCCATCTGAATCCGAATGTGCAGGAGCCGGTATCCCGGTTGCTGCAGGGTATTCCCAATATCCACCTTCTGGAGCCTCTGGATTACCTGCCTTTCGTCTATTTAATGGACCGCGCCTACCTGATTCTTACAGACTCCGGCGGGATTCAGGAAGAGGCGCCTTCCCTTGGAAAGCCTGTGCTGGTGATGCGCGATACAACCGAGCGCCCCGAGGCGGTTGCGGCGGGAACAGTAAAGTTGGTCGGCACTGATACAGATGCCATCAAGGCTGGATTGCATTGTCTCCTCACCGAATCAGAAGCGTACCGCCAGATGAGCATTGCCCATAATCCTTATGGACAAGGAAATGCCTGTGCGCAGATTCTCGATATCCTTTCACGCATCGAAACTTTTACCAACTAAAAAAGCAAGCTGATCATGCCATTTCAAACCATTTCAGTCATTGGCCTTGGTTATATAGGATTACCCACCGCCGCCGTCATTGCATCACGGAAAATCCACGTTATCGGGATCGACATCAATCAGCATGCCGTGGATACGATTAACCGTGGCGAGATTCATATCGTCGAGCCCGATCTTGATAGCATTGTCCGGGCTGTAGTGACGACCGGTCACTTGAGGGCTTCCACAAAGCCGGAACCAGCAGATGCATTCGTGATTGCAGTGCCGACACCATTCAAAGATCACCACGAGCCGGACCTCAAGTTCATTGAAGCGGCCTGTGCCTCAATTGCCCCAGTATTGAAGCCGGGAAATCTGGTCATCCTTGAATCGACCTCGCCGGTTGGGGCCACCGAGAAGCTGGCGGATTGGCTGGCCGCGGCACGGCCAGACCTTAGTTTCCCCCAACATGCCGGCACAGCCTCGGATATTCGCATCGCTTATTGTCCGGAGCGAGTGTTGCCTGGCAAGGTGTTGCACGAGCTGATAGAAAACGATAGGGTCATTGGCGGCATGACCGAAAAATGCTCCCAGGCAGCGGTTGCCCTTTACAAGACGTTTGTGCAGGGAGAATGTTTCGTCACCAATGCTCGCACAGCAGAGATGTGCAAACTGACTGAAAACAGTTTCCGCGACGTAAACATCGCATTTGCAAACGAACTGTCACTGGTCTGCTCTCGGCTTGGAATCGATGTATGGGAACTCATCCGGCTCGCCAATCGGCATCCCCGGGTAAATATTCTTCAGCCGGGCCCAGGGGTCGGGGGTCACTGTATTGCCGTCGATCCGTGGTTCATCGTTGATTCCGCACCAGAGGAGGCTCGTCTGATCCGGACGGCTCGGGAAGTCAATGATTACAAACCTCAGTGGGTGATTGAGCGTGTACAGTTGGCGGTGGCGGCTTACCTCCAGGCCAACCCGAAACAGACCGCGCGCGACGTCGTGATCGCATGCTTTGGATTGGCATTCAAGCCGGATATTGACGACCTTCGTGAAAGCCCGTCGCTGGCGATTACTGCTACGTTGGCAAGTGCCCACCCAGGGGTGGTGCTGGCGGTGGAGCCGAATGTAGAAACGCTGCCAGCCTCGCTGGAAGGAAAAAATGTAAGGCTGGAATCGATGTTCGGGGCTGTAAAGAAAGCGCACATCATCGTTGGTTTGGTTGCTCATCGCCCGTTCAAGGAATTGGACGTCGATACCTTAGGTGAGAAATCGGTTGTAGATGCCTGCGGTGTTTGGCGTCATAACTCTTGAAACTGTCACGACTATTCTGGACGGTTCGGTATCTCCGGCCTGAGCAAATCTGGCACAGGCTGGTTTTCCGGATAATTCGCCGATCTCCAGATCTGGCAGAGGCTCCCTCACTGCGCAATAGAGGCGGCAATTGGGTTCTTCCGGCCCCACGCCGGTGCAGCATGACCGGCCCTTCGTGCTTCACGTTCCTGAGCTCGAAGATCGAATTGAGCGACGCAGCAGCTTGGAATGCCCCCCAGCTCGAGAAGCTACATCTATACAATCTTCATTACTTTGATGATCTTAACGCCTCCAGTGCCATTGAGCGTTCGGACTGGCACAGGGCGTTGATCGACCGGTGGGTGGCGGAGAATCCGCCGGTGGGAGGGGCGGGATGGGAGCCGTACCCGCTTTCACTGAGAGTCGTCAACTGGATCAAATGGTCGCTTTCAAAAAATGCACTAAGCCACTCGGCGATTCATTCACTGGCGATCCAGGTCCGATATTTGACAACACGGCTGGAGCGGCATTTGCTCGGCAACCACCTGTTTGCCAACGCCAAGGCTTTGGTATTCGCAGGTTGTTACTTCGAAGGTGATGAGGCTGCAGAGTGGCTCCGCTGTGGCATGCGAATACTTGAAGGCGAGATTTCAGAACAGATCCTTGCGGATGGGGGGCACTTCGAACGCAGCACCATGTATCACGCACTCGCGCTTGAAGACATGCTGGACCTGTTGAATTTGTCGAGGATGTTTCCTGACGTATTCCACGAGTGGCGGGAATTGGTTGATAGGTTGCCTGCGGTGGTGGAGCAAATGAAGAAGTGGCTCGCTGCAATGTGCCACCCGGATGGCGAAATTTCATTTTTCAATGACGCGGCGATAGGTATTGCGCCACCTCCAGAAGAACTTTTTTTGTACTCAAACAGGCTCGGCTGCACGTGTGAAACAGCGACGGTAGACGGGGTCACTTGGCTGAAAGAATCCGGCTACATACGTGTTCAGGATGGTGATACTGTCGCCATCCTGGATGTTGCCCCAGTCGGTCCGGATTATCTGCCAGGGCATGCTCATGCGGATACGCTGAGCTTCGAACTCTCGGTCGGGAAGAGGCGCGTGATTGTTAATTCCGGCACATCCCGTTATGGGCTGGGCCCTCAGCGGGAACATCAGCGATCTACCGCTGCCCACAGTACAGTTGCCATTAATGGCGAAAATTCTTCAGAGGTTTGGGCGGGATTTCGCGTGGCACGGCGTGCCTATCCTTTTGACGTCACGGTTGAAGAGACAGATGAAGGGATTTGTGTCAGTGGATCTCATGACGGCTATCGCCGTTTGCCGGGCCGGCCGGTGCATAGAAGGCAGTGGACGATAAGAGATGGTTTCATCGAGGTATCCGACCGTATAGAAGGCGATTTTTCGGAGGCCGTCGCGCGATACTTTCTACATCCCGATGTCCAGGTTGAGCGAGGTGTCGGGAAAAGTTCGGCCCGGCTAGGGGATATCGGGCTGGCCTGGAAGGCAGAGGGCGCGCTAATGCAGGTCGTGGAATCAGAGTATTTTCCTGAATTCGGGATTGTGTGCCCATCGTCATGCATCGAGCTAAAGGCATCCAACAGCCAGTTCGGATTTCATCTGGATTGGGGCGTGCGATGCCCGGAAACTGGATTGCGCCAATGAAAATATTATTGCTCACTTTTTATTATAGGCCCGACCTCAGTGCGGGGTCTTTTCGCGCGACGGCGTTGACAAAAGCGCTAAAGGAGGTCGATCCCTCGGCAGAAATACATGTGGTGACGACACTGCCGAATCGCTATCAGTCCTTTAGTCAGGATGCCTTGGCGTTCGAGCGGGAGAATGGGATTACTGTCGATCGTATCGCCCTCCCGTCTCACAAAAGCGGAATGATTGATCAGTCGAAAGCTTTCTGGTCCTTCGCAAGACAGGTCCGTCAAATCGTTCGTGACAAGCAGTACGACCTTGTCTTTGTCACATCAAGTCGGCTTATGACGGCGGCCTTGGGGGCCTATATAGCGTCCAAGAAAAGGGCGCCGCTGTATCTTGATATCCGCGACATTTTTGTCGATACGATCAAGGACGTGTTGCCGAGGCATTTTGCCATCCTGGCCAAACCTGTTTTTGCACTATTGGAGCGCTGGACGGTAAACCGCGCAAGCAGGGTGAATCTGGTATCGCAGGGCTTTGCCGGGTATTTTCGGGAGCGCTATCCCGATCAACACTTCTCCTTTTTTACCAACGGGATCGATGATGAGTTTTTGTCGGCGGCCCCTCGAATGCTGCAGGAACGCCAGGGAGGCGCGGTAGAAGTGCTCTATGCGGGAAACCTGGGGGAAGGGCAGGGATTGCACGCGATCGTTCCCGATTTGGCAAAAAGAATGCACGGACTAGTGCATTTCAAAATCATCGGGGACGGGGGAAAGAAGGATGCGTTAAGGACGGCACTGGCCACAGCCGGCGTGGACAACGTTGAGCTACTGCCGCCAATGAGTCGGACGCAATTGATCGAGGCCTACCAGGTTGCGGACGTGCTGTTCCTGCATTTGAATGATTACGATGCGTTCAAAAAAGTATTGCCCTCGAAGCTCTTTGAGTATGGAGCAATGGGCAAGCCGATTTGGGCGGGTGTCTCCGGTTATGCTGCCGAATTTGTGCGTGCCGAGCTGGATAATTCGGCGGTGTTCCAGCCATGCGATGCAGCAGAAGCCGTGCGTGTGTTCAGCCAACTCCGGTTGCAGAATGAACCTCGGGACAGATTTGTTGCCAAGTTCGCCCGAATGAACATCGCGAGGGAAATGGCCGCCGATATCATGGAGTTGGGTAATGAGCGAAAATAGACCGAAAGTGCTGGTAACTGGTGCCAATGGATTCGTCGGTCGAGTCGTGTGTGAAGAGTTGAGGGCGGGCGGGTATTTCGTGCGAGTGGCCGTGCGGTCTCAATCCCATTACCCCGGAATTGAGATTGTCCATGTGGGAACTGTCGATGGGCATACGGACTGGCGCGAAGCAGTACGCGGTATTGACGTGGTCATCCATTTGGCGGCACGGGTGCATGTAATGCATGATGAAGCGGCCGATCCGCTGGAAGAGTTCCGTAAAGTGAATACGACGGGAACCGAGCAATTGGCACGGACCGCCGTTGCGCTGGGAGTAAGACGTTTTGTGTATGTCAGCAGCATCAAGGTGAATGGTGAGGTAACGCATGGCGAGGAGCGCTTTACCGAGAGGGATGTGCCCGCTCCCCAGGATCCATACGGAGTATCCAAATGGGAGGCAGAGCAGGCGTTGCATCGCGTCGCTGAGGAAACGGGGCTAGAGGTTGTGATCGTGCGCCCCCCGCTTGTATACGGCGAGGCGGTGAAAGGCAATTTTGCACAGATGATGCGGGTAGTCGCGCGCGGACTCCCTTTGCCGTTTGCTTCTGTGCGTAATCGGCGTGATTTGATCTATGTCGGCAATCTGGCTGACGCGCTGGTCGCTTGCGCCGTGCAACCTGAAGCTAAAGGGCAAACCTATCTCGTGAGCGACGGGGAAAGCATCTCTACTCCTGATTTGCTGAGACTATTGGGAAGTCTAATGGGCGTTAAATCACGGGTGTTCCATTGTCCGCCAACGTGGCTGAGATTGGCAGGAATGCTAGTCGGCAAGTCCGCGCAAATCGAGCGGCTTCTGGGGTCGCTGCAAGTGGACAGTGGTAAAATCTGCCGCGAGTTGAATTGGAAACCGCCTTATACTTTGCAGCAAGGGTTGCATAAAACCATAGCCGCAACTTTAGACAAATAGCGTTTGATAAAGCCAAGGAAGAATGCAATGACACAAGCAGCGGAAGAATTTGAAATTAGCCTCAACGATATATGGCAGACGATTAAGCGGTATAAACAAACCATTCTGATCGCTCCGGTCGTTTGCGGAATTGCAGCATATGTTCTGGTTTCGTTTGTGATGGCGCCCAAATGGGAGGCTTCCGCCATTTTCCGGATTGGGCAGATCGGGGGCGAAAAAACAATAGAGTCCGCTGGGAGCGTTATGGCAAGGATGCAACATCCTACATTTGCGGCGGATGTGATGAGCCGGACAAAATTGGCATCGGCTGATTTGCGGGATGCAAAGAATCTCTATGAAGACTCACTGAAGGTCAAGAAAATTGACAATGAGGATCTGGTCGAGCTCAAGGTGTGGGGATACTCCCCCGAAACGGCGCGTGCTTTGGCGGCCAACAGCGTAAGTTACTTGCAGGAAATTGAAAACGACAAGCTAACAGGGAGCGTAGCAAGTATCAAAGCGCAACTTCAGCATGTTGATGAAGAAATCCAGAAAATCGTGCTGGAGAGGGATTTCATGAAGAAACAATTGCATGGGGACCGCAATTGGAATTCATATACGGCCACGATTGCGGCAACTGTTCTTGAGGATGAGTCAAAACAGCTGCGGGACCTGGAACAGCGAAAGCATGAGTTGACCGAACAATTGCGTCCATATGCCACATATGCAACAAAGGTAATCGGGGGCGTTTGGGTTTCTGAAAGACCGGTGAGCCCCAAGAGGTCTGCCATTGTCGGCATGGCGCTATTGCTTGGGTTGTTCGGGGGGCTCGCCATTGCGTTTGTACACAATGCGCTGAGCAAAAGCAATGTTGATTCGAAGTGTTGATGCCGCTGCCGGTCTAACCAATGATCCATTACGCACCACTGATTTCCGCCCTGGTTTCCATCCTGTTGATCTCTTTCTTGCTTTCCAGCAAGGCGGGGAAATCCATTCAAGATATTCCTAACGAGCGTTCCCTGCATTCCGCACCCATCCCCCGAATAGGTGGAGTAGGACTGATGGCAGGTACGCTGTCGGGCTGGATATTTGTCCCGGGTGTATGGGTATGGTGGGCGGTGTTGCCGATGTTGATCCTGTGCGGCGTTTCACTGCACGATGACATGCGAGGCCTTCCCGTGCGTCAGCGCTTGATGGCCCATTTCGTAGCCGCTGTCCTTTGGATCGCCGGTTCCGGTTTGCTTACGCAATATGGAATATGGGTAGGGGTGGTGGCGTTGCTGTTCGTGGTATGGATGACCAACCTCTATAACTTCATGGATGGTTCGGATGGACTGGCGGGAGGCATGGCGCTGTTCGGCTTTGCGTGCTATGGCGTTGCGGCGCTGATCGCTCATGACGATACGCTTGCGATGCAGAACTTCTGCATCGCAGCGGCGGCGCTGGGCTTTCTATACCATAATTTCCCCCCTGCGAAAGTATTCATGGGCGATGCCGGTTCCATCCCGCTTGGTTTTCTTGCTTCAGCGATGGGGCTGTGGGGGTGGCAGCAAGGCCATTGGGCGGCGTGGTTTCCGTTGCTGGTGTTTTCGCCCTTTATTGTGGATGCCAGCGCAACGCTGGTGAAGCGAAGCCTGCGAGGGGCGAAGGTAACCGAGGCTCACCGTGAACATTACTATCAGCGCGCGATACAGCTGGGTTGGGGGCATCGCAAAGTGGCGTTGGCAGAATATGTTTTGATGGCGAGCGCCGGCGTTAGCGCACTGTGGGCATTGCGGAGGGACGACATGGTGCTAGTCATCGCACCGCTGTGGCTGGCAATCTATATTATTCTGATGCGCTGGCTGGATGCGCGTTGGCTGACCCGGGCAGGCGGGTAAGCGATAGATTTTGGCGAAGGAGGACGAGCGCGTACCGGGGAAAAGGCGCGGCGAGTCCTGTGCTGCGGGCCACTGCATACGCCATCAATAACTAAAAATTGACGATTTGATTGTGATGAACTTAACCAAAAAAAGAATACACAATTTGCGTGTGGCCTTGGCCGTCCTCCACGATTTCGTGGCAGTGATGGCGGCATGGACGCTGGCCTATTTGTTGCGATTCAACTTCGATTTGCCGGATGATTTTGAAGCTGAATTACTCCGTACCATGATCTGGGTGGCACCACTGCAAATGCTGATTTTCTGGCGGTTTGGTTTGTATCGAGGTATCTGGCGCTATGCCAGCACCGCTGATTTGCGTCACATCATACTGGCAATATTTATGTCTGCCGCGGCCATCCCGTTGCTGTTCTGGATGTTGCGCCTCGGCTTGGTGATACCCCGTGCGGTGCTGGTGATCAATCCACTGTTGCTGATCCTGATGATGGGGGGGAGCCGTTTTATATACCGTATGTGGAAGGAGCAGGGGCTATACGGCGACATCAAGTTGCGCGGCGAGCCGGTGCTGATCCTGGGGGCAGGTGACGCCGCAGTCAGCCTTGCCAAGGAATTGAACAAGAGTAATGACTGGCGGCTGGTGGGATATCTCGACGACAACCGTGAGCAGCATGGCCTTACGCTCAATGGCGTTCGCGTGCTGGGACCGCTGGATGACATGCCCTACTGGACCGAGCGGATGGGAGTGTCACAAGTCATCATCGCGATGCCGTCTAGTTCGCATCAACAGCGCAAGCGGGCCATCCAGTTATGCAATGCTGCAAAGGTGAATGTCCTGACGGTGCCGTCTTTTGACGATCTTATGAGCGGGAGGGTAGCGGTCACGAAGCTGCGACCGATCGAACTTGACGACTTGCTGGGACGCGACCCGGTTCAACTGGACGATGCTGGGTTGCATGGCTTGCTGACCGGCAGGGTCGTGTTGGTTACCGGCGCCGGCGGTTCCATCGGTTCTGAGCTGTGCCGTCAGATTGCCCGCTTCGCGCCGGCACAGCTGGTGCTGTTTGAGTTGTGCGAATTCGCGCTGTACACCATCGAGCAGGAACTGAGTCGAAGCTTCCCCGATCTGGACTTCGTCTGCCTGGTCGGCGATGTGCGCGACGCGGCGCGTGTGGACGAAGTGATGGGTATGTATTGCCCTGCGGCGGTATTCCATGCCGCGGCGTACAAGCATGTGCCGATGATGGAACAGCACAACGCCTGGCAGGCGATCCGTAACAACGTGCGGGGCACTTGGACTGTGGCACGGGCTTCACAGCGCCACGGCGTCGGCAAGTTCGTGTTGATTTCCACGGACAAGGCAGTGAATCCGACCAACGTGATGGGAGCCTCCAAGCGGCTGGCCGAAATGGTGTGCCAAGGTCTGCAGCGGGAAGATGGAACACGCTTTGTTATGGTGCGCTTCGGCAATGTGCTGGGCAGTACTGGCAGCGTGATTCCCAGATTCCGCGAACAGATCGCCGAGGGGGGGCCGGTTACCGTCACCCACCCCGAGATCACCCGCTACTTCATGTCTATCCCGGAAGCGGCCCAGTTGGTGCTTCAGGCGGGTTTGATGGGGGAAGGCGGTGAGATCTTCGTGCTTGATATGGGTGAGCCAGTGAAAATCGTCGATTTGGCCAAGGACCTGATCCGACTGTCCGGCTTTAACGAAGAGGAAATCAAGATCGAGTTTACCGGCCTGCGGCTTGGCGAGAAGCTGTATGAGGAGTTGCTTGCAGACAACGAACACACCCTGCCCACGCCGCATCCCAAGTTGCGCGTCGCCCGTGCGCAACGGGTCGATGATATCTGGTTGGGAGCGCTGCTGGAATGGACGGACTCTGTCACCATGCCGGATAAAGAAGTGCGTACCGCGTTGAAGAAGTGGGTGCCGGAATATCATCCGAACGAAGGGGGTAATGGCGCATGAAATTGTCAGGCGCTGAACTCCAGCGCTGGACTCGACCGCCGTTGCGGATGAGTACCATATTGATCGGATTCACGGTGCCAATTTCAGTTGCGCTGGATAATCTGCTGCTGGCCGTCGTGCTTCTGGGGGCGATTTTCAATGCGCGGGCTGTCTGGCAGTTGGGCGCACATCATCCCGTCGCCCGTGCGGCCTTGTTGCTGTTCGGTTGGCTGTTTGTTGCCATGTTTTATGGCACAGCTTCGCTGTCAGAGGCGGCAGGCATTCTTGGCAAATACCTGGACTTGGCTTTCATTCCGTTGTTCATGCTACTGCTTACCGGACCAAGGGAGAGGCAATGGGCGCAATATTCCTTCCTGGCCTCGATGGGGCTGACCTTGTTGCTGTCTTATCTGGTGGGCTTGGGCATACTTGCGCCGCAGCACTGGATGTGCGCGGATGCCGGGACAGCCAATCCGGTTATCTTTCATAGCCACATTACGCAAAACAACATGATGGCGTTCGCGGCCTTCCTTGCGCTGCTCAATATGCGTAAGGCCTTCTCCCGACGTGCACAGCTGGCATGGGGGGTGTTCGCCTTGCTGGCGATGGTCAATGTGCTGTTCATGGTGCAGGGGCGAACCGGCTACATGATCCTCTCGATATTGCTCGCATGGTCTGCCTGGTCAGCATTGTGTGGTTACTTTCGTTCTCGCGGAAAGGTTTGCGGCTGGAAACAGGGTCTCGGGCTGTTGCTTGCCCTGGTCGGATTTGCGCTGGCAGCCTATTACACATCGCCGCGCTTGTCCGAGCGGGTGAGTCAGGTGAGCGCGGAATACCAGGTCTGGCAACCGAACCGGGGCGGGGACAGTTCTACCGGATTGAGATTGGATTTTTATTACAACACGTTGCACATAGTGCAACAGCACCCGTTGTTCGGCGTCGGGACAGGTGGTTTCCCTGAAGCCTATGCGCAGCAGACACAGGGGAAAGATGTAATGAAAATTCGGAATCCTCACAACGAATACCTGATGATTGCGGCGCAGACTGGTGTGTTCGGACTGCTGTTGCTGCTGCACCTGTTTTATGCGCAGTGGCGAAATGCACCGGGACTGGACACACCATTTGAACGGGATGCCGCACGTGGACTGGTGCTGGCCTATATGGTGAATTGTCTGTTCAATTCCGCGTTGCTGGATCATGCGGATGGCCTGTTCTTCGCTTTCATGACGGCTGTGTTGTTCGCCGGAATGAATCGGGAGAAAAAAATTGGCTAGGCTTTCGGTCATCCTAATCACTAAGAACGAGGCAGCGAACATACGTGCCTGTCTGGACTCGGTGGCATGGGCGGATGAGATCATCGTGGTTGATTCCGGCAGCACGGACGGGACAACGGCGATCGCGCGTGACTTTACGCAGCACGTCTATGAACACGACTGGCCCGGTTTCGGTCCGCAAAAGAATCGTGCGCTGGATTACGCGACCGGCGAGTGGGTGCTGTCACTGGATGCCGACGAGCGGGTGACGCCGGAGTTGCGGGCGGAAATCACTGCGGTGCTTGCAAGCCCGCGCGCCGAGGGTTACCGGATTCCCCGCCTGTCCAGTTTTTGCGGACGTTTCATGCATCATTCCGGCTGGAGACCGGACTATGTGCTGAGGCTGTTCCGGCGCGATAAGGGACGATTCAGCGATGCGCTGGTCCACGAAGCGGTGCAGGTTCATGGGCGTGTTGAGGATCTGAAGCATGACCTGCTGCATTTCAGTTACCGCGATTTTGACGATGTGCTGGCCAAGCTGAACGGATATTCAAGCGCCGGCTCGGAAATGCTGCAGCGTCGCGGCAAGCGTGGCGGCCTCGCTTCCGCGCTATTTCACGGGTTATGGGCATTCATCCGCACATATTTCTTGCGGGCCGGGTTCCTCGACGGGCGTGAGGGATTCATGGTCGCGATCATGAACGCCGAAAACAGTTACTACCGCTATATCAAACTGTGGCTGAAGCAAAGGCATTGATAGGGATACAAACTTAGGGTGTATCCAACTGACGGATCATCGGCACCATATCCCGGGCTATCATCGAGTTGGCGTAGTCGGAGATATGATCGCCATAGCTGTATAGAAACTTCCCTTCGCGCGTCACCGCGCACACATTATTCGGCACGTCGCACAACAATGGCGCGGGGTCGTAAATCACCAGGCCCGGATGACGTTGCTGCAAGGCCTTGACGAATTCCCTGTAGATTCTTGTTCCTTCCATATGCGCGGCGTAACTTACTGTGCAATGAGGATTCTCCTTGCGGCGCAGAAACTGGTTTAATGCCGGACTGGATGTGGCTCCGCCGCTGATGCAACTGCGCGGATCCGGGAAGGTCGGGTTATCGATGATGAACACCACGCGTTTGCCTGCATGCTCCAGCGCGGCGACCAAGTGGCTGTAGCTATCGAGTGGCGGCGGGGGCTGAATGTTACTGGAGATAAACCCGGTATCCTTGTCCAGCGAAAATATCCCTCTGAGCGCGACGGCAATACCTACGACCCGGATAGCCGGGTTGTCGATGACCGCTTGCAGCGCAAGGTGATTCTTGAGTTCCTGCTTGTTTTCCAGATTCGGATTAGGGCCGGGCGGGGAGACCGATCCAATCATCAGCCATTGCATGTTTGCCGGCGATTCCCGCACTAGTCCATAGAACAGCGCCTCGGCCTTGCTGTCACCGAGCAGTGCGTAACGGGGTTCCTGCGCGCCGCGCAAACAATACTGGAACAGGGATTTTTTCGATTCGCTCAATCCGCACTCGTGCTGCAACCTGTCCCGGTCGGCGCCAAGGACCAACGTGGCAGGATCACCGTTGAGCATGTCGAGTTTGCGAGTCTTGATGCCGTCAAGTTTCCTGACGGCCTCCCCAGTGAGAAGAAGCGCAATCATCGCTATGCTGAGCGCAAGTACGATGCTGCGGGATCGCGGCCTGGAACGGATCGGCCGCTCAACCAGTTTCCAGGTCAGCCAGGCCAGGACGAAACTTGCTGCGACTAACACCAGCCGGATGGCCGGTTCAGGCGTGGCGGATTCCATGATCCGTGCAAAGGAAAGCAGCGGCCAGTGCCACAGATACAGCGGGTAGCTGATCAATCCGACCCATACCAGCCAGGGATGCGACAGGAGTTGCCTGTTCAATCGGGTTGTTTCTCCGGCCTGGATCAGGCAGGCTGCGCCCACTGTAGGGAGCAGTGCCCACGCGCCGGGGAAGGGGGCACGGTTGTTGAGTACGACGATACCCGACACTATCAACGCCAAACCGAACCACGCCAGCAGTTCGCGTTGCAAACCGTTCAGTGTGAATTTGCGTATGGCTTCGTGTGCCAGGACTGCACCCAGTGCCAGTTCCCAGAAGCGGGTCAGCGGCGAATAGAAATCCGCCACCGTGTCGTTCCGCACCACCATCATGCTGTAGAAGAACGATGCGCCCAGCAGGGATGGGAGCATCCAGCCTGCGTGGTGAGGTTGGCGCCACAGGAAAGCCAGAATCAATGGCCATGCGATATAGAACTGTTCCTCGATGCCGAGCGACCAGAGGTGCAAAAGTGGCTTGGTATCGGCGGCGTTATCGAAATAGCCCGCTTCTTTCCAGTAAAGGATGTTGGAAACGAAGCCGGCGCCGCCTTCGACATGTTTGCCGAGCTGTTCGTATTCGCCGGGAGACAAGATTAGCCAGCCCATGCCCAGGCAGGCAAACAGTACTACTGCCAGCGCCGGGAAAATGCGTCTGACGCGGCGGGCATAGAACGTCTTGATGCTGAACGTCCGCGACTCGAGCTCTTCCCAGATATGTTTGGAAATCAGGAAGCCGGAGATCACGAAGAAGATATCCACCCCGATGAAGCCGCCGGGTACCAGTACGGGAAACGCGTGAAACCCGATTACCGACAATACCGCAATGGCGCGCAAGCCATCGATGTCGGGGCGGTAATCCGGCTTCAGATAGGAAATGCGCGGAAGCTGTGACATGAACTGGTGATGGCCTCAATCAGTGCAGGCTGGAAAAGCGGCCTGCCGGGGATGGCCTTTCGGTGAGCTTTTGCATACCATGCGGGTCTTTGAATTCGAGCCCGGATTATACCGGCTCCAGCCCTCTTTCATGGCAGACGGAAAAATGAAGTTGTTGCATGTCGTGCGCCGCTACGGTCCAGTCGGCGGTATGGAGCGTTATGTTTGGGAGCTGACCCGCGAACTGGCCGCGCTCGGCCATCGGGTCGAAGTGGTGTGCGAGCGTTGCCATGTCGAGAAACCGCCTGGCATCAAGGTAGTCGAGCTGGGTGAGATAGCCCAGCGTCCGCGCTGGCTGTCGTATCTGCGGTTTGGCCGCAGTGTGGCGCGCTGGCTTCGGAACAATCCCCATCCTGGTTGGCTTATCCACAGTCATGAGCGGCTTGGCATGCACCAGGTCACCACCTTCCATGGCCCCCCCTTTGCCAGTGTGCGCGAACGGCCGTGGTGGAAAAAGCTGTCGCTGCGCGTAGCGATGCAACTCTATCTGGAGCGCCGCGAACTGGCGACGGCGCAGGCCATCATTCCGAACTCGGAGTTCATACGTCGCCAGTTGGCGCACTATTATCCCGAGTATGCCGGCAAGCTGACTGCGCCAGTCGTGCCCGGCGTGTTGCCCGGTCCGGTGCGGGAGCCGCATCAGGTCGAGCCGGGCGGGGGCGTGATCGGATTCGTCGGGCGCGAATGGAAGCGTAAGGGGCTGCCGCATGCGGTCGAGATTGTTTCGCAATTGCGCTGCGCGCGGCCGAACCTTGAGTTGTGGGTGGTCGGGCCGCGTCCCGAAGAGGTGCAGCACCTGTTCGCTGGTTGGTCCGGCGGCTACCGGTTACTGGGCTGGCGTGAACAGGCACCCTATGTTGAGTTCGATGTATTGCTGCACTCGGCGCTAGCCGAGCCGTACGGCATGGTGATCTCCGAAGCGATGTCCGCACGAGTTCCGGTGGTGGTGTCTGATGTGTGCGGGGCAGCGGCGCAGGTTGGTCCCGAGGCCGGCGAGGTCTTGCCATTGTCGGCCTCCCCCGATGTCTGGGCCGGTGCGGTCGAACGGCAACTGGCCCGCGGGGGGGCGGTGCCTCAGTTCGTGCGCGGCTGGGATGAGGTCGCCAGGGAATGCGAGCCCATTTATTTGTCGACAGGCGCATCGCCGCAGGCAGAGCCGCGGCATAGCAGGTAGATTTCGTCCCCGGCCAGTTTGTAGGTCTCGGCGACTCTGCCGGCGCGCTCGTCCGGTACTGGCGAAAGCACAAAACCATCATCCCATCCGGCGGGCGGATGCACCAATGGTGCTTGAGGGAGGCGTCCCGCATCGATGTAGCCGGTGATTGACAGGCCGATCGAGCGGCTATCGTTGATATACAGAGGGAAGCCCTGCGTGCGCTCCACGATGGTTTGTGCGGCCTGCGCATAGTTCTCCCCGCGGTAGTGGCTCTGGTAGTAGGGGAACAGGATCAGCGCGAACACGAACTTGAAGGCGATGATGCTGGCGAACCAGCGTAACGCCAGGGTTCTGCCGGACTCTCCTGCGCGCCAGATGATTCGTGCGCCGACCAGCGCAACCAGGGGATAAACCGGCAGCAGGTAGCGGATCCCCCCCTGCGGCGAGAGCCAGTACGGCGCAACGGACAGGGCCGCAATAAACAGTCCTGTACGGAAGACATCCGGCCGCGTTTCCGGGAGCATCAGGCGTTTGCGCCACCACAGGTAAACGGCGAGCAACACCGTCGGCGATAGCCAGATGGCCGTTTCAAGCGGATAGGTGACGAGTCTTGCGAGGTATCCGGCGCCGTCCTGGATCGAAATTTTTTGCACGATCTCGCTCAGCATGCCCGCACTGTGTCCGCCCGCATGTGGCAGCGAAGTGAACCACGCGAACGGCACGGCCAAGGCCAGTGCGAGAATGAACAGCGCCGTCGGCGACAACAGGAAGCTGCGCGCGGGCCGTTGCCACAGCAATACCAGGCCCACTGTGCCGTAGAAGATGTACGCGGTGAAGGCCTTGGACAACATCGCGCAGCTGACCAGCAGCACGGAAACCAGCAGCCAGCCCTTGTGCCGCTCCAAGGCGGCGATCCACAGCGTGGCCATCGCGCCGAAGGTGAAGAAGGCGAAGACCGGGTCGGTGTAGCTGAGCCAGCCGCGATAGAGCAGCAGGTCGGCTAGCGACAAGGCGGCCAGCGCGGCAAACAGGGCGAAGGATTTATCGGCAAACAGCCTCCGGCCCAGCCAGTATAACCAGCCGGCCATGCCCAGCGTCGCGGCCACCGACACGGTGCGGGTGGCAATGGCGACATGCTGCCAACCGATCAGATTGGCCAGCGGCATGATCAGCCAGTTCACCAGCGGCGGGCGCCCGTTGTCGGCGCCATACATGATTTGTTGTAGCCAGTTCTGGCTGTGCCACATCTCCATCGAGGTGATGGTGTAAATTCCCTCCTCGCCCGTCAGATAGAAGAATAGGGTGGGCGCGAAGCTCAGGGCGCCGAGCAGCACCAGCCAGAGGGTCAGTTTTTCAGGGTTGCGGTTCAGCATGGATGATTATCTTTTGCGGAGGACGAAGCGGCTCATCAGGAAGGTGATGGGAACGGTCGCGGCAATCACCCCCACCATTGCCAGCGCGGGCGCTACGCCGCTTTGTTCGACCAGCAGCCAGAGTATCAGCGCACTCAGGCAATACTGGCTGATGTATACGACAGGGAATGCGAGGAAAGTGGCAAGGCTGACGTGTCGCTTGAAGACGAAGCGGATATTCAGGAAATAGGAAATCACGATGCCGGTGCAGTAAGAAAGCGAATAGGCGATCAAGTAGGGAAAGAAGGCGAGCAGCAACAGGTACAGCAGGTACGTCGACAGGGTGTTGGCCGCACCGACGATCAGGAAGCGTGCAAATTCTCCGTGTATACCTTGCATCCGGCGCGGGACTTCCATATCAGGACTGCTTGCCGACCAGCGCCTTGAATTCGGCGTAGTCCCTGATGTAGTCGGCGGCGTCGTAGTAGTCGGAGGCGAACACCAGCAGCACGGCATCGCTGGAATACTTGTATTGCGTTCCCCACACCATGGGAGGCAGGTAGATGCCGAGTTCGGGCCGGTCCAGCAGGTACTCGCGGCGGTTCTTGCCGTCGTCCGCGACCACCGAACAGCTGCCCCTGACGCAGATGAGGAACTGCTGGCAATGCCGGTGTGCATGTTCGCCGCGGACCTCGCGGCTGGGCACGTCGAACACCAGGAAATAGCGTTTCGGTATGAACGGGATGGAGCGCTCGAACTCGCCTACGCTCAGAGTGCCGCGCATGTCCTCGATGCGCGGCAGTTCGTGCAGGGTGACGCCGTCGACCTCGGAGGGAATGACCCCTCCGGTTATCGTGCCCGGCGTGGCTGGCGGGACATCCTGTGTGCCGACGTAGCCGATGATGCGTGCCGGGTTGCCGACGGCGATGGCGTGGGGCGGCACCGAGCGGGTGATCACCGCGCCGGCTCCGATCATCGCACCCGCGCCGATCTCCAGGCCGGGCAGTATGGTCGCATTGGCGCCGATGGAAGCGCCCTTGCGCACGACGGTCTTCGCGAACTGTTCGGGATATATCTTGCTGCGCGGGAAGCGGTCGTTGGTAAAGGTGGCATTCGGGCCGATGAACACATCGTCCTCGACGGCCAGTCCGTCCCACAGCTGCACGCCGCATTTCACCGTGACGCGATCGCCCAAGACGACGTCATTCTCGATGAACACGCCGTCGCAGATGTTGCAGTCCGCGCCGACGACGGCCTTGGGCAGGATGTGCGCGAAAGCCCAAACCCGGGTGTTGTCACCGATGCTGGAGGATTCGCAGATTGCTTTTTCATGCACGAAATAATTTGCCATGACTACTTCCCGATCGAGTTATTTCTTGTCCGTGCCGTCGAATTTCTGCTCGAGCATGACCACCGAAAGCGGCCGTCCCTTGGTGTTCTCGTAGGCGCGCCAGGCATAGGCCCCGATGATGCCGAAGCCCAGCGAGTTCAGGGCGCCGAAGAAGATCACCGTCAGCACGGTGGCGGCATAGCCTGGTACGGCAATCCCGCCGAGGATCTTCGCAAGGATGATAATGGTGCCGAGTATCGCCGAAGCGATGATGCCGAGCAGGCCGAACAGGCTCAGCAACTTGATCGGCAGGTCAGTGAACGAGAACACGCTGTCGAGCAGGTAGTTGATCTTCTTCTTCAGTGTCCATGCGCTCTTTCCGTGCTGGCGGATGCGCCGGTCGTAGGAAACCTCGGCACGGCGGAATCCCAGCCAGAAGATCAGACCGACCAGCGAGCTGTTCGCTTCCTCCAGCGACAGCAGCTTGTCGCGGAATGTCCTGTTGCAGCCGAACACGTCCACGCCCTTCTCCGGGATGTCGTGGATGATGAATTTCTTGTACAACTTCCAGAACAGGTCGGAGGCGATGCGGGTGAGCAGCGGGTCCTCGCGGTTCTCCCTGCATCCCACCACGACATCGCAATCTCCGGGGATGAGGCGTTCGAGGAACTGCAGCACCAGTTCCGGCGGCTCCTGAAGATCGGCGGCGATAACGCCGAAGTACTGGCCGGTCGCGGCCTGAAGCCCGGTGCGGATAGCCGCAAAGGAACCGAAGTTGCGCGAGTGCAGCAGCAGCTGCGAGGCGAACGGCGCCGCAGGCAGCGATTGCGCGAGGACGGCGTAGCTGTTGTCGGGGCTGCCGTCCACGACGAACACCACCTCGACCGCGCAATCGAAATCCTGCCTGGCCTTGTGCGCGACGTCCGACAATGCGGCGATCAGCGTTGGTATCGATCCCTCGTTGCGATAGACGGGGATCACTACGGAAAGGGCGTTCACCATGAGTTCACGCGCGCGATGATGAAATCGACTTCGTCGTCCGCCATTTCCGGGAAGCACGGCAGCGTCAGCACCTCGCCGCATGCCTGCGCGGTGACGGGCCGGTCCACGCCTTCGAACAGATGGCGGCAGGCTTCCTGCGCATAGTCGGGAACCGGGTAGTGGATATCGCAGGGGATGCCGGCACCGGCAAGGTGCTGCTTCAACCGGTCGCGCTCGGGAGTCCGGATCACGTACAGATGGGCTACGTAATCATCGCCGTGAATTGCCGGAACGGTCACCTTCGGATGTTCGATTCCTCGGGAATAACGCGCGGCGATCTCTCGGCGGCGCGCATTCCACTGGTCGAGCCGAGGCAGCATCACACGCAGCACTGCTGCCTGCATCTCATCCAGGCGGCTGTTGCGACCGCCGGGAAGCTCGGCGTGGTACTTGCCGCTCCAGCCATACTGGCGCAATTGCCGGACCTTGCCGGCCAGGTCGTCGCGCGAAGTGACGATGGCACCGCCATCGCCTAATGCGCCCAGATTTTTCGTCGGATAGAAACTGAAGCAGGCAATGTCCCCGAATGAACCCGCCTTGCGGCCGTCCCGCACCGCGCCGTGCGCCTGGGCGCAGTCCTCGATGACGGGTATGCCGCGGGCACGCGCCAACTCAATCACTTGCCGGATATCGCCGAGCAATCCGTAGAGATGGGTGACGATGATGGCGTCGATCTTTTCGTGCTCCAGTATGCGCGCGACGTCGGCCGTGTCCACGAGCAGCGTGTCGGGGCGCACCTCGGCATAAACCGGCTTGGCGCCGGCTGCCAGGATGGCGACGGTGCTGTACATCCCTGCGTTCGCCACGGTCAGAACGGCCTTGCCTTCGCCGATGTCTAGCGCACGCAGCGCTAGTTCCAGGGCGTCCGTCCCGTTCGCCAGCGACACGCAGTGCTTCGCGCCGCAATAGGATGCAAACTCCGCTTCGAAGGCGGATACCTCGGGGCCGAGCACGAACCACCCGCTGCGCAGCACGCGGTCGATGGCGGCGCTCAGTTCAGTTTGCATGGAAAGAGTGTGCCGACCGAGATCGTTTATCGCTTTCAAAGGTTGCATGGATTCAGTTACAGGTTCTGGACGTAGGGCACGTCAAAATCGGAATATCCGCCATTTTGCCAGAAATCCCGGAATATCTTGCGGTATCAGGTTGGGGCGGCTGACGCTCAATCATTTAGACCGAACGTGGATACGAGCCCGCCAAAAAAAGCGGCGGACTGTCATAACGGCGAAACTATGAATTTTCTCCTTGTTTGTCTGGACAGTGCTTCAGGCGACTTACGTCCCTTGCCACCTTTTCAAGCTCGCCGGTGTCTTGTGCATGGCTCGACCGATAGCGGTTTCGCGAGGCTCGTATCTTTTCCAGATGAACATCAAGATTATCCGAATTTAGCCTGGCTCCCCAATCGGCCGGGACACTGTCTGCCATGCCGGAGAACATGCGCTGCACGACATTCCTCCCCAATTCCGGGGTGTAATGTGACGAATCGGTGTACCAGCGCATGGTTCGGGGGTCTGATGAGACTGGCACCTCTTCACCGGAGACTTCATCATAGCCGCTGAAGTCCCATATCGGCAGAGGTGGCCTGTTGAACAGCAGCGCCACTTCTTCATTGATTTGAACCAGTCTGCGTTTCCAGTCCTCCCATTCATCCCACAGCCCCGCGGCAGCCAGTGTCTCCCATTGCCGTGCGTGCGATGGTGAAACGAATAAGCGCAGATCCACTTGATGCTGGTGCGCCAGCTTCACGATCTCGCGAAAATCATCAAGCGTGTCCCCCCCTTTCTTTTTCGTGAAGGAAAAAGCGCATTCCGGGTACGGCAGATATTTTTCCAGCAGATACATGCGTTCATTGGCGGCGAACTGCTGCCGATAGCTTCCGGCATAACGAGATAGGTCCTGCGGAGTGCGGAACCCGTCGGCATAGCAGCAGTCTCCGTCTGCAGGCCCTTTTCGCCGCAATGCACGCCATGAATCCGACAATGTACTGACAGACAACATCAGACTGTAAGGGCGTAACGGGCTGTAATTTTCCTCGACATAATCCGAGGGCGGTACAAACAATGCATTGAAGGCAAAAAAGTCGAGACCGAGGATCGCTGTCTGCGGATTACCCTGCGTTACGGCGAGTTCCATTAGTTGACGTGTTTCGCGTATCGGCTGTCCGAAAGTCGCCAGACTGAGAACACGCTTGCCTTCAAATTCCGGATAGCCCCTGCCGATCCCGATATCCGTACGTGACGATCCCAGTACCACCATGTCAGACTTGGCTCGTGCCAAGGCGACGGTTTTGAATACGCGCTCGTTCATTATTAGCATCGGTGCAGACCGCTCCAGCAGCTTCTCATGCTTACGGTAGATACCATACGGATCGATCCACCAGTTGAAGCCGGCGATCATGCAGGCCAGCGATAGCACTGAGACCAGGAAGTGAGTGAGGTAGCGGCGCATGGTCAGAACTGGAAGTACAGGAAGTCACGTACACGCGACATGAAAGAAAGCGACAGAACGAAAATCAGTCCCGAAGCCCATGCAAAACCGGCGTTGAAACGCCAGCGCAAGCGAGACCCGGCGATCTCGGCCTCTTCCAGCGCCGGGCGGTAATGCCGCAACATCTGCTGTACATTGGGCAGCCACCAAACGATCATTAATCCCAGGATGATGAGGATCAATGCGCGGTCCGGATTCACCTTGGAGAGCGGTGTCAGTCCGTTCATGGCGACGTTCTCCAGCCATTGCGGATGGGTCTCGTTGAGATGGCGCCAAGCCGACTCGGATAGCGACAATCCGTTCTGCCCCAGCATGCCGGACAGCATTGAAATGGCTGAGGTGAAACTCTCGGCACGGAAGAACACCCAGGCTACAACTACCGCCAGAAAGGTGAGTGCGATGGAGAGCAGACGTCCAGGTGTGCCGCCATTACCCAGTCCCAGCCTGTGCTTGAAAGCCCGCCAGGCGTGATTGATGACGAGATAGACGCCATGCAGGCCGCCCCATATGACGAAGGTCCAGCCGGCACCGTGCCACAGGCCGCCGAGCAGCATGGTGGCAAACAGGTTCATGTAGCGGCGGAATTTGCCCTTGCGGTTACCGCCCAGCGGAATGTAGAGATAGTCGCGCAGGAAGCGCGATAGCGTCATGTGCCAGCGCCGCCAGAAGTCGATGATGCTAGTGGCTTTGTAGGGCGAATTGAAGTTCAGCGGCAGGCGCACGTTGAACATCAGCGACAGGCCGATGGCCATGTCGGAATATCCGGAGAAGTCGAAGTACAGTTGTAGGGTGTAGCTCAATGCGCCGATCCATGCCTCAAAGAGCATCGGTTGACCGCCTGCCTCCGCGGCCGAGAAGATCGGCCCGGGGAATTCAGCCAGCGAATCGGCGATTAGCACTTTCTTGGCAAGCCCGAGCAGAAAGATCGTCATTCCGAGGGCGAATGTTTCGCTATGGAAAAGGAAAGTCGAGGGGCGGGCGAACTGCGGCATCATCTCCTTGTGGTGCAGCACCGGTCCCGCGATCAGGTGCGGGAAATAGGTCACGAACAGGATGTAATGGATGAAGTTGTATTCCTTAACCTCGCCGCGGTAGGTGTCGACCAGGAAGGCGATCTGGGTGAAGGTGAAGAACGAGATGCCCAGCGGCAACATGATCTCGCCCAGGCCCCACGATGTCCCCGCCACATCGTTGACGCTGCCGACGAAGAAGTTGGCGTACTTGTAATAGGCCAGCAATGCCAGGTTGGATGCGATGGCCACGATCAACAGGCGTTTCTTGCGCACCTCCTCGCGCCGCACACCCGCCTTGGCGATCCACAGGCCGAAAGCGTAGTTGCAGACGATGGAGCCCAGCAGCAGGCCGATATAGGCCGGGTTCCAGTAACCATAGAAGAACAGCGACGCCAGCGCCAGCCAGCCGGCAGCGAAGGTGTGATTGATCCTTGCCAGCCAGAAGAAGCCGAACAGCACGACCGGCAGGTAGGCGAAGATGAATGCGTAGGAGTTGAACAGCATGGTGCGCTAGCGGCTGGGTTCAGTCCGCAGGCGGACACGCAACGTAAGTTTCATCGGAGTGCAAAGGAAATCTGGTACGCTATTTTACAGGCAAACATCATTGGGAAACGCGATGGCGATATACGCGGTAGGCGATGTGCAGGGGTGTCACACCGAACTGGTGCAGTTGCTGGAGCAGATACGCTTCGAGCCGGCGAAGGACAAGCTCTGGCTGGTGGGCGACCTGGTGAACCGTGGTCCCGGTTCGCTTGAGGTGCTGCGCCTGATCAAATCGCTGGGCGACAGCGCCATCACCGTGCTGGGCAACCACGACCTGCACTTGCTCGCCGTCGCCGAGGGCACCGCGGAACTGCACCGTACCGACACGCTGGACGAGATACTCGACGCACCGGACCGCGACGAACTACTGCACTGGCTGCGCCACCAGCGCCTGATGCACGCCGAGGGCGGCTACGTGCTGGTGCATGCCGGCCTGCTGCCGCAATGGAGCGTAGCACAGGCGCTAGCCTTGGCCCGCGAAGTGGAAGCGGCCCTGCAAAGCGACGACTACGCGACCTTTCTCGCGCGCATGTACGGCAACAACCCGCCCAACTGGTCCGACGACCTCACCGGCTACAAGCGCCTGCGCGTGATCACCAATGCGCTGACGCGCATGCGCATCTGCACCAATGAAGGCGAGATGGAATTCAAGTTCAAGGGCGAGTACCCGAACATCCCCGAAGGCTACCGCGCCTGGTACGAAGTGCCGGGCCGCGCCAGCCGTGACGCCACGGTGATCTTCGGCCATTGGTCGGCGCTGGGCCTGTTGCTAAAGGACAACGCCATCGCGCTCGACACCGGCTGCCTGTGGGGCGGCCCGATGACCGCCATCCGCCTCGAAGACCGCAAGCTGTTCCAGGTCGAGTGCTGCAATCCGGTGGCGAAGCATTGGTGATCGTGGGGAGTTCCTGAGATCGTTCCTCGGTGTATCGAGGGATGGGCGACTCCCATAGGACTACAAACCAAAACCGTCGGGGGTAGCCCGACAGCTGGTTACTTTTCTTGTCTTGCCAAGAAAAGTAACCAAAAGAAGGCGCCCCCGGTTTGCCGCCGCTTCACGGTTCCCTGCGTTGCTCGACTGGTCAGGCGGCTGCGGAACTCGCACGATCCGCTTCGCGGCCACGTGCTCAAACAGTCCTCGCCGCCTGCGCTACTCGGCGGCGCACAGGGGTAAAAACGCAAAACCTCAGCGTATCAGGTATCGAACGGTCAATATCTTCGCCGCTGCTGAGGAACCGCGGCGCCGCGTCCTTCGATATGCCGGAAAGTGATGCGTCCCTTGCTCAGGTCATACGGAGATATCTCCAGCGAAACCTTGTCGCCGGCGATGATGCGGATGTGGTTCTTCTTCATCCTGCCGGCGCTATAGGCGATGAGACCATGGCCGTTTTCCAGTGTGACGCGGTAACGCGAATCCGGCAGGACTTCGTCTACCACGCCGTTCATTTCAAGCAGTTCTTCCTTCGCCATTTATTCGGCTCCGCGGATGTTCGATGCCTGCTGGCCTTTTGGACCTGCGGTGATGTCGAAACTCACGCGCTGGCCTTCCGCCAGCGTCTTGAATCCCGAACCCTGGATCGCGGAAAAATGCGCGAAAAGATCAGCGCTGCCATCTTCCGGGGTGATGAAACCGAACCCCTTGGAATCGTTGAACCACTTCACGGTACCTGTTGCCATGTCTTGAATCTCCTGAAAAACAAACAAAGGGGAGCAGCCCCCCGGTAGGGGCGATGGTCAAGACGGCAAGGAGATGAGGGGAGGAATACCGCAGGGTGCGGGTACTGAACCGGGCAGCAACGAGAGTGCTTGAGAATCGCTGGCGCGCACTATGCGCCGTATCGGGCGCAATAGCAAATGAATTGAAGCCGTTGCATATCTACCGCACCGTCAACAAAGCATCGAACTCTTCACGCGGAACGGGCCTGCTGAAAAGATACCCTTGGTATAGGGTACAGCCATTCGCCTCGAGGAAATCGCGTTGCTCCTGCGTTTCCACGCCTTCGGCAATCACTTCTATGCCCAGATTGTTGGCCATGCCGATGATGGTCTGAATGATGGTTGCATCCGACTCCTTGGTGCCGATGTGGCGTACGAACGATTGGTCGATTTTGAGCTGGTTGAGCGGCAATTGGGTCAGGTAGGACAACGATGAATAGCCGGTCCCGAAATCATCCATGGAGAAACTTACGCCAAGTTGTCTGAGCGCATGCATCTTGGCGATGGTGTCGGCGACATCGTCGAGCACGATACTCTCGGTCAGTTCAAGCTTGAGGCGATTCGGGTCGATGGCGGTCCGGTCGAGGATTTCGCTCACTTGGGCAACGAAATCCTTTTGACGGAACTGCCGTCCGCTGACGTTGACGGCAAGCTGTAACTCATGGGCGTGCTGCTCTTTCTCCCATGCCTTGATCTGCTGACAGGCACTTTCCAGTACCCATCGCCCGATCGGAAGAATGAGTCCGGTCTCTTCCGCCAGCGGGATGAATTTAAGCGGTGAGATCAAGCCTTGTTCAGGGTGGATCCAGCGCAGCAGAACTTCCGCCCCCAGAACGCTTCCGGCGTGGTTGACCTGCATCTGGTAATAGAGCTGGAATTCCTGCTTGCGCAATGCTTCCCGCAAACCGACTTCAAGCTGGGCGCGAACTTCCAGTTCATCCTGCATCACTGGATCGAAGAAGCGCAGGGTATTGCGCCCCGATTTCTTTGCTTCGTACATGGCTGTATCGGCCTGTTTAAGCAATTCATCGAGCTTCTCCTGGTAATCGACGAACAGGGTGATGCCCATGCTCGATGAGCTATGGAACTCGCTACCTTCGAGAAGGTAGGGCTGATTGAGCGCTTCAAGCACTTTCTCACCTACTCCCTGTGCTTGCACGGCGGCCTGCGCCTTGTCTTCGCTCAAGCCCTCCAGCAACAGCACGAATTCATCTCCGCCGAAACGGGCCACGGTGTCGCCCTCGCGAACACATGCCTGCAGGCGCTTGGCTACCTCGATCAACAGCAAGTCGCCGATGCCGTGCCCCTTGGTGTCGTTCAGAGTCTTGAAATTGTCGAGGTCGATGAACAGCAGCGCGCCGCCGGTCTGGTTGCGTGCGCCGGTCGCTACCGCCTGCCGCAGGCGATCAAGCAGCATGCGCCGGTTGGGCAGTTGGCTGAGCGGGTCGTAAAAAGCGAGATGGTGGATCTCGTTTTCGGCCTGTTTGCGTTCCGTGAAGTCAATGAATGTCCCGACATAATTCGTGACTTTTCCGTCGTTGCCCACAACGGCGGTAATGTTCAGCCATTCCGGATAGATCTCCCCGTTCTTGCGCCGGTTCCAGATCTCGCCTTGCCAGATATTGTCGCGGTGCAGGGTTTCCCACATGAGCTGGAAAAACTCTGCATCATGGCGATCGGATCTGAGCATGGTCGGGTTCCTGCCGATCGCTTCCTCGGCGCTGTAGCCAGTCAGCCGGGTGAACGCCCGGTTGACGCGGATGATCACCGCATTCTCATCGGTCACCATCATGCCTTCCTCGGTCTCGAAGGCGATGGCGGCGACACGCAACGCTGCTTCGCGCTCTTCCTGCACCGACATCATGCTGTTGAACGCATGCGCCATCTTGGCGATGTCCTTCGGGCCGGCAGGCACGGCGACACGCACTTGTGATTCGCCACTTTGGGCGCGCCCCATGCTGGCCGACAACTGGTTGAGCGGTCGCACCATGTTGCGGGTAAGGAAGCGGATGAGGAACAGAAACAGCAGCGCAAAAGAGAACGATGTGGCCAGGTTGGTGATGAAAATGTCGGAGGTCATCCGGGTCAGCGCCGCTTTGCTCATGACGATCGAAACGCGTCCGAGCAGCTCGGGATTGGGCGCCTCGCTAAATGGCGATTCCGCGGGGGGTTGCGAATAGACCGGCGCGGCAAAGTTCCACGCGCTGGAGCTTTCTGCGTTGAGCAGGGCGGCGGCATGCAACCCGCCCCCCTCGTCAGCCTGCTCGAAAAATTCGGCAGGGTTGGTTTTGCCGCGCGTCAACAATACGCGCCCGTTGGCATCGCGTATCTCCACACTGACCACGCCGGGGAAAGCCATGGTGGCATTCACCGCTTCGGCGGCATTGTCGGCGGAAGAATAGATCAGCGCCAGGGAGCTTTGGTGTGCCAGATTTTCGGTGATGCGCCGTCCCTGCTCGATCAGGTCGTCGCGCACACGCTTGTTGCCTTGCCACGAACCCACTATCGATGAAAACAGTGCCAGGAAGAGGATGCCGAGCGTTACCGTGATGCCGATCTGGCGCTGGAATGTGAGCTTCTGGAAAAATGCGGTAAACATCTTGTTCATGATCGGCGTGCCTTATTGCTCGGGGAACACCATGTCGGAGCCATGCAGTCGGCTGGTGTTGATTCCAAGATGCTTGGCTGTGCGCAGGTTGATCGCCATCAGCACTTCACGTAACGGAACCATGCCGGACATCCCCTTTTCGCCGGAAGACAGAAAGCCGAGAGCGGAACCCGCCAGATGACGGCCCAGTTCAACGTTGTTGGGGTAAAGAGAGAACAGTATGCCGCGCCTGACATGGCCGAAACTGCTGGAGAACACCGCCAGGTTGCGTGTCCAGGACTCATGCAGCACCAGCGGCATCACTGAGCTGTCTTCCACCGTGGTGGAATCCTGAGGCAGCCACAAGGCATCCTGGCTACTGTCGGCGACGGCAAGTATTTCCTGATAAGCATGCATCGCGCTACGCAGATCCTGTGCTTCGTAGGCTTCGAGTTCCAGCCCCTGGGCGCGAGCAGCCTCTTTTGCCAGGCGCATCATCCAGGCATTCTGGCGGGGATCGTACACGGTGAACACTCGCCGCACCTTGGGCATCATGCCCTTCAGGCGTGAAAACAGCAGTGCCGGATCCGGAGACAAGCTGTTTACCTGAAGATTGCGAGTTTCATTTTCCTGGGCCGTCAATACACCGCCTACCACCACACCGATGTTGCTATCCAGCGCGGAGGCGACTTTCATTCCTTGACGGCCCAGCGCGATCACCACTCTGGTGTCGTTTCGGCGCAGGGAATTATTCAGCTCGCCGACATCCACGTTCGGTCCCACCGCGAAATTGGCAACACGCCCCTTGGCCTTGGCTTCAATGCCGTCAATGATCTGGGCGAATACACTCCGATAAGGCTCGCCGATGTCCGGGTAGATCACTGTGATGGCATTTGCTCCCGAGACCTGCGCGATCTTGTTGGCAAGGCTCCTCGTTGTCGTGGCGACGATGGGGCCCGCGACCTGAATGGGAAAAACTACGACGTCCGGAAAGGCTTCAATGGCACGAATCACCTCAGCGTAATCTTCCTGTGCCGACTCGAGCAAGGCCGGCGGCGGGAGTAGCGGGGCTACGGGGCGAGTCAGCGTGAGGCGGTCTTCTTGCAGGAGTATGTCGTTGTGGGGCAAGGGGGCGGGGACTCCGGGAATCGCCCACGCCGGAGCAGCGACAGTCGTCAACAGCGAGACTGCCAACAACCACGTCCCCAAGTCAACCCGCGGCCGAGGCAAGGACGTGGTGGAGGACAGAGAAATTATGCCCATGATCACTTTATTATTTTTCAGGGTCGTTCTAGTAAGCTCGGTCACGCAAGCCGTCAATATTTCCGCTAAATTTTTCCTTGTGTTGCCTTTTCATGTCTGCACTGACCGGTGCTCAGTTGAGCAGGGAGATGAAAATTGCCCCTGCCAAAACATCGGCGCACTAAAGCGCTGGATGATCGTTAGTCATTGCACTTGCGCAAGATAATATCAGGGTTTGCACTATACCCTATAGCTTTCATGGTTAAAAAAAGAAAATTGCGGTAGCATGCCTTCCTGCAAGGAAAGCTGGCTCCAGACCGGCACGTCAAGCTTGATTGGCAAAAATAATGAGATGTTGTTTCACATCACCGGGAGGGGCCCCGCCATGGGTGCTAGCATTTCACTTGTTCATAACCATACGGGAATAGCCGGGGGAAGTCCCGGAATCATTCCGGCTCAAACACTGGAAGTGGCCGACCTGCTGGTCGCCTATCTGGAGCAGATGGGCGTCGAATATGTATTTGGCGTTCCTGGCGGCGCCATTGAACCGCTTTATAACGCCCTCGCCAGAAGTGCGCGCAGGGGGGGGGTACGTCACATCCTGGCGCGGCACGAAGCCGGAGCCGCCTTCATGGCCGACGGCTACGCCCGAGAGAGCGGCAAGATCGGTGTCTGTTGTTCTACTTCAGGTCCCGGCGCCACCAACCTCATCACCGGCGTCGCCTGCGCCTACGACAACAATATCCCGATGCTGGTGATCACCGGGCAGCCTGCATTGCCAGCCTTCGGCAAGAACCCGCTGCAGGAATCGAGCTGCACTGGAATCAATACGCTGGGCATGTTCCGCCATTGCACTCGCTACAACTCCCTGGTGTCGCACCCGAAGCAAATGGAAACCAAGCTGGTTTCCGCGCTGCAGCGCGCCGTCCGGACGCCAAGAGGGCCGTGTCACCTGAGCGTACCGGTGGACGTTTTTCGCAGTACCAGCCCCCATCAAATCCCCTCTTACGATCTGAATAGCCTGCTGGCCCCTTCATCTCTGGTGGACGACGATGCGATTGAAAAGCTGCGCGAAATGTTGTCCAAAGCCAATAATGTCGTGCTGTTGATCGGTGGCGGGTGCGGCGAGGCGATCGGTTCGATACTCCAGTTCGCTGCACTGAAAGACACCCCCTTTGTTACAACACCGGATGGCAAAGGACTGGTAAGCCCGCGGCATCCGCTGTTTCGCGGCGTGTTCGGTTTTGGCGGGCATTCTTCGGCCGACGCCGCGTTGCGCGACCCGTCTGTGGATCTGATCCTGGCGATCGGTACCAGCATGGGCGAATGGAACAGCGGCGGCTGGTGCGAAAGCCTGCTCAATGAGCGGCTGGTGCATATCGACGAATCGGAAGAACATTTGTCGCGCACGCCGATGGCGCGTCTCCATGTCCGCGGACGTATCCTGTCGGTCTTCAACCGGCTGTTCGAACAGCTGCATGAACAACACAGGAACAGCAATTCAGACTATCACCGGCGGCGCGTCTCGCTCGATCCGGATGGCACTGTATGGGAACCGCACCATATGCTGTCGGCGCCGGACAAATATGAAAGCGATGCGGTCCCGATCACGCCGCAACGGCTGATGCGCGAGTTGGGCCAGCTTTTCCCGCCGACCACCCGCTTCCTCGCCGACACCGGCAACAGCATCTCCTGGTCCGTCCACTATCTGCATCCCGCCGTAGACCGGCGGCTGGGAGAACGGCGGCTGGCAGGAGGCGGGCGCAAGATAACGCAGGGGCAGCGCAAGACAAATGGCGGCTGGCTGCGCGTCACCATGAACTTCGCCTCGATGGGATGGGCCATCGGCGGCGCGGTCGGAACGGCGGCGGCCAATCCCGATGCGCCGGTGGTTTGCATCACCGGCGATGGCAGCATGCTGATGAACGGCCAGGAGATCTCCGTCGCTGTCGCCGAAAAACTGAGTGTCATCTTCGTCGTGCTCAATGACCGGGCGTTGGGCATGGTCAAGCATGGCCAGCGGATGGCGGGAGCAGAGCAGATCGGTTGCGAACTGCCGCCCACGGATTTCGCCGCGCTGGCACGTGCGATGGGCGCCGACGCGCACACCATCCGCTCTCCGGAAGAACTGTCAGGGTTGGATATCGCCGCCTTATGTGCACGCAAAGGTCCGACCTTGCTGGACGTTCTCGTCGACCCCGAAGAGGTCCCGCCGATGAATGTACGGATGCGTGTTTTGGCCAATGCACTTTAGAGGACGGCATGAGTAACTCGGAAAAACCACACACAATTCGCAGCCGCATCTGGCGCGAAGAGCCGGAACATGACAATCCCTTCGCCACCCGAGCCGCTTACTGCCGGGGTTATGATGTTTACGGCGAGATGCTGGGGCATGCGCGCTGGGTCGAGATGCTTTACCTGTTGTTCCGTAACGAAGCGCCAACGGCATCGCAGGCGGATCTGCTTGAGGCGTTGGCCGTGGCATTGGCCAATCCCGGCCCGCGAGATGCTTCGGTGCATGCTGCCATGTGCGGCGGCGTATGCGGTTCGACCGCGGCCTCATCGCTGATGGCCGCGCTGGCAGTAGGCGCCGGTCAACTGGCCGGAGGCCATGAGGTATTCCTGGCGATGGAAGGCTGGGCGGAATGCGGCACTGATCTCGATGCCTGGCGTCAGCGGCTGGCTGAACAAACTGCGATTCCCGGCAGCATCTGGCCGGCACAGGAACATCCTCCGGGCTTCGATCCTCATGGTGTCAGCACTGCCACTTCAGTGAAGCAGACGCTCTCCTGTCTCGCCAGCTGCAGTTCGGGAGCATACCTGCCATGGCTACAGCAGAATTCGTCGGCGATGGAAGCCGCAGCGGGCTGCCCTCTCGCCCTGTCCGGCGTCGCTGCGGCCGCTTTTGCCGATCTGGGTTTCAGTCCCGAACAAGGCGAAATGCTGCATCTGCTGTTGCGCCTGCCCGGTGCGGCGGCCCATGCGCTGGAACAGCGTCCCCTCGGGTATAAAAAATTCCCATTCGGCACTGTAGAACTGGAAAACGAATCCATCAAGGAGACGGCATGAGCGCACGCACCAACGGCCCCGATTTGTTGCAGGAAAACGTCGGCGTGCTGAAGAGCCGCATGGGGACTTTCTATCCCGGCAGCCATGTGATCTTTCGCGGACACGACCTGCATGCCGATTTGAAGGACATGGACTGGGTCGAACTTTACGTCTTCGGCATCACCAACCGTCGCTTTACCAAGGAACAATTGCGGTTGATGCATTCCATCTGGACCTATACCAGTTATCCGGATGTTCGCCTGTGGAACAACCGTGTTGCGGCATTGGCAGGCAGCTCTCGCAGCACCGGCAACCTGGGGGTCGCAGCGGCACTGGCAGTATCGGAAGCATCCATATATGGACGCGGTATCGACATGCGAGCCATAGACTTTCTCATCCGCACCCGGCGGGAGTTGGAAGAGGGGGGCGACCTTACCGAATGTATCCGGAAAGAATTGGAGTGTCATCGCAGCATCGCTGGTTATGGCCGCCCACTTGTCAACGGCGACGAGCGTAACCGTCACTTGCTGGCTCTGGCTCAAAGCCTGGGGCTAGATCAGGGACCGCATTTGCGCCTCGCCTTCGCTATCGAAGAAACTTTACTCAGCGGACGGTGGCGCATGAAAATGAACTATGCAGCATTGGTCGCTGCACTAGGAGCCGATATTGGACTCACGCCACGTGAGTACTATTTGTTCATGTTTCCGGCATTTCTGGCCGGAATGCAGCCGTGTTATGTTGAGGCATCTGATCGCCCGGAAGGTACGTTGTACCCAATTCCTTGTGCCGACATTTTGTATGAGGGAGAATCCAAGCGAAGTTGGCTAGGCAGAAAAGAATCGGCAAAAAGTGCCGATCATAAAAAAACAATCAGTAACCGGTAACGATCAGGGGGAAGTTCCGCTATGCAAACATTACATCGTCAAGCGCTCTATACCTTTCTGGTTTTAGCCTGGGCCGGTACAGTTGCAGCGCAACCTTCTGAAGAAGACGATCTGGCGCTGGCCTACGGCGACAAATCCACCGTCAGCATCGCGACGGGAAGCCGGCAACCCATCACACGCGCACCTGCGGTAGCCACCGTGATCACTTCCCGTGACATCGAGGCCATGGGCGCAGCAGACCTGGACCAGGCATTGGAAAGCGTGCCGGGGTTGCATGTTTCCATGGTTCATGTCGGCATGAATCCGATCTACAGCTTTCGAGGCATTCATACCCGCTACAACCCGCAAGTCTTGATGCTGGTCAACGGCATCCCTATCACGAACGTGTTTTGGGGAGATCGCAGCCAGCTTTGGGGCGGCATGCCGCTGGAGAATGTGGCGCGCATCGAGGTGATCCGCGGGCCGGGGTCTGCGCTCTATGGCGCAGATGCCTTTTCGGGCGTGATCAATGTCATCACCAAGACGGCGGAAGATATCAACGGCACTGAAGTGGGGGGGCGTGCCGGTAGTTTCAACAGCCGCGATGCATGGGTACAACACGGCGGCAAGCTGGGGATGCTGGATGCCGCCTTCTATCTTCGCACGGGGAATACCGATGGACAGAAGGGCATCGTTCAGGGGGATGCCCTGAATACCGCCGGTCCGATCAGTGCGGGACGCAAGGCGGTCGATGCACGTGCCGATCTGTCCAGTGAGGCGTGGCGCGTTCGCGCGGGTTATCAAGATAGAGAAGTTGGTATGGGCGGGGGGCTTGCCGGGAGTCTGGATCCGAACTCGCGCGGGCACTCGTCCAGAACGTATCTCGACCTGAGTTATGAGCAAGCCAATTGGGCGAAGGATTGGGATATATCCGGAGTCGCCGGTTATTACGACAACAAGGAAAAGGGCGATCCCCCCTACATGTTGTTTCCGCCCGGGGCCATCCCCGGTTTCCCCAATGGGATGATCGGCAACCCCGGACATGCCGAGCGCCACACCCATGCCAGCATTTCAGCTTTTTACAACGGTTTTGAGCAGCATCGGGTGCGTGTCGGTATAGGTCATCGAGTCGAGGATTTGTATCAAACGACGGAGCTCAAAAACTACAATGCGGCATTCGCTCCGCTGCCCGGTCTGGTAGATGCGACAGGCAATCCGGCCCTGGTCTATTTGTTGCCGCACAAACGCAACGTGTCCTATGCATTCGTCCAGGATGAGTGGAGTCTCGCAAAGGACTGGACCCTGACCGCAGGCGTACGGCACGACAGGTATTCCGATTTCGGCGGCACCACCAATCCGCGCCTGGCCCTGGTATGGGATGCGGACTACAACGTCGTGGTCAAGGCGATGCACGGGACGGCTTTCCGCGCCCCCTCTTTTGCGGAGCTGTACAACATCAACAATCCGGTCGTGATCGGCAGTCCCAATCTCAGACCGGAGACCATCACCACCGATGAACTGGCGTTTTCCTGGCAACCTGTCGCTGCGCTGCAAAACAATCTGAATTTTTTCCGTTACCGCATGCGCAATATCATCCTGCCTGTTGCGGCGGTGTATCAGAATGCGGGCGATCAGACCGGGCGAGGCCTGGAACTGGAATCCACGTTCGATGCGACGAACAATCTGCGGCTGACCGGCAGTTTTTCCTTGCAGCATTCCACTGATCAGGCCACCGGGCAGGATGCGGGCATGGCGCCGCATCGCCGTCTGTTCGCGCGGGCCGACTGGCGCTTCATTCCGCTGTGGCAGGTCGGTACCACGATCAACCATGTGGCAAGCAGGATGCGTGAACCGGGCGATGCTCGGGCCAAGGTTCCCGATTACACCACGGTGGATTTGATCTTGCGGCGCGAGAAATTCGCCGACGGATGGGACGCGCGCGCCATGGTGACCAACCTGTTCGATCGTAAGGCATGGGAACCCACCTTCAGATCGGCGGGGATGCCTTCCGACCTGCCGCTTCCCCGACGCGCCTTTTACATCCAGCTCCAGCTCGATATCTAAGGGACGCTGACGTACCAAACTGCACGGCCAAATTCATTTTGAAGAGCTCGCCTGCCGCACGCGACAGGCGAGCTCCCTACCGTTGTTAACTACCGATCAGCCGATCGCAGCCAGTGACCTTTGCATCATCTGCTCCGCCTGCCTCGCATAGCTGCCGCCGAACAAGTTGGTGTGGTTGAGGATGTGGTACAGGTTGTACAGCTCCTTGCGCACCGCATAACCCACATCCAGTGGCCACGTGGCGCGGTAGGCAGCATAGAAATCCCCGCCGTAGCCGCCGAACAGTTCCGTCATCGCGAGGTCGCATTCTCGGTCGCCGTAGTAGGGCGCGGGGTCGAAGATCACCGGCATGCCGTCGGCTAGAAATGCATGGTTGCCGCTCCACAGATCGCCGTGCAGCAGCGACGGTTGTGGTGCATATCCGGTGAAGAAAGCGGGCAGGGCGTCCAGCAGTTTTTCGCCCAAGCGCTGCAGATTCCCGCCGTAGCCGTTCTCTGCCGCAAGCTGCAACTGAAAGCCCAGTCGGTGTTCGCGCCAGAACGGCACCCAGTCGCCTGTCCAGCCGTTCGGTTGCAGCGTGGTGCCGAGGAAATTGTCCTGTGGAAAGCCGAATCGGTTTGAAGTGCTGCGGTGCAGCGCGGCGAGCTGCTCGCCGAGCTGTCTTGCGTTGCCGCGTCCGTTCAGGTCGAGGTGTTCCAGTACCAGATAGCTCTGGCGTCCGGCGGTGCCGTGTGCGATTGGTTGCGGCACGCGGAGGGTATTCGTCGCGGCGATCGTTTCGAGTCCCGCGGCTTCCGCGACGAACATGGAGTGATGCCGCGCATCGTTGAGTTTGACGAAGTAACGAGTGCCATCTTCGCCATCAAGCGTGTACGCCTCGTTGATGCAGCCACCGCCATTTGCGTGACGGCTGGCGAGCTTGAATGGTTTTCCGCTTGCAGAGGTGATTGCCGCCGAGATGCGCGACCAGTCCGTCATCAGGGCTTGGGGGAATCTTTCGGCGTTTCGGTGACGGGAATCGGCTCGACGAGTGTTTCCCCTTTTTTGCTCACCACGCGCACGCGGTCGCCGACCCGGAAGGCATCGGGCTTGCCGGGCTGCATCACGTAGGTGCTCTTGCCGGTCTCGTCCAGCTTGACCCAGATCTCGAGGCCGGGCGTGGTGGCGATGCCCGCCTGTTGCCCCAGCGTACTGCCGACCACGCCGCCCAGTATCGAGCCGACCACCCCTCCGCGTCCGCCGCCGCTGGCACCGCCGACCTGGCCGAACACGCCGCCGACGTTCGCGCCAGCATAGGAGCTCGCATCCAGTTCGATGGGCGTGACGCTCTCGATCACGCCCAGCTTGACGACTTCCTTGGGCGCCTCGGCGGCACGGCTGCCGATTCCTCCCGGGCCGCCGGCACAACCGGCGAGCAGCAGGGCGACGATGAGCAGCAGTTTGCGCATGGCTTACAGCGGCACGGCGAACCCGAAGTGCTGCTGGAACTGCGCCTTGAGCTCGTCCTTGGTCGGCGCGTGGTTCTGGCCGCCGCGGCTGGCGATCTTGATGGTGCCGAGCAGCGAGGCCAGGCGCCCGGTGGTTTCCCAGTCCCAGCCTTGCTGGATGCCGTGCAGCAGGCCGGCGCGATAGGCGTCGCCGCAGCCGGTCGGGTCGATCACCGCCGTGGGCTTGGCGCAGGGGATGACGATCTCCTTGCCGTCGGCGTAGATGGTCGAGCCTTCGCCGCCGCGCGTGACGATGAATGCGCGCGTGCCCTTGGCGAGTTCCTCGATCTTCTTGCCGGTCTTGTCCTGCAACAGTTGTGCTTCGTAATCGTTCACCGTCACGTAGTCGGCCTGCTCGACGAAACGCAGCAGCTCATCGCCGCCGAACATCGGCATGCCCTGGCCTGGATCGAACACCCAGGGGATACCCGCTTCATGGAATTGGCGCGCGTGCTGCAACATGCCTTCGCGCCCGTCAGGAGAGACGATGCCGAGGCTGACGTTGCTCGCATCGCCGACGCTGTTCTGCTCGGAAAAGCTCATCGCGCCGGGATGGAAGGCGGTGATCTGGTTGTCGTCGAGGTCGGTGGTGATGAACGCCTGACCGGTATAGCTGCCGGAGATGTGGCGGATGTAGGCTTGCGAAAGGCCGAGCTTCTGCAGGCGCAGCGCGTAGGTGGAGAAGTCATCGCCCACCGTCGCCATGATCATCGGGTCGCCGCCCAGCAGCTTGAGGTTGTAGGCGATGTTGCCGGCGCAGCCGCCGAACTCGCGGCGCATCTCGGGCACCAGGAAGGCGACATTGAGGATGTGGATCTGCTCGGGCAGGATGTGTTTCTTGAACTGGTCGGGGAACACCATGATGGTGTCGTAGGCCATCGAACCGCAAATCAGGGTGTGCATCGCGTAAACCTTGGCTGAATTGAGAGGTGCGAATTGTAACATCCAGCACCGCCGAGGCTAGCGGCCCGAATGCTTCTCCTGACGCTGGTGGCCGTCACTGCCTGCTGCCGATCGATCATCGCCGCGCCTTTCTCGGACAACTCAAGCAGACATTCGACGCGCACGGCAGCGGGATGGCTTAGCCAGACCGGTTAACGGCGCTGCCGTCTCCTGAACAACAATTTCTCCGTTTCCACGATCACGAACAGCAGCGCGCCGAACAGCAGGATGCGCCACCATGCCGCCCCGTCGAGGGCGACGGTGCCGAACATTTTCTGGAACAGCGGAGCGTAGGTGAACAGCGCCTGCAGCGACACGACGCAGAGGATGGAGACGAGCACCGGGCGCGACTGGGTGAATCCGCGCCAGTTCCAGGAAGGCGCGAGCAGGAAACGGCAGTTGAACAGGTAGAAGATCTCGCCCATCACCAGCGCGTTAACCGCCATTGTGCGCGCCGCCTCGATGCTGGCTCCGCGCGCCTGCTCCCAGAGGAAGAAGCCCAGCGAGCCTGCCACCATCAGGAGCGAGACGAACAGGATGCGCCACAGCAGGAACCCATTGAGCAGCGGCTCGGATGTCGAGCGGGGCGGACGGCGCATCACGCCGGACTCGGGAGGTTCGAAGGCCAGGGCCAGCGACAGCGTGATGGCGGTGACCATGTTCACCCACAGGATCTGCACCGGCGTGATCGGCAGGGTCAGGCCGAGCAGGATCGCCGCGATGATCACGGCTGCTTCGCCGCCGTTGGTGGGCAGGACGAACACGATGGACTTCTTCAGGTTGTCGTAGACGGTGCGTCCCTCTTCCACTGCCGCGGCGATCGAGGCGAAATTGTCGTCGGCCAGCACCATCTCGGCCGCCTCCTTTGCTGCCTCAGTCCCTTTGCGCCCCATCGCCACGCCGACATCGGCGCGCTTCAGCGCGGGTGCGTCGTTCACGCCGTCGCCGGTCATCGCCACCACTTCGCCGTTGGCCTGCAGCGCCTGCACCAGCGCGAGTTTATGTTCCGGGCTGGCGCGCGCGAAGATCTCCGCCTCGGTCACCGCGCGGCGCAGTTCGTCCGGGCTCATCTGCTCGATGTCGCTGCCGGATAACACACGTTCCGACGACAGGCCGAAGCGTGCGCCGATGGCGCGCGCGGTGTCGAGGTGGTCGCCGGTGATCATCTTGACGTGGATGCCGGCCGCCTTGCAGTGGGCGACCGCGCGGATCGCTTCGTCGCGCGGCGGGTCGGCGATGGCGAACACGCCGAGCAGTGCGAAGCCGCCCCGCATGTCGGTGAAGTCCAGGTTGCGTTGCGTGTCTGCGGTAGGGCGCATCGCCACCGCAAGCAAACGGAAGCCTTGGCGTGCGGCATCCTGCATGGCCTGTTGCCACCAGGCATGATGGAGCGGTTTATCTTCTCCATCGGCACGCTCGGCGACGCACACTTCCATGACCTGTTCCGGCGCGCCCTTGAGGAAGATGAAACCATGCCCCTCCATGTCGTGATGCAGCGTGGCCATGAAGCGGTGTTGAGACTCGAACGGGATCAGGTCGGTACGCGGCAGCGCTTCTCGCTCGAAGGTCAGATCCAGTCCGGCCTTTGCCGCCAGGGTGAGCAACGCTCCTTCGGTCGGATCACCTTCCACTACCCATTCACCGTCATCGTGGTGCAGCGTGGCATCGTTGCAAAGCAACGCGGCGCGTCCCAGTTCGAGCAGTTCGGGGTAGGTCCCCACGGACACTTCGCGTCCGTCGATGGCAAAACCGCCGCGCGGCGCATAGCCGCTGCCGCTGACCTCGAACGTCTTTCCGGCGGTGATGATGCGCTGCACGGTCATTTCGTTCCTGGTCAGCGTACCGGTCTTGTCTGAGCAGATCACCGTCACCGAGCCCAGCGCCTCCACTGCCGGCAGACGCCGGATGATGGCGTTGCGACGCGCCATGCGCTGCACACCGAAGGCCAGCACGATGGTCATGATGGCGGGCAGGCCTTCCGGTATCGCAGCGACCGCGAGCCCCACGGCGGCGAAGAACATCTCCGACCAGCCGTAGCTGCGCACCCACACGCCGAACAGGAAGGTCAGCACAGCCAGCAGCAGGATGGCCCAGGTCAGTTGCTGGCCGAAGCGCGTCATCTGGCGCAGCAGTGGCGTCTCCAGCCGGTCCACCGCCGAGATCAGGCTGCTGATGTGTCCGATCTCGGTCGCGCTGCCGGTAGCGACGGCGACTCCGCGTGCCTGGCCGTACACGACCAGCGTGCCTGAGTAGGCCATGCAGCGGCGGTCGGCGACCACGGTTTTTGCGTTCACCGCTGCGATGTTTTTCTCCACTGCTTCCGATTCGCCTGTCAGTGCGGCTTCCTCGACCCGCAATTGGCGTGCCTCGATCAGGCGCAGGTCGGCGGGAACCTTGTCGCCCGAGGCAAGCAGCACCACGTCGCCGGGCACCACCTGCTCGGCGGGAATCTCGCGCCGCCGCCCTTCGCGCAGCACCGTGGCGGTAGGTGACAGCATGTTGCGGATGGCGTCCATGGCGCGTTCCGCCTTGCCTTCCTGAATCACGCCGATGACGGCGTTGATCAGAACCACGCCGACAATCACACTGCAGTCCACCCAGTGGTTGAGCAGCGCGGTGATGGCGGCGGAAGCCAGCAGCACGTAGATCAGCGCATTGTCGAACTGGCGCGCGAAACGCACCGCGAGGCTATCGCGCGGCGCGGCGGGCAGGCGGTTCGGGCCGTGTTGTTGCAGGCGTCGTGACGCCTCGTCCAGCGTCAGCCCCGCATGATCCGCGTTCAGTTCGCGCAACACTTCCTGTGCCGGCAGGTTGTGCCACTCGGTTTTGGATTGCGCCGTTGCGTCGATGTTCATATCGGTTCCATTTCCAGTTCGATAAGACAGCTTCCAGTCATAGTACAACGAACCGGTGTGACATCAACTACCCTGCATTGCGCTCGAAAATACAGGGAATCCGGTATCCGTGCGGTAGGGGGGCTAGGCTACATTCGCACACGAATGGAGGTGCGAATGATTGTCGCAAATAATGCCCAGGGTACTCCGCTGGTCAACCGAGAACTGGTCAGGGCCTGGCTGGCCTGGGGGCTGGTGTGGTCGACCGTTTTCCCGCTGATAGGCCTGCTGGTTTCCATCAAGTTCAATGTCCCCACATTCCTCGGCGAGACTTCCTGGCTGACGTTCGGGCGCTTGCGTCCGGTTCACGTCAACGGAGTGATCTTCGGTGCGTTTTCCGCGCCCTTGCTCGGGCTGTTGTATTACATGGTGCCCAAGCTGTGCGGACGGCCGATGGTAGCGGAACGTCTTGGCTGGTGGACGCTGTATGGCTGGAACCTATTCCTCATCGCAGGCTCGCTCTCGCTGCTGATGGGCTACAACTCCGGCTTCGAGGCGGCGGAGTATCCGTGGCCCGCCAACATCCTGCGCTACGCCGTGCTGGCTGTCGTCACGTATCAGGTGCTGGCCACCATCTTCCGACGCAAGGAAGCGGGATTCTATGTGGCGCTGTGGTACGTCATGGCGGCGCTGGTGTGGACGCTGCTGAACCTGATTCTCGGCGGCGTCATCCTGCCTTATCTGCCCATGTCGGGCATCAGCAATACCACGCTGCACGGCCTGTACATCCACTATGTGGTTGGCCTGTGGATCACTCCGGCGGGGCTGGCCGTAATGTACTACTTCATGCCTCTGGCGGCGAAGAACGCCCTGTACAGCCATCGCATCTCGCTGCTGGGCTTCTGGAGCCTTGCGCTGTTCTATCCATTCGTCGGGCTGCACCACTACGTGTTCAGTCCCATCCCCTATCAGCACCAGACCATCTCGATCATGACCAGCATGATGCTGATCGTCCCGGTGTGGGCCGTGGTCACCAACATCTTCGGCACCGCGAAAGGTTACTGGGGCGAGATCATCGGCGGCAATACCGCCGATCACTATTCCGCCAAGTTCATCCTGCTCTCCGCGCTGTATTACCTCCTGGCCTGCTTCCAGGGCTCGACTGAGGCGTTGCGGCGCATGCAGGAGATCACCCATTTCAGCGACTTCGTCATCAGCCATTCGCATGGCACGATATTCGGCACCTTCGTCATCGGCGTGGTCGGCGGCATGTACTACGTGTGGCCACGCGTGACCGGCCGCCAACTGTGGAGCGCGAAGCTCGCGAGCTGGCATCTGTGGCTGACCATCGCCGGTTCAGCACTGATGTTCATCGGCCTGGCGGCGCAGGGCTTCATCCAGGGCAGCATGCTCGAATACGGCGCGAACTTCGTCGATACGGTGAAGGAGATGAAACCGTGGTGGGTGGCGCGCACCCTGGCGGGCGCCACCATGGACATCGGGCTGGTGCTGATGATGGTGAATTTCTATTGCACCGCGCGATACGGCAAGCCGTTCGAGGAACCCTACGCCGAGGTCGGCCTGCGGCTCGAAGTCAAGCCTGCGGGCGAGCACAAGGATTGGCTGGCCCAGCCGTCGGCGGTGTTCCTCGTGGCAGGACTGGGCTTCTTTGCCGCCGCCGTGCTGATGCAGGGCATCATGCCCAGCATGACCATGGAGGCGACCAGCAACCAGGTCCAGGATGTGGCGACCGGCATGCCGATCCGCGCCGCCAATTACACGCCGCTGGAAAAACACGGACGCCAGGTGTACATCCGCGAAGGGTGCTGGTACTGCCATTCCCAATACATCCGCCCCGTCACCGGCGAGACGATGCGCTGGGGGCCGCTGTCTCAGGCGGGCGAATACGCCTGGGACCAGCCGCAGATGCTGGGCACGCGGCGCATCGGCCCGGACCTCACCCGTATCGGCCGCAAATACGGCGACGACTGGCATGCCGCACACCATTGGGACCCGCGCCACGTGGTGCCCGATTCGGTGATGCCGCGCTTCCCCTGGCTGTTCGAAACCGGCAAGGGCGGCGTGCCGGAATACAACGACGACGGCAAGGCGCTGCTCGCCTACATCCAGCGGCTGGGCACCAACATCGGCGACTGGCGCGAGACTTTCGCCCCCACGCGCCTGAGTGCGGGCGACTCGGCACAGACGTCTACCGCTGACAAAGAGGCACTGCTGAAGCTCGGCGAGCAGGTCTACCAGCGGCGCTGCATCGGCTGCCACGGCGCCGAAGGCGACGGCAAGGGGCCGTCCGCGGCGCAGCTCGGCATCAAGCCGCGCAATTTCACCACGGGCATCTTCAAGTTCCATTCCACGCCGGGCGACGACGCGCTGCCCACCGACCAAGACCTCTTCGTCACCATCAGCCACGGCCTGTGGGGCACGCCCATGCCGCCCTGGTACGACATTTCGGCGGAACAGCGCATGGCCGTGATCCAGTTCATCAAGACCTTCTCCATGCGCTGGCTGACCGAGGAAATGAAGGCTCCGCTTGCCGTGCCGCCGGAGCCCGAGGTCAGCATGCAGTCCATCAATCATGGACATGAACTGTATTCCACTATCTGTGCGTTCTGCCACGGCGAGAACGGACACGGCGACGGCGTCGCGGCGGCGGGGTTGACGGACACTTGGGGCAACCAGGTGATGCCGGCCGATTACACGCTGCCCGCGGGCGCACCCGGCGGCGTCAAGCTCGGCCACGACGGGCGGCACCTGTTCCTGGCTGTGATGAACGGCGTCGGCGGTACGCCGATGCCCGCTTTTGCCACGAATCTGAGTCCGCAGGACGTGTGGGATGTGGTGCATTTCATCCAGTCGTTGCGCGTCGAGGCGCACATGAATGAGTTGCAGCGGGCGGGGCTGTCCGGCGTCAAGGTGCATGAAGCGCGCCTCAAGCTATGGCAGGACATCTCGGCCGCAGCCGCAAAGGGCGGGATCGAAGCGGCGGTTCAATGAAAGGGAACGACCGATGGAACAGAACAAGGGAACTGGCGACAAGCCGAATCATGGAGACCAGCAGGAATCCGTTTATTCCTACGGGGTTTCGGGCATCGAGGAGAGGCACGGCCATGTTCCGTTGTGGCTCTGGGGTGTTGCAGTAGTCCTGGTGCTCTGGGGTGTGTATTACCTTATCGCGAACTGGTCACCGCCGGCCTGAAATCGAACTGCGGATTCAGGCCGACAGCACCAGAACCCACACGACCGCCGCATTCACGATGCTCAGCAGCACCGCCGCGCTGGCGACGTCCTTGGCGCGCTTCGCGAGCGGGTGGCGTTCCAGCGAGGCGAAATCCACCGCAGCCTCGATTGCGGAGTTGAGCAGCTCGACTATCAGCACCAGCAGGATGCTGCCGACCAGCAGGGCTTTGCCGACATTCGAAACGGGCAGGAACAGTGCGACGGGAATGGCGATGGCGGCGACAAACAATTCCTGGCGGAAGGCATCCTCGTGCTGCCACGCGTCGCGCAATCCGGCGAGCGCGGTCAGGGACGAATGCCAGGCGTGCAACAGGCCGCGAGGATGTTTGTTCGGATTGCTCATTCCTTTTTCTGCGGGACCTTTTCCACCTTGAAGTAATACCACAGGTAGTAGATACCCAGCACAGTGCCGATGGGGAAAGAGAACAGCGACAGCGCCGAGCAGGGCAGACAGACCCAGGAAGAATTGCGCAGGTTCGCCAGCAACGCGAAGCCGGCGCCAACGAAGAGCGAGCCTTCCGCGATGCCGAGGGCGACCATCATGGGTTTGCCGGCGTTGAAGCTCAGCACGATCAGGGAAAGGACCAGCGCCCCGAAGGAGATCCAGCTGATGCCGATGATTTGCTTGTGCAGATTCATGCTTGAAGACATTCGTAGTTTTGGTCGCGAACTATAGCATCGCTGACCGGTGAAAAAACAGCGGCCATGCCGGATCACAGCATAGCCGAGCTACTTAGGCGCCGTAGGACTCGACCGGCGGGCAGGAGCACACCAAATGCTTGTCGCCGTACACGTTGTCCACGCGTGCGACCGCGGGCCAGAACTTGTTGTCGCGCACCCAGGGCAGCGGGAACGCAGCCTGTTCGCGCGAGTAGGGTCGGTCCCACTCGTTGGCGCATACCGACTTCGCGGTGTGCGGCGCGTGCTTGAGGATGTTGTCCTTCTTGTCCACCTTGCCGGTAACGACTTCGTCGATCTCCTTGCGGATGGCGATCATCGCGGCGCAGAAGCGGTCCAGCTCGGCCTTCGATTCGCTCTCGGTCGGCTCGACCATCAGCGTGTCCACCACCGGGAAGGAAGTGGTAGGGGCGTGGAATCCGAAGTCCATCAGGCGCTTGGCGATGTCCGCGACTTCCACACCTTCCTTCTTCCACTCGCGGCAGTCGAGGATCATCTCGTGCGCGCAACGGCCGTTGCTGCCGCTGTACAGCGTAGCGTAATGGTCCTTCAGCGATTCCTTGATGTAGTTGGCGTTGAGGATGGCCATCTTCGTCGCTTCGGTGAGTTCTTTGCCGCCCATCATCCTGATGTAGCCGTAGGAGATCAGCAAGATCAGCGCGCTGCCGTAGGGCGCGGCCGACACCGCGTGGATGCCTTGTGCGCCGCCGGTCTTCACCACGGGGTGCGAAGGCAGGAAGGGCGTGAGGTGTTCCGCGACGCCGATCGGGCCTACGCCCGGCCCGCCGCCGCCGTGCGGGATGGCGAAGGTCTTGTGCAGGTTGAGGTGGCACACGTCCGCACCGATGTTGCCGGGACTGGTGAGTCCGACCTGCGCGTTCATGTTCGCGCCGTCCATGTACACCTGTCCGCCGTTCGCGTGGATGATGGCGGTGATGTCCTTGATGCTTTCCTCATACACGCCGTGCGTGCTGGGGTAGGTCACCATCAGGCAGGAAAGCGTGTCCTTGTGTTCCTCGGCCTTCGCGCGCAGGTCTTCCACGTCGATGTTGCCCCTGGCGTCGCACTTCACCACTACGATGTCCATGCCGCACATCGCCGCGCTGGCCGGGTTCGTGCCGTGCGCGGACGAGGGGATCAGCACCACGTTGCGCTGCGCTTCGCCTCGCGAACGGTGGTACGCCTGGATCACCAACAGGCCGGCGTATTCGCCGGACGCGCCGCTGTTGGGCTGGAAGCTCATCTGCGCGAAGCCGGTGATTTCGGACAATGCTGCATCCAGTCCGGCGATGATCTCCTGATAACCCGCAGCCTGTTCCATCGGCACGAAGGGATGCAGTCCGGCGAACTCGGGCCAGGCCAGCGCCAGCATCTCGGATGCCGCGTTCAGCTTCATGGTGCATGAGCCCAGCGAGATCATCGAGTGCGTCAGCGACAGATCCTTGTTCTCCAGACGCTTGATGTAACGCATCATCTCCGTTTCGGAATGGTAGCTGTTGAACACCGGGTGGCTCAGGATGGCCGACTGGCGCGGCTTCACCAGTAATGTTTGGGCATCGAACTGGGCTGCGGTGATGGTCGGTGCCGCCTTGCCCGCGGCCTGCGCGAACACGGCAAGGATGGCGTTGAGGTCATCCACCGAAGTGGTCTGGTCGAGCGAGATGCTCAGGCCGTCGCCGGTGTAGCGGAAGTTGATGCATGCCGCGTCGGCGAGCGTGTGGATCTTCACGTTGTCGGTGTGCATCAGCTTCAGGGTGTCGAAGAACACGCCTTCGGCGACGGTGTAACCGAGCTTCTTCAGTTCAGCTGCCAGCGCAGCAGTGGAGCGATGCACCTGCTCGGCGATGCCGCGCAGGCCATCCGCGCCGTGATACACCGCATACATGCCGGCCATGATCGCCAGCAATGCCTGCGCAGTGCAGATGTTGGAAGTGGCCTTCTCGCGGCGGATGTGCTGTTCGCGCGTCTGCAGCGCCATGCGCAGCGCGGGGTTGCCGTCGGCATCCACCGACACGCCGATGATGCGGCCGGGCATCGAGCGCTTGTAGGCGTCGCGGCAGGCGAAGTACGCCGCATGCGGGCCGCCGTAGCCCATCGGCACGCCGAAGCGCTGGCTGGAGCCGAGCACGATGTCCGCGCCCCATTCGCCCGGCGGCGTGAGCAGCACCAGGCTCAGGATGTCGGCCGCGACCGCGATGGTCATGCCGTTGGCCTTGGCGCGCGCGACGAAGTCGGCGTAGTCATGCACCGTGCCGTCGGCGGTCGGATACTGCAGCAACGCGCCGTACATCTTGTCGCTCAGCGTGACAGTCTTGAAGTCGCCGATCACCAGTTCGATGCCCAGCGGTTTCGCGCGCGTCCTCAGCAGCTCGATGGTCTGCGGAAAACATTCGTGCGACACGAAGAAACAATTCTTGCCAGCGGCGGTGTCTTCGCGCGAGCGCAGGCCGTGCATCATGGTCATCGCTTCGGCGGCGGCGGTCGCCTCGTCCAGCAGGGACGCGTTGGCGATCTCCATGCCGGTCAGGTCCATGATCATGGTCTGGAAGTTCAGTAGCGCCTCCAGGCGGCCCTGCGCGATCTCGGCCTGGTAGGGCGTGTAGGCGGTATACCAGCCGGGGTTCTCCAGCACGTTGCGCTGGATCACGGGGGGTAGCACGGTGTCGTAATAACCCAGTCCGATGTAGCTCTTGTACAACTTGTTCTTCGCCGCGATGCCGCGCAGATGCTGAAGATACGCATGTTCGCTCATGCCTTCCGGCAGGTTCAGCGGCTGCTTCAAACGGATGACCGCGGGAACGGTCTGGTCGATCAGCGCATCGAGTGAGGGCGCATTGATCTTCTTCAGCATGGACTGAACGTCCTGCGCGCTCGGGCCGTTATGGCGATTCACAAATTGATCTGACATAGGATTCGGGATCCGGGATACAGGATTCAGGAAGGGATGCGGAACTCAGGGTGAGGAGAAGGTTTTCCCTGTCTCCCGTATCCTGAATCCCGGATCCTGTTAGTGTGCTTCGCTGTCGACCACAGCCTGGTACGCGGTCGCATCCAGCAGCGCCGCGACGTCGGCGGCGTTATCCGGCTTCATCTTGAACATCCACGCGCCGTATGGGTCGGCGTTGATCGCTTCCGGAGCGCTGTCCAGCTCGCTGTTCACCGCGGTCACCTCGCCGGACACCGGCGCGTACACGTCGGCGGCGGCCTTCACGGACTCGACCACGGCGACTTCTTCCTTGGCCTTGACCTTGCGGCCGACGGCAGGTGTCTCGACGAACACCATGTCGCCCAGCAACTCTTGGGCATGCTGGGTGATGCCGATGGTGATGGAGCCGTCGGCTTCGGTTCGGACCCACTCGTGGGATTCGGTGTACTTCAGGTCTGCGGGGTTGCTCATGTCGTGTTCTCCTTTAGTTAATTCGTAGGTCGGGTTAGGCGTAGCCGTAGCCCGACGTTGTGCAATGTCGGGTTACGCGATGAAATCGCTAACCCGACCTACATCTTTAAATCAAACCCTTGCCGTTGCGCGCGAACGGGTACTTTACCACTTGCGCGTTCAGCTTCTTGTCGCGAATCTCCACTTGCACGGTGTCGCCGATCTTCACGCTGTTCGGCACGCGTGCCAGCGCGATGGATCTTTCCAGTGTGGGCGAGAAGCTGCCGCTGGTGATTTCGCCTTCTCCTTGCGCGGTGAATACCTTCTGGTGGCCGCGCAGCACGCCGCGGTCCAACAGCACGAGGCCGACCAGCTGCTTGCTCGGCGGGTTCGCCAGCAACGCCGCCTTGCCGATGAAGTCGCGCTCGCTCTTCAGGTCAACGGTCCAGCCGAGGCCGGATTCCAGCGGGCCCACGCTCTCGTCCATGTCCTGGCCGTAGAGGTTCATGCCCGCCTCAAGGCGCAGCGTGTCGCGCGCGCCGAGGCCGATGGGCGGCACGCCCGCCTTGTTCAGCGCATACCAGAATTCCTCTACCTTCTCCTTCGGCAGCATCACCTCGAAGCCGTCCTCGCCGGTGTAACCGGTGCGCGCCACGAAGTACTCGCCGCAGTCGGCGGCCTGGAAGTTCACCAGCTTCTCGGTCGCGGCCTTGGTCTGCGGCAGCACCTGCCACACCTTGGCGCGCGCGTTCGGGCCCTGGATGGCGACCATCGCCAGATCGTCGCGCGAAGTGATGGTCAGGCTGGGCGCGTGTGTCGCGGCCTGTTCCTTCATCCAAGCGATGTCCTTGTCTGCCGTGCCCGCGTTCACCACGATGCGGAACCACTGCTCGCTCATGAAGTAGATGATGAGGTCGTCGATCACGCCGCCGTTCGGGCGCAGCATGGCGGAGTAGAGCGCCTTGCCGGGGATGGTGATCTTGTCGGCATTGTTCGCCAGCAGGTAGCGCAGGAAGGCGCGCACGCCGTCGCCCTTCGCATCGACGACTCGCATGTGGCACACGTCGAACATGCCGACATCGTTGCGCACCTGGTGGTGCTCGTCGATCTGCGAGCCGTAGTTCACCGGCATGTCCCAGCCGCCGAAATCCACCATCTTCGCGCCCATGGCGCGGTGGGCTGCATTCAAAGGAGTCTTTTTGAGCATCATATTGTTCTCTCTGGAATAAAAAAGGCGAAGCAGCCATCGCTGCTTCGCCCCATCTGTCCTTGGTACCTGAGAGATTACGGATTACCGCCTGCCCCTTCGGTGGTCACTAAATGACGCTCTCCAGATTTGCCTGTCCCGATAGTTCTTGAGCCTGAGCGGTTGCGGGTGTTGCGCCTTCGGCGGTGCCAAAAATCAGCACTCTCTCCCATCGGTCTGAACGGCAGGGGGATTATACCCAAAGAGATTGGGCGGACAAGATTTCTGCGCATGGGAAAGACAACTTCGCCGGGGGCAGCAAGATACTTTTTTCTTGCTGCCGGTGCGAAGGCCACTAGAACAGGCAGTGGCCTATGGCATCATTTCTTCTGAGACGCTTTAAGTTGTGTGATCGCATCGCGTTGGATTTGCTGTAGCTTCGGCATCATTATCGCCATGCGCCCCTGCATTGCCTGCATAGAGTTCTGCATAACGATTGGCATCTTGGCCAGCATAGCCTGACCTGCCTTGGACTTGTAAAAAGTGAGCATGTCATTCAGCTCGTTTTGAGTAAACGACTTACGGTATATGTCGATCAGTATCGGTTCCAGGCTTTCCCATTTCATGTCCTCTTTGAAGACAGAAACCATTTTGCTTTGCATCTCAACCATAATTTTCTTCTGCTCGGCCGTGGGAGTCTGTCCAGCGAGTGCCTGATTCATCGAAGTTTGGAAAATGGCATCCATTCGTGCCATAAGACTATCAAACATGTTTTTCGCTTGAGTTACTTCAATCAACTCTCGTACCGATGCTTCGCTCGCCGGCGCCTCCGCTGCCATGGCCGGTTGAAGACCAAGTAGCACGCAAAAAAGTCCGATTCCAAAAAAACGCATTACGACTCCTCCTGAATTGTTGAGTTAATGGGGCAGCTTCGCTTCTTGTTGCCGCCGATTTTTTGCCTCCCGCACCGTACCTGCCCACTGACAGCCGGTCAATATGCCAAACGGCCTATATATTCTCGAGCAGCAGTTCGCCCATGTTTTAGCTCGAGCAGTAGGGCATTCAAGGTACTCCCCGCCAAGAAGAAAGCTGCTAGCATGCTTCCTCGCCTGCAATAGGCAACCGTGTGTGCTTCTTGAATCGATAGTTTCGGAGGGCGCGTCATGAACCAGAAGAAATTCGTCTACTCCTTTGCGGAGGGTGATGGCAAGAACAAGAAACTCTTGGGCGGGAAGGGCGCGAATCTGTGCGAGATGACGCAGATCGGGCTGAACGTGCCGCCGGGTTTCACCATCACCACCGAGGCCTGCCTCGACTATCTGGATGCCGGGCACAAGCTGCCTGAAGGCCTGATGGATGCGGTGCGCAATCACATGACGCAGCTGGAGCAGGCGACCGGCAAGGGTTTCGGCGACTTGAACAATCCGCTGCTGGTGTCGGTGCGTTCCGGCTCGGCCATGTCCATGCCGGGCATGATGGATACCATCCTCAACCTCGGGCTCAACAGCCAGACGCTGCAGGGCCTCATCTGGCAGACGGATGACGAGCGCTTCGCCTACGATGCCTATCGCCGCTTCGTGCAGTTGTTCGGCAAGGTCGCGCTGGGCATGCCCGACTCGCTGTTCGAGGAGCCCTTCGAGGCCATCAAGCAGCGCGAGGGCGCGATGGAAGACATCGCGCTCACCGCGGACAACCTGCGCGAGGTCACCGATCTGTTCCTCGATGCGGTGCACGGCCATACCGGCAAGCCTTTCCCGGAAGATCCCTACGAGCAACTCGAGATCGCCATCCAGGCGGTGTTCAATTCCTGGATGGGCAAACGCGCCGTGGACTACCGGCGCGAGTTCAAGATCACGCCGGAGATGGCCAACGGCACGGCGGTCAACGTGTGCACCATGGTGTTCGGCAACCGCGGCTTCGATTCGGCCACCGGCGTGGGCTTCACGCGCAATCCGGCAACGGGCGAGAACCAGATGTTCGGCGAATATCTGGTGAACGCGCAGGGCGAGGACGTCGTAGCGGGCATCCGCACACCCAAGCCCATCGCGCGCATGGCCGAGGAGATGCCGGACCTGCACCGGCAACTGGTCGAGTTGCGCGACAAGCTGGAGAGCCACTACCACGAGGTGCAGGATTTCGAGTTCACCATTGAGCGCGGCACGCTGTACTGTCTGCAGACGCGCAACGGCAAGATGAACGCGCACGCCATGGTACGCACCTCGGTTGAGATGACCGAGAGCGGCCTGATCAGCAAGGAGCAGGCGCTGCTGCGCATCGACCCCGAGGTGCTGCAGCAGATGCTGTTCCCCCGTCTCGATCCGAAACACGGGGCGATCTCCCTGGCCAAGGGCTTGCCCGCCTCGCCCGGCGCGGCCTGCGGGCGCGCGGTGTTCGATGCCGACCGCGCCGAAGAGATGGGCCACAGCGGACAGCTGGTGATCCTGGTGCGCGAGGAGACCAAGCCGGAGGACATCCACGGCTTCTTCGCCGCGCAGGGAATCTTGACCAGCCGCGGCGGCAAGACCTCGCACGCGGCGGTGGTGGCGCGCGGCATGGGCAAGCCCTGCGTCGCGGGTGCCGAGGGCATCCACGTGGATACGCAGGCGCGCAAGGCGACCATCGGCGAGACGGTGATCCGGGAAGGCGACCTCATCACCATCGACGGCACCACCGGCGATATCTATCTGGGCGCGGTGCCCATGGTGGAGGCCGAATTCACCGATGATCTGCGGACCCTGCTTTCCTGGGCCGACCAGGCGGCGAGGCTGAAAGTCATGGCGAATGCCGACAGTCCGCAGGATGCGCAACGCGCCCTGAGCTACGGCGCGACGGGCATCGGCCTGTGCCGCACCGAGCGTATGTTCAATGCCGCAGATCGGCTGCCCATCGTGCTGGAGATGATCGTCGCGGACACGCTGGAACAGCGGCAGGAGGCGCTGGACAAGCTGTTGCCGATCCAGCGCAGCGATTTCCAGGCGCTGTTCGAAGTGATGTCGCCGCGCCCGGTGACCATACGCCTGCTCGATCCGCCCATCCACGAGTTCCTGCCGACCGAGTCGCAACTAGTGGCCGAGCTCGAACATCTGCGCCAGCTGCGCAGCACGGCCCGCGGCGTGGATATCCTGATCGACACGATTCGCCTGTTGCCGCCGGGCGATGCGGCGATGCACGAAATCAGTTCATTGGCCGACTCGGGCGTGGTGGATGCAGCCATCGAGAAAAAAGAGGCCATCCTGAAAAAGGTGCGCTCGCTGCATGAGGTCAATCCCATGCTGGGACACCGCGGCGTGCGCCTGGGTATCACCTTCCCGGAGATATATTCCATGCAGATCCGCGCCATCCTCGAGGCCTCGGCGGAATGCACGCGGCGCGGTATCGCCAACCATCCGGAGATCATGGTGCCGCAGGTCTGCACCTCGGAAGAACTGAAGGCGGTGAGGACGTTCGTCGATGACCTCCGGCAACAGGTTGAGGCTTCCACAGGCCAGCAGTTGGATTTCAAGTTCGGCACCATGATCGAAGTCGTGCGCGCCTGCCTGCGTGCCGACAAGCTGGCCGAGGAGGCGGATTTCTTCAGCTTCGGGACCAACGACCTCACGCAGGCGACGTTCTCATTCTCGCGCGAGGATGCCGAGAACAAGTTCCTGCCGATGTACAACGCGGTGAAGATCCTGCGCGACAACCCGTTCGAGGTGCTGGATACGCAAGGGGTCGGCAAGCTGATGGAGCTGGCCGTCAACTGGGGACGTGAGGTCAAGCCGGAGTTGAAGATCGGCATCTGCGGCGAGCACGGCGGGCATCCCGCTTCCATCGGTTTCTGCCACCGCATCGGACTCAGCTATGTCTCCTGCTCGGCGCCGCGCGTGCCCATCGCCCGGCTCTCGGCCGCGCATGCGGCGTTGAAAAATAACGCTTGAGCGGCTTGCTGGGAACCAGTTTCTTTGCCAACATTCTCCCCTTGGCTGTATCGATCAATAAAGGGGAAAAAATGCTGAGCAGCTTGACCGAGTTTGTGATTCTCGGAATGACCACCGAAGGTGAGCCGTTCAATGTACCCGGTTGGGGAGACAGGCTTTGTGGCCTGATTGCAGATCAGGGGCAGGGGAATCGTGTCGTTTACTCCAACTATCTGCATCCCGCGGTTATCGGCGGATTGCCGGCGGTGATCATGTCTGCCGGCCTGGCAAAGGATGATCCCGTTGCGTATCAGACGATTCAGCAATTCGTTCAAGAAAATAAACTGAAGGTCCGTTCCGGGCGCATCGGTAGCGTTTCCGGTTCCTATCCGGCCATCCAGGAGCGCCGCGAATACATCAGGAGCTAGCCGCGGGCGGCTGTCCGGCTTCGGAAGTTCAATTCACTGCAGGGTAGAACAGCACCAGCCGATATCCGGTCGGCTTGAGGTCGCCGACGTCGAGGCGCAGTTTGACCACGAGTTCATGGTTGGGCAGCAGGCCGATCTGTTCCTTTTCGACTGGAGGCAGATAGTCGGCGGGGCGGAACACGCGACGCGCCAGCGCCTTGTCGTCGATGTCGTTCAGCGTGAGTTCCAGCTCGGGGAAGGCTTGCGCATAAGACGCACGGTTGCGCAGCAGCGCATGCAACGTAATGAGGTTCCCATGTGCCGGGTCGGCCTCGAGGTCGGACGATTCGATGCCCATCAGTTCGTTGTTGTGCGGCAGCGGCACTTCGCATTTGAGCGGCTGGCACCAGGCAATCAGCGCGGGCTTCAGGCCGGGCATGCGCGCGGCGAGTTCGACGCGGAAGAAGTAGGCGGCCTGTGCCAGTAACACGATGGTCAGCAGCGATGCGCTCACGGCCCAAGGCCAGATGAGCTTCTTTCGCGGCTGGGATTCTTCAGTCTCTTCCTCGACGATGGCGACCCGTTCGGCCAGCGTCATCGGCTGTGATGCTTCCCCTTCGTGGTGGACTTTCAGTTCGTCGTGCCCGGCTTCGCTTTGCGCAGCGGTGACCGCCTCGAGGAAGTCCAGCGTCTCGTGGTCTGTGGCTTCTGTCGGTGCCGCCGCCGCTTCGGCGATCTCTTCCGTCGTGGGGGCGGTCGAGATGTCGACTGTGGTTTCGGGTTGCGGAGATGCCGGTTCTTCCTGCGTCAGCGGTTCCGGGAACCCGGCCGCGCTCAGGAGCTCATCCACCTCGTCGCGGACCACCTCTTCGGCAGGAACTTGGATGGACACTTCCTCAACGGCGTGCGACTCAGGCTGCGGAGCCGCTTCTTCCAGTATCGGCAGTTCGAGTTGGGGAATGGGTTCGTCTGGGATGAAGCCGGGACGGGCGTCGAACGCCTGCAGGCAGTGCCCGCAGCGCACCATGCCGTGGTGCGCTTCCAGTTGCGCCTCGGCGATCTTGAAGCGGGTGTTGCAGTGGGGGCAGAGCGTGGTGCCGTCCATGCGTGACGCCTCCTAGCGTTTCGTCCCCGACAGGCAGGACCAGCCGTCCTCGAACACGGGGGCGTCCAGGTCGAACCATTGTGCGTAGATATCCATCACGTCTTGCGCCTGCTCCTCGAGTATCCCGGAAAGCACGATGCGGCCGCCCTGTCTCGTTGCGTTCGCCAGCAAGGGGGCGAGCATGCGCAGCGGGTTGGTCAGGATGTTCGCCACCACCACGTCGTAGGTGTCCTTGGGCGCATAGTTCGGCATGTAGAACTGCACGTTCTCGACCTGGTTGGCGACGGCGTTGTCGCGGCTCGCGACCACCGCCTGCGAGTCTACATCAACGCCGACGGCGCGTGCAGCTCCGAGCTTGAGTGCGGCGATGGCGAGGATGCCCGAGCCACAGCCGTAGTCCAGCACCGATTCGCCGCCCTTGATGTTGTTGTCCAGCCAGCGCAGACAGAGGCGCGTCGTGGGGTGGCTGCCGGTGCCGAAGGCGAGGCCGGGGTCGAGCACGATGTTGATCGCGTTCGGGTCGCTGGGCGTATGCCAGGTCGGCACGATCCAGAGGCGCGGCGAGATCGGGATGGGGTCGAACTGCGACTGGGTGAGGCGCACCCAGTCGTTGTCGGCCAGCGTCTCGATGCGGTGCTCGGGCAGGTCCTTCAGTCCGATCTTGTTCGCTGCCTGGCGCAGGATCGCGGCAACGTCCTGGTCGTCGTTGAACAGGGCGCTGACGCGGTTGTGCTGCCACACGCCGGGAGGCGGTTCGCCGGGCTCGCCGAAGATCGCCTGTTCGTCCGGCGTGTCGGCGTCAGCGTCGAGCAGGTCCACCGACAGCGCGCCCAGTTCGAGCAGCGCTTCGCTCAGCGCCTCGGCGTGTTCCGCGTCAGTGTCGGCGATGAGGGTCAGCCAGGGCATTACTTGCTCTTGCTGCGTTCGGCCAAACGCTCTTCGAGGTAATGGATGCTGGTGCCGCCGTTCATGAACGCGGCGTCCTGCATCAGCTCGCGATGCAATGCGAGGTTGGTGTCGATGCCTTCGACCGCCATCTCGGACAGCGCCGTGCGCATGCGCGCCATGGCCTGCTCGCGCGTGTCGCCGTAGGCGATGAGCTTGCCGATCATCGAGTCGTAGTGCGGCGGCACGAAGTAGTTGGCGTACACGTGCGAATCCACGCGGATGCCGGGGCCGCCGGGCACATGCCAGGAGGTGATGCGTCCGGGCGATGGGATGAACTTGTACGGGTGTTCCGCGTTGATGCGGCACTCGATGGCATGGCCGCGGAACTCGATGTCGCGCTGCTTGAACGGCAGCTTTTCGCCCGCGGCGATGCGGATCTGCTGCTGCACGATGTCGATGCCGGTGATCATCTCGGTGACCGGGTGCTCGACCTGCACGCGGGTGTTCATCTCGATGAAGTAGAACTCGCCGTTTTCGTACAGGAACTCGAAAGTGCCGGCGCCGCGGTAGCCGATCTTGCGGCAGGCTTCGGCGCAGCGCTCGCCGACCTTGTTGCGCAGGCGCGGGTTCAGCAGCGGAGCCGGGGCTTCCTCGATGACCTTCTGGTGACGTCGCTGCATTGAGCAGTCGCGCTCGCCCAGGTACACGGCGTTGCCGTGCTGGTCGGCCAGGATCTGGATCTCGATGTGGCGCGGGTTTTCCAGGAACTTCTCCATGTAGACCATGGGGTTGTTGAAGGCTGCAGCTGCCTCTGTCCTGGTCATGGTCACGGCGTTGAGCAGCGCGGCCTCGGTGTGCACCACGCGCATGCCGCGTCCGCCGCCGCCGCCCGCCGCCTTGATGATGACGGGGTAGCCGATGGTGCGCGCGATCTTGATGATCTCGGCAGGATTGTCCGGCAATGCGCCGTCCACGCCGGGCACGCAGGGCACGCCGGCTTTCTTCATTGCCGCCTTGGCGGAGACCTTGTCGCCCATCAGGCGGATGGTGTCGGCGCGCGGGCCGATGAAGACGAAGCCGCACTTCTCGACGCGCTCGGAGAAGTCCGCGTTCTCGGACAGGAAGCCGTAGCCGGGGTGGATGGCCTGCGCATCGGTGACCTCGGCCGCGCTGATGATCGCAGGGATGCTCAGGTAGCTCTGGTTCGACGGCGCAGGGCCGATGCACACCGACTCGTCGGCCAGCTTGACGTATTTCGCGTCGGCGTCCGCTTCGGAGTGGACGACGACAGTCTTGATGCCCAGCTCGCGGCAGGCGCGCTGAATTCGGAGGGCAATCTCGCCGCGGTTGGCGATCAGGATCTTTTCAAACATTTTGGATGCTCCGGACTCTGGATGAGGCGCGCTTGCGCGCGCCTGCGACGGAATTAACCGATGACGAACAGCGGCTGACCGAACTCGACCGGCTGGCCGTTCTCGACCAGGATGGCCTTGATGACGCCGCCCTGGTCCGCGTCGATCTCGTTCAGCAGCTTCATCGCTTCGATGATGCACAGCGTGTCGCCGCTGTTTACGCTCTGGCCGACGTCCACGAAGGCCTTCGCGCCCGGGGACGGCGAGCGGTAGAACGTGCCGACCATCGGCGACTTCACGATGTGACCTTCCGGCGCCGCTGGAGCGGCTGCCGCGGCTGCAGGTGCGGCTGCGGGAGCGGCGGCCACCGGTGCTGCGGCGACTACGGTCTGCGCTGGGGCGACGATGTGTTGTGCGGCTACGGTGCGGGTGATGCGCACGCGCTCTTCGCCCTCGCTGATTTCCAGTTCGGCGATGCCGGAGCCTTCAACCAGCTCGATCAGTGTCTTGAGCTTGCGTAAATCCATGATGACCTCCTAAAGATTTAGTTTTTATGGTTCAGTGCATAACGCACTGCGGATTCGTAACCTGATGCGCCGAGGCCGCTGATCACGCCGACGGCGAGATCGGAGAAGAACGATTCCTTGCGGAATGCCTCGCGCGCGAACACATTGGAAAGATGCACTTCGATGAAAGGGATGCCCACCGCCGCCAACGCGTCGCGCAAGGCTACGCTGGTGTGGGTGAACGCCGCCGGATTGATGACGATGAACTGTGTGCCGTCGTTGCGTGCCTGTTGGACCCGCTCGATCAGCGCTGCTTCGGCATTGCTCTGGAAGCAGAACATGTTTGCGCCGTTCTCGCCCGCTAATGCCATTAATTTCTCGTTAATTTCATCCAACGTGACGCGACCATACACCTCCGGCTCGCGTGTTCCGAGCAGGTTCAGGTTGGGTCCATGCAGTACGAGGATGTTTTTCATGCGCGCAGTTTGCCGCAAATTGGGTTGGTTTGTCTACCTTTTCGCGGCAATTGCACGAAGGAGGATATCGAGGGCTAGACACCCATAAAGAAGTAAACGGTGAGGGCGATGCCCAGCAATGCGACGGCCAGGTTGGTGACGATGCCGGGGCTGACCCGGTAACCATCCGGGATTTCGACGGGCTTCAGCGTCCTGAGAACCTTGCGGAATTGCACCGTCGAGTAGGCGGCGACTGCCGCGCCCAGTACCACGAAGGCCAGTCCCGTCCAGAACGAGAGGCCGCGCTGCAGGGGCAATGCTTGCTGGGGCATGAGGATGGCAACGAACAGTCCGAATCGCTCGATGACGAAGCCGAAGGCCATCAGGGCGAGGCTGGTTCGGTTCCAGGCCAGCAGTGTCCGCTCGGCGGCGAAGAACACTCTCGGATCGTTCAGGTCTGACATGGCTTCCTCGCTTTATTAAGCGGCATTGCCTTTACAGCCCCGCGGCCTGCAGCGACTGCAGGAACTGCGCGGCGTCTTGGTAGCCCGTCACGCGGTGGTCGATCTCCTTGCCCTGGGTGTCGAAGAACAGCGTGGCGGGCGGGCCGAACAGCTGGAAGCGCTTGAGCAGCGCCTTGTCGTCGTCGCTGTTGGCGGTGACGTCGGCTTGCAGCAGCACGGTGTCCTTCAGTCTGGCCTGCACCGTCGCGTCGCTGAATGTGAAGCGCTCCATCTCCTTGCAGGAGACGCACCAGTCCGCGTAGAAATCCAGCATTACGGTCTTGCCTCTGGCCTGGGCGATGCGGGCATCGAGTGCGGCGAGGTTGCGGACGCGCTCGAATTGCAGGCTCGCAGGCGCCTCGACGGTGCCGCGCCCGAGGTTGCCCAGCGGACGCAGGATGTCGCGCGCGCCGGAAAGCGCGCCGATCAGGTAGGCCGCCCCGAGCAGCAGCGCGAGGATGCCGAGCCCCTTGCCGAGCTTGCGCATCCCGTGCGCGTTATGCGGCAGCGGGTCGAGGGCGTGCAGGTAGATGGCCGAGAAGATCAGCAGCGCCGCCCACAGCATCATCTGTGCGGAAACGGGGATGACCGGCGAGACGATCCAGATCGCCAGCGCCAGCAGCAGCACGCCGAAGAAGCGCTTCACCGCCTCCATCCAAGCGCCCGCCTTGGGCAGCAGTACCCCCGCCGAGCTGCCGATCAGCAGCAGCGGCGCACCCATGCCCAGCGCCAGCGCGAACAGGGCGGCCCCGCCCAGCACCGCGTCGTGGGTCTGTCCTATATATAGGAGTGCGCCCGCCAGCGGGGCGGCGACGCAGGGTCCCATGATGATGGCGGACAACGCGCCCATGGCGAATACGCCGGACAGATGGCCGCCGTGCAGTTTGTTGCTGGTGTCGGTGAGCTTGCTTTGCAGCGCGGAGGGCAGCTGCAATTCATAGAAGCCGAACATCGACAGCGACAGGATCACGAACAGCGCGGCGAAGCTACCCAGCACCCACGGCGTCTGCAGTGCATTGGAGATCAGGTGGCCCGAATAACCCGCTGCCACACCCGCAATGGCATAGGTGATGGCCATCCCCAGCACATAGGCCAGCGACAGGATGAAGGCGTGCATGTGGGTGATCTTGTGGCCGCGTCCGACGATGATGCCGGACAGGATGGGGATCATCGGGAACACGCAGGGTGTCAGCGCGAGCAGCAGGCCGAAGCCGAAGAAGCTCGCGATGACCAGCCAGAAGCTGCCTCCCTTGAACAGGTCCGCAATGCGGGCGTTGTCGTCACCGGCCGGCGGCAGCGCCTTCGGCGGCGCGGCGGGCGCGTTGCTCAGCGCGGGCAGCAGGCTGACGGTGATGGTCTTGTCGATGGGCGGATAGCACAGCCCGTCGTCGCTGCACCCCTGATAGCGCGCATTCAGCGTCAACGGCTGGGCGGGATCGGCCTGTTCCAGCGTCAGCAGCGCCTGGAACGGCTGGTGGTAGACCTGGATCAGGCCGAAGTTCGGATCGTTCTTCTCTTCGCCCTTGGGCAGATCGACGCGCGCGATCTTCGTCTTGCCGCCGGCGACGCTGAACTCGACCTTGTCGCGATACAGGTAGTATCCGGGCGTGACGCTGAAGCTGGCCTGCAGCGTGTTCGCGTCGCGCACGGCGACCTGCAGTCCGAACGCCTCGTCCGGCGGCAGGAAGGTCGGCTGCTTGCCGCCGCCGAGGTTGTCGAGGAATCCGGCCTGGGTGACGGGAGCGACGAGACACATCAATAGCAGCAGTACAAAACGCATGGTCTATTCCTTGGTTTCCTGATTTACCCAATCGAGATAGGCGGGCAGGCCCTGGTCAATCGAGACCGCAACGATCTCGGGAAGTTCGTAGGGATGCACCTCGCGGATCAACTGCTCGAGGCGCGGATAAGCCGCCCGGGTGGTCTTGATCAGCAGCGGCACTTCCGTGGCTGTCTCGACCTTGCCCTCCCAGCGATAGATCGAGGTGCAGGGCGCGAGCCGGTTGACGCAGGCAGCGGCGCGTTGCTCGATCAATCGCTGCGCAAGTGCCGTGGCGGACTGTTCGTCCGGCAGGTTGGTGAACACCAGCAATGCGTCGGTCATTTGGCGAACCGCAGTCCCAGTTGCAGCAACTCGTCCCACACGTCGCCCTGGCGCAGGCCCTTGATGGTCTTGTCCAGGCGCGCGGCCTGTTGCATGGCGCGCTCGATGTGCGGGAATTTCATGCGGCGCGCCGCGTTCTCGATCAATCCCTGGCGCGGGCCCCAGACCCGCGCGTCGCGCATCGCGTTGGCGAGGTTGCCGCCGCGCTGCACTGCCTGCAGTACCTTGCCCAGCGTGCGGACATCCTCGGTGATCGCCCACAGCACCAGCACGGTGGCGGTGCCTTCGGCGCGCAGCCCCTCCAGGATGCGTGCGAAACGCGCCGCGTTGCCGGTCAGCATCGCCTCCGACAGCTTGAAGATGTCGTAGCGCGCCACGTCCATCACCGCGTCCTTCACATCATCGAGCGACAGCTGTCCGGCGGGGAACAGCAGCGCGAGTTTCTGGATCTCCTGGAACGCGGCGAGCAGGTTGCCCTCGCAGCGGTCGGCGAGGAATTCCAGCGTGGCGTTGTCCGCCGTCTGTTCCTGCCGCTTCAGACGTCCCGCGATCCAGCGCGGCAGGGCGCCGCGCGGCACGTCGTCGGCGGTCACCATCACGCCATTCCGTTCCAGCGCCGCGAACCATTGGCTCTTGCGCGCGGTGTTGTCGAGCTTGGGCAGGGTGATCAGCGTGAGTATGTCCGGGCTGAGGTTGGCAACGTATTCCTGCAGCGCCTGCCCGCCCTCGACGCCCGGCTTGCCTGACGGGATGCGCAGGTCGATGACCTTGCGTTCGGCGAACAGCGATAGGCTCTGCGCGCTGTTGCGCAGCTCGGCCCACTTGAAATGCTGCTCGACGGTGAATGTGTCGCGCTCTGCATATCCGGCGGCGCGTGCCGCGGCGCGGATGCCGTCCGCCGCCTCGATCGCCAGCAGCAGCGCGTCGCCGTACACCACGTACAGCGGCTTCAGTCCCGAAGCGAGATGGCGCGGCAGGTCGTCGCTGGCGATTTGCATGGCTTATTGCGGCGGCAGTGCCTTGGAACGGCTCAGGCGGCGGATGATCTGTTGCACCATGTCGGTACGCATGCTCTGGACGAGCATGGCCTCTTCCTGTTCCTTGGCGAGGATCTTCGTGTCGTCGTAGGAGTAGTCGCGGCGTATCTCCATTATTTCGGTTGGTATCCAGTCCCGCTGCTGGTTGTCGTACGCGCGTACCGAGACGCGGTAGAACAGCTGGAACTCGCTCACGCGCCCGCCTCCGGAAAGCGACAGGATCTGTTTGTCGAGCACTTCGGATTCGATGCTGAGGATCACGTCCGCCTTCTCGGCGCTGTTCACCAGTTTGATGTTGTTTACCGTCAGGTTCTGGCGCAGGTCGGCGATGAACGGCGTGTTGGGATTGGCCGCGTTCAGGTACAGGGTACTGAAAGGCATCCCGGCATGGCCGCGCAGGTGGAAGCCGCATGCAGTGAGCAGCAGGGACATCAACAACACAAAGACACGCATGACGCTCTCCCGTAGGGGCGGGTTTCAAACCCTCCCATTGATGTATTGAAAGATAACGGGCGGGTCTCAGACCCGCCCCTACGATTACACAACCACGTTGATCAATCGGCCCGGTACCACCACGACCTTCTTCGCGATGCCTCCCGCCAGTTGCTTCACCACCACCTCATGCGCCAGCGCGAGCTGCTCGATGGCCGCCTTGTCGGCATCCTTCGATACGCGCAGGCTGCCACGCAGCTTGCCGTTGATCTGGATCACCAGTTCGATCTCGTCCTGCACCAGCGCCGCCGGGTCCGCCTTGGGGAAGGACTGGTCGAGCAGGTCGCTGCCCGGGCGCAGCTCGGACCACAGAGCCTGGCCCAGGTGCGGCACGATGGGGCTCAGCATCAGCACGATGGCTTCCAGTGCTTCCTGCATCACATGACGCGCAGCGGGAGTCTGCTCGGTGAATTTGCCCAGCGCATTGAGCAGCTCCATGTTCGCCGCGATCGCGGTGTTGAAAGTCTTGCGGCGGCCGAGGTCGTCGTCCACCTTGGCGATGGTCTGGTGCAACTGGAAGCGCAGCGCCTTGGCAGCCGCGCTCAGCTCGCCTTCGCGGTAGGCTGCGACCACGCCCGGCGCGACGTGGTCGGACACGGCCTTCCACACGCGCTTGAGGAAGCGGTATGAGCCTTCCACGCCGGCATCCGACCATTCCAGCGACTGGTCCGGCGGAGCGGCGAACATCATGAACAGACGCGCGGTATCGGCGCCGTATTCGTCGATGATGGCCTGAGGATCGACGCCGTTGTTCTTCGACTTCGACATCTTCTCCGTGCCGCCGATGACGACAGGCAGGCCGTCGGCCTTGAGCGTCGCGCCCGTCGGGCGGCCGCGCTCATCGGTTGCCACATCCACCTCGGCCGGATTGATCCACAGCTTCTTGCCGTTGGATTCCTCGCGGTAGAAGGTCGGCGCGATCACCATGCCTTGCGTCAGCAAATTCTTGAACGGTTCATCGCCCGGCACCAGGCCTTCGTCGCGCATCAGCTTGTGGAAGAAGCGCGCGTACAGCAGGTGCAGGATGGCGTGCTCGATGCCGCCGATGTACTGGTCCACGGGCAGCCAGTGCTGCGCGCTGGCCTTGTCCACCATACCGGTCTTGCACTGCGGGCTGCTGTAGCGCGCGTAGTACCAGGACGACTCGACGAAGGTGTCCATCGTGTCGGTCTCGCGCTTCGCCTTGCCGCCGCACTTGGGGCAGGTGCACTCGTAGAACTCGGGCATCTTCGCCAGCGGCGAGCCCGCGCCGTCCGGCACCACGTTCTCGGGCAGCACCACGGGCAGCTGGTCGTCCGGCACGGCTACGTCGCCGCAGCTCGGGCAGTGGATGATGGGGATCGGGCAGCCCCAGTAGCGCTGGCGCGAGATGCCCCAGTCGCGCAGGCGGAACTGCACCTGCTTGTCGCCCAGGCCCTTGGCCTTCAGGTCGGTGGCGATAGCGTCCACGGCGGCGCCGTAGCTCAGGCCGTCGTACTTGCCGGAATAGATGCACACGCCTTTTTCCTTGTCGCCGTACCACTCGGCCCACGCGTCGGTGGAGAAGGTCTCGCCCGCGACCTGGATGGACTGCTTGATCGGCAGGTCGTATTTCTTGGCGAAGCCGAAGTCGCGCTCGTCGTGCGCTGGCACGGCCATCACCGCGCCTTCGCCGTAGCCCATCAGCACGTAGTTGCCGACCCATACCGGCACCTGTTCGCCGGTGAGCGGGTGGGTGACCTTGAGGCCGGTGTCCATGCCCTTCTTTTCCATCGTGGCGATATCGGCCTCGGCCACGCCGCCCTGCTTGCATTCCTCGATGAAGGCGGCGAGCGCCGGGTTGTCCTGCGCGGCGCGGGTCGCAAGCGGGTGCTCGGCGGCCACGGCGACGAAAGTCACACCCATGATGGTGTCGGCGCGGGTGGTGTAGACCCACAGCTTCTCGTCGTTGCCGTGCGTGAACGCGAAGCGCACACCGTAGCTCTTGCCGATCCAGTTCGCCTGCATGGTGCGGACCTGCTCCGGCCAGCCCTCGAGCTGGTCGAGGCCGGACAGCAGTTCCTCTGCGTATTGCGTGATGCGGAAGAAGTACATCGGGATGTCGCGCTTCTCGACGACGGCGCCGGAGCGCCAGCCGCGGCCGTCGATCACCTGCTCGTTCGCGAGCACGGTCTGGTCGATCGGGTCCCAGTTCACCGTCGAGGTCTTCTTGTAGATCACGCCCTTCTCGAACAGGCGCGTGAACAGCCACTGCTCCCAGCGGTAATACTCCGGCGTGCAGGTTTTCACCTCGCGCGACCAGTCGATGCCCAGCCCCAGCGACTTCAGCTGCTGCTTCATGTACTCGATGTTCGAGTAGGTCCAGGCGGCGGGCGGCACGTTGTTCGCCAGCGCCGCGTTCTCGGCGGGCAGGCCGAAGGCGTCCCAGCCCATCGGCTGCATTACGTTGTAGCCCTTCATCCGGTGGTAGCGCGAGAGCACGTCGCCGATGGTGTAGTTGCGCACATGGCCCATGTGCAGCTTGCCCGAAGGGTAGGGGAACATCGACAGGCAATAGTACTTGGGCTTGTCGCCGGATTCGACGGCGAGGAACGCCTTGCGGTCCTCCCAGTGCTGTTGGGCTTGTTGTTCGATGGAGGCCGGGTGGTAGTTCGGTTGCATGTTTCTGGATTTTGGGCTGAATTCGATGGATTGCGCATTATAGCGGCCTTGGCAGGGGGCTGCGTAGCTCTCTGGTGCGCTCGGGGGGGATTCTGTTATAGAATCCCGCCTCAAAATTTTTATTAATGTTGTTTCAGGAGAGTGGATTATGTCCCGTAAGCATCCCGTTATCGCCGTCACCGGTTCGTCCGGCGCAGGCACTACTACCGTCAAGCGCGCGTTTGAGAACATCTTCCGCCGCGAAAGCATCAAGGCCGCCGTCATCGAAGGCGACAGCCTGCACAGCCTGGACCGCATGGCGTTCCGCGCTGCGGCAGCCGAGCACAGCAAGAACGGCAACAACCATTTCAGCCACTTCGGCCCGGAAGCGAACCACTTCGAGAAGATCGAAGAGATGTTCAAGACCTACGGCGACACCGGCATGTGCAAGCGCCGCTACTACGTGCACAGCGACTTCGAAGCCGAAGAGCACAACAAGCACTTCAACTTGACCGACCTCAAGGCCGGCGTGTTCACACCGTGGGAAGACATCGAAAGCGGCACCGACCTGCTGTTCTATGAAGGCCTGCACGGCTTGGCGCAGAACGAGGAGAAGGGCGTCGATGCCGGCCGTCACGTGGACCTGGGCATCGGCGTGGTTCCCATCGTCAACCTCGAGTGGATCCAGAAGATCCATCGCGACAAGGCAGAGCGCGGCTATTCCGCCGAAGCGACCGTGGACACCATCCTGCGCCGCATGCCGGACTACATCAAGTACATCACTCCCCAGTTCTCGCGCACGCACATCAACTTCCAGCGCGTGTCGACCGTGGACACCTCCAACCCCTTCATCGCGCGCGACATCCCGACTCCGGACGAGAGCTTCGTGGTCATCCGCTTCCGCGATCCGAAGGGCGTGGACTTCCCATACATGCTCAACATGATCCCGGACTCCTTCATGTCCCGCGCCAACACCCTCGTGGTGCCCGGCGGCAAGATGAGCTACGCGATGGAAATCATCCTCGCACCGATCATGCACGAGATGATCGAGAACAAGAAGAAGTAAGCAACACTGTCATGCCGGACTTGCTCCGGCATCCAGAGAACGGGGAAGCGGCGACGCTTCCCCGTTTTGTTTGGGGCAATGCCAAGGCCTAGCTGTGCAGACTGCGCTCTAATAGTGCGGCGGCCTTTCGTTTGCCGGCGGCTTTCCCTCACTTCCCGCTTCGGCCAGCGCCCTGAGTTGTTTTGCGAGCGCTTCGCAGATCGCTTCCAGTCGTTCTATCTTCTGTTGCTGCTGGTAGATCGTCTTGTTCAGTTCCTCGCTCAGGTCTTCCTGGTAGGTGATCTTTGTTTCGATGTTGATTAGACGTTCTTCAATCATGGGGCGATCCTGAGGGTTCGGCGACTGGCCGGGAAAATGGCGGCCATTCTAGCGCGGGGCCGCGATTCATGCCTGGCTTCGGGCTCCGCACATTACCCCATTATCATTTCTCCTGGAAAAGTCTAGGATGGCGGTCCGCAGTGCCAGTGATTGTCCGTTCAATTCATACCAAGGAGGCAGCCATGAAGAGCAGATTTCTTTTGGTTTTGTTGTCTGTAGCGGGCCTGATGCTGGGCGCGCAGTCCGCGCTGGCCGCCAGCGCGGCGGTGCGTGAGATGGCGGGAATCATGATGCATCTGGAGCATTATCCCAGCGATGCGGAGAAGGTCAGGCTGAACGCCATCGCCGCCGACAAGGGCAGCACTGGTCAGGAGCGCGTGATCGCAACCGCGATCGGGAACCTGAGGCACGAGGTCGCCGCCGGGGATGCGGACAAGCTCAGAAAGGTGACAGGCGACATGTCCGCGCCGGCAGAGGTGCGCGACCTGGCCGGCATCGTCCTGAACATCAGCCACATGCCGAGCGCGGCGGATAAGCGCAAGCTGGAAGCGATGATGAAGTAGGCGGCATGGCCCTTTCTGCCTGTCAGTTCCGACCACCATGCAACTCATCAATCCGCGCACGCTGCATGTCTTGAGACACCCTGTTGCCTTTGCGCTTCAGGTGCTGAAAGCGTTTCGGGCGAATCAGGGCCTGCTGCTTGCCGGTGCGGTGGCCTACTTCGCGTTGCTCTCCATCGTGCCACTGCTCATCCTCATGGTGATCGCGCTGTCGCAGGTGATCGATCAGGGGGCGCTCCTGGCCACGGTGCGCAGGGCGCTGGAATACGTCGTACCGGGCGAAAGCAGGGCGGTGGTGATAGAGCTGAAGGCGTTCCTTGATAACCGTGCGGTGATCGGATGGGTGCTGTTGATCACGATGCTGTTCTTCAGCTCGCTCGGCTTCAGGGTGCTTGAGAGCGCAATGTCGGTGATCTTTCGGCACAGGATGCAGAGGCTTCGGCGGAATTTTCTCGTTTCCCTGCTGCTGCCCTTCGGTTACATCACTTTTATCTGCGCGCTGCTGTTCGCGGGCGCGATCGTGATCGCCGATCTGGTGGCGATGGGCGCCGAGAATGTCGTTCTGTTCGGGCACAGCTGGTCGCTGAGCGGCTTCTCGCACTTTCTGATCTACAGCGGCGGTCTCCTCGGGGAAGTCCTGCTCATTTCGGCGATCTATTACTTCATGCCGGTCGGCAGACTGCCGGTACATCACGCGCTGATCGGCGGCGTGACGGCTGCCTTGCTGTGGGAGGTCGTCCGCTTCGCGTTGCGCTGGTACTTCGGCACCCTGTCTCAGGTGAGCGTGGTGTACGGGTCGCTGACCACGGCCATCGTCCTGCTGACCAGCCTGGAGGTGGCCGCCACGCTGCTGTTGCTGGGGGCACAGGTGATCGCGGAATACGAACGCATCGAAGTCGGTGAGGCCACGACCCTGCAGATGCGGATGCGTACCAAGATCAAGTAGGAGCGGGCCGATGCGTTAAGTGCCGAAGCGCCGCCTGTGGGATAATTGCGCCATGAATTCCCATCTGCTTTCCGGTCTCAATCCCGAACAACGTGCCGCCGTCGAACTTCCCGCCCAATCCGCGCTGATCCTTGCGGGGGCGGGCAGCGGCAAGACGCGCGTGCTGACCACGCGCATCGCCTATCTCATCAGCACCGGGCAGGTCAGCCCCCACGGCATCCTCGCTGTGACTTTCACCAACAAGGCGGCGAAGGAGATGGTGACGCGATTGTCGGCGATGCTGCCGATCAACACGCGCGGCATGTGGATCGGCACTTTCCACGGGCTGTGCAACCGCATGCTGCGCGCGCATTTTCGCGAGGCGAACCTGCCGCAGACGTTCCAGATCCTCGATTCGGGCGACCAGCTCTCCGCCATCAAGCGCGTGATGAAGGCGCTCAACGTCGACGACGAAAAGTATCCGCCGCGCGAGATGCAGTGGTTCATCAGCGGCAGCAAGGAGCAGGGGCTGCGCGCGCACGAGGTGGAGGCCTACGATCCCTATACCAAGCGCAAGGTGGAAGTGTTCGCCGAGTACGACGCGCAGTGCCAGCGCGAGGGTGTGGTGGATTTCTCGGAGCTGCTGTTGCGCTGCTACGAGCTGCTGTCGCGCAATACGCAGCTGCGCGAGCATTACCAGGAGCGCTTCAAGCACATCCTGGTGGATGAGTTCCAGGATACCAATCCTTTGCAATACCGCTGGCTGAAACTCCTGGCAGGCAAGGAAAATGCGCTGTTCGCGGTGGGCGATGACGACCAGTCGATCTACGCTTTCCGCGGCGCGAACGTGGGCAACATGCAGGAGCTGCTGCGCGACTTCCACGTCGAGAGCGTCATCAAGCTGGAGCAGAACTACCGGTCGCACGGAAACATCCTCGAGGCGGCGAACGCGCTGATCGAGCACAACCGCAACCGCCTCGGCAAGAATCTGTGGACCTCGGAAAGCGGCGGCGAGAAGCTGCGCGTGTACGAGGCTCCGACGGATGTGGACGAGGCCGCTTTCATCGTCGAGGAGATCCAGCAGCTCAAACGCGAGGGCGTGAACCTCACCGAGATGGCGCTGCTGTACCGCTCCAACGCGCAGTCGCGCGTGCTGGAACATGCGCTGGTGTCGGCGGGGCTGTCGTACCGCGTATACGGCGGACTGCGCTTCTTCGAGCGGCAGGAGATCAAGCACGCGCTGGCCTACCTGCGCCTGATGGAGAACACCGACGACGACAATGCGCTGCTGCGCATCATCAACTTCCCCACGCGCGGCATCGGCGCACGCAGCCTCGAGCAGTTGCAGGAAACGGCCAGGATGAACGGCACCACGCTGTGGGATGCGGCGGCGCGTGCGGGCGGCAAGGTCTCCGCCTTCGTCGCGCTGATCGAGTCGCTGCGCAGCGCGACGAAGGATCTGCCGTTGCCGGAGATCATGGATCATGTGCTGGAGCACAGCGGTCTGGTCGCGCATTACGAAAGCGAGAAGACCTCTGCCTCGAAGAAGCGCGAGGCGGAAGAGCGGCTGGAGAACCTGAACGAACTGGTCAATGCCGCGACACTGTTCGTGCACGAGAACGAGGACGACAGCCTCACCGCTTTCCTGACCCACGCTTCGCTCGAAGCGGGCGAGCATCAGGCGGGCGACAGCGAGGATGCACTGCACCTGATGACGGTGCATGCAGCCAAGGGCCTGGAGTTCCACACCGTGTTCATCACGGGGCTGGAAGAGGGATTGTTCCCTCACCAGAACAGCCAGAACGTGGACGGCGGACTGGATGAGGAGCGCCGCCTGATGTACGTGGCGATCACGCGCGCGCGGCGCCGGCTGTACCTCACCTTCGCTCAGAGCCGCATGCTGCACGGCAAGGTGAACTACGGCATGGCGTCGAGCTTCCTGCGCGAGCTGCCGGAAGAGCTGCTGCTCTGGCTGACGCCGCGCGTGAGCGCACGCCGGACATTCGGCAACAGCAGCTACGAAACGAGCAGCTACGTTGCGGCGTTTGGCGGGGCATCAGCAGAGCCCGCACCTCCGCCACCCGGTGCGTTGTGGAAGATGGGTCAGCGCGTGTTCCACCAGAAGTTCGGCGAGGGCACCGTCACCGGCATCGAGGGCGGCGGCGCGGACGCGCGCGTACAGGTCAACTTCAAACACGCGGGCAGCAAGTGGCTCGCGCTCGAATATGCCAAGCTCACTGCCGTCTGACGTGGTGCAGGATGAGCGGCTGCGGCTCATCGTCGACAGCTACCGTCGACTGACAGGCAGACCGCTGCTAGACGAAGTGCCGGGAGGCGATGAGGCGTTGCGCCTCGCCCTCTGGGAAGCGCCGCGCGCCATCGTCGCTCATGGCACCGAAGCCGACCCCATATTTTTCTACGGCAACCGCCTGGCGCTGGAATTGTTCGAGATGAGCTTCGAGGAATTCTCCCGCCTGCCTTCGCGCCTTTCCGCCGAGCCATTGGCACAGGAGGCGCGGGTGAAGCTGCTGGCGAAGGTAGCGCAGCGGGGCTATGTGGACGGCTATTCCGGTATGCGCATCGCCAGCAGCGGCAGGCACTTCATGATTTCGGACTGCACGGTGTGGAACCTGGCGGATGAGGCGGGTATTCCGCACGGCCAGGCGGCGGTGTTCGTTCCACAGCTTTAGTCCCTTGCCGGATCGCAAGATGCTCGCGGTTTTGTAGGAGCGTGCCCTGCACGCGACAAGCGTCTTCGCGTGCAAGGCACGCTCCTACAAGCCACCTCTCTGGTTTTGGCTCGTCCGGCTTGACGACTTAATCAGCGTTGTCCTGGCTTTGTTGGGCGGGCGGCGGGAAGTTCGCGGCGATCTTGTCCGGCACTTCGCGCTTGGCGGCCTGTGCGGAGGCGCTGAATTCCAGCACCGCGGTGATCATCACCACGATCAGCGTCGGCATCAGGGCGATGCGCGTGAGCGCGGTCCACAGGATGTGCGCCATGTTCGGGTCTTTCGAGGCGCCGCTGACCAGCCAGGCGATGAAGATCAGCGCCGCCGTGATCGCATAACCCAGCATCAGCACCCTGGCGCGCGCGAAGGCGAGTTTCCAGTGAGCGTCGACGAACCAGCTGGTGGCCTTGCGGCTGCGCAGGTAGATGAAGGCGATCAGCGAGCCGGAGCAGACAAGCGGGATCAGCAGCCCGGCCATGCCGATCTTCATGCCGATCACGGCCGGGGTCATGAACAGGTCGAACAGGAACAGGCCCGAGATGAATAGGTTGTGCGGCGTCTGCGCCTTCTTGATTTCTGCTGCGGTTGCCTGGAATTGCATTTCTAGAGTGTGCCCTCGGTCGGTTTGTCGTCGTCGCCTGCGGCGGGCGCGGACTCGCTCTCTTTCTGCGGCGGGAAGATGCCGCTGTAGCAGGCATACAGCGAGGTGATCATGACGGGCATCAGCACCAGCCAGCCCAGCATCATCGGGATGCTCGCCAGGATCGCGAGCAGGATGAATGCGACGCCGTACACCAGCATCGGGCCGATGTTGGCGAGGAAGGCGCGGAAGCTGAGCTTCATCGCTTCGACGGGCGCGATGCCGTTGAAGTAGACCAGCATCGGTGCGAACTGCATCGCCATCAGCAGGACGCTGAACAGCGCGACGCCGATCAGGACGGCGAATCCCGCACCGGCGATGGCCTGTGCCATGACTTGCGGATCTTGCGGCGGCTGGCCGCTCATCAGGATGCTGACCAGGGTGGCGCCGCCGACCATCATCATCAGGCCGAAGATCAGGAATTGCCCCACCAGTGCGATGCCGCCCAGCGTGACCAGTTGCGCGGTATGCTGCTGGAAACCGCTGAACAGGTGCGCCAGTTCCAGTTCTTCGCCCTGTTCCAGCGCGCGGCAACCGACCATCAGGCCGACCATCACCGCGGGCAGCAGCAGGCTGGAGAGCGGTTCGCCCACGACGGGGATGGCGGACAGGCCCGCCATCGCGATGAAGCAGATCAGCAGCAGCACCATCCACAGCAGCGGCGCTTTCATGAACAGGGCATAACCTTGCTTCATCCACTGCCAGCCTTGCCCTGCCTGCAAGCGTTGCGGTTCCATATTGATCCCCTGTGTCATAGCCAGACGGTTTGTTGCGTTGAGATGTGGTTCTTCAGCACGCGTTCGAAGTGGCCCGGGTCGTGCGCATTGACCAGTTCGCCGTCGCGCGGCATGTGCTTGTCGTATAGGCGCGAGATCCAGAAGCGCAACGCGGCGAGGCGCAGCATCAGCGGCCAGGCCGCGCGTTCGCCGTCCGACAGCGGCCGCACCGCATGATACGCGCGCAGGAAACTTTGCGCCCGTGCGTCATCCAGCTTGCCGTCCGCATTCATGCACCAGTCGTTGACGGTGATCGCCACGTCGTACAACAGCGCGTCGCTGCAGGCGAAATAGAAATCGATCAGACCGCCGACGCGGTTCTCTTCGAGCAGCACGTTGTCGCGGAACAGGTCGGCGTGGATCACGCCCTGCGGCAGCGATGCGAAATTATTCTGCGCATGCAGCGCGACCTCACTGTCCAACAATGCAGCCTGCTGTGCGTCGAGGAAGGGGCGCACCTGCGGTGCCGTTGCGGCCCGCCATGCCGCACCGCGAGGGTTGGGCATCACCTGGCTAAAGCTTTGTCCGGCGATGTGCATCTGCGCCAGCATCGCACCGATGGCCGCGCACTGTTCATGGTTCGGCGCGGTGGTGGACTTGCCGGGAAGACGGGTGGCGATGCAGGCGGGCTTGCCGTTGAGCGTGCCGAGCAGCTGGTTGCGACGGTTCGCCACCGGGCTGGGGCAGGGAATGCCGTGCCGCGCCAGGTGCGCCATCAGGTTCAGGTAGAAGGGCAGGTCGTCCGCCGTGAGCTTCTCGAACAGCGTGAGCACGAAACGGCCGTTGCTGGTCGTGACGAAATAGTTGGTGTTCTCGATGCCGGCTGAGATAGGCTGCAATTCGAGCAGTTGGCCGAGCGAATAATCGCCCAGCCAGGCGGTCAGCTCCGCCTCGGAGACGCTGGTGAAAACGGCCATATCTTTTAGAACGTGTGAATGACCCAGCGCGGAACGCGCAAGCCGGAATCGAGGCTTTCCTGGCGCGAGAACTTGCCGTCGCCGCGGTCGTCGATCAGGTAGTAGGGCACGCCGTGCTTGGGCGTGACCTTGATCATGTACAGCTTGCCGTTGGCGCGGTATTCCTCCACGGTCTGTTCCTTTTCCGTGGTGATGGTCACCTCGGGCTCGTCCGCCGGCGCCTCCTGCGAATTGAACGCGGGAGGCGGAGGCAGAGGCTCGAGGTTGGCTGGAACCGGCGGCTGGGCGAAAGCGGAAAGGGACAAACCGCTCAGGAGCAAAAAGGCAGGGAGGCGCATCGCAGTGGTCTCGATGGATTGGAATGAGCGTATTTTAGCCGATTTACAAGTACAGCTGGCGCTCGCGTTCCGCCTCCGACGGCTCGAAGCCGCGCGTTTCGTAATGCTTGAAGATCGCGCTGACCACTTCCTCGGGATTGTCGGTGACCTGGATCAGGTCCATGTCCTCCGGGCTGATGAGTTTTTCCGCCAGCAGGGCGCTGCGGAACCACTCGATCAGTCCGCCCCAGAACTGGGTGCCCACCAGGATGATCGGCATCTTGCGGGTCTTGCCGGTCTGCACCAGCGTCAGCGCCTCCATCAGCTCGTCCAGCGTGCCGAAGCCGCCGGGCATCACCACATAGGCGCTGGCGAACTTCACGAACATCACCTTGCGCGCGAAGAAGTGCTGGAAGGTCTGGCTGATGTTCTGGTACAGGTTGCCGACCTGCTCGTGCGGCAGCTGGATGTTCAGGCCGACGCTGGGGGACTTGCCGTAGAACGCGCCCTTGTTGGCCGCTTCCATGATGCCGGGGCCGCCGCCGGAAATGACCGAGAATCCCGCGTCGGACAGCAGCCGCGCGATCTCCTCGGTAAGCTTGTAATAGGGCTGGCCGGGCTTGGTGCGCGCGCTGCCGAAGATGCTGACGGCGGGATGGATGCGGTTGAGGCGTTCGGTGGCAGAGACGAACTCTGACATAATGCCGAACACTCGCCAGGCTTCTTTGGAATTCCACCCGTCCGGTGTTGCGGGGGTGGGCAGTTTGGACAGAGTATTCATGCAATTATCCTTACGCAAAAAATTATGAAAAGCTCTTATCCCGGCACCGGGAAGACATTGCTCCTGGTGGACGGTTCGTCGTTCCTTTACCGCGCATTCCATGCCATGCCGGACTTGCGCAACCGCGAAGGTTTCCCGACCGGCGCGATCTACGGCGTGCTCAACATGCTGCGCAAGCTGCGCCATGACTACCCGGCGGATTATAGCCTGTGCGTCTTCGATGCCAAGGGCAAAACCTTCCGCGATGACATGTATCCCGAATACAAGGCGCACCGGCCCTCGATGCCGGAAGACCTCGCGCGCCAGATCGAGCCGCTACACCAGGCCATCGTTGCCTCGGGCTGGAACATCCTTGCGCTCGAGGGCGTGGAGGCCGACGACGTAATCGGCACGCTGGTGCAGCAGGCCGCGCGCGACGGCGTGCGCAGCATCGTCGCCACCGGCGACAAGGACCTCGCGCAGCTGGTGAACGAGCATGTCACGCTGGTCAACACCATGAGCAACGAGACGCTGGATGTGCCGGGCGTTTCCGCCAAGTTCGGCGTGCCGCCGGAACGTATCATCGATTACCTCACGCTTACCGGCGACGCGGTGGACAACGTGCCGGGCGTGGAGAAGGTCGGTCCCAAGACCGCCGTGAAATGGCTCACCCAGTATGGCACGCTGGACAACGTGATGCAGAGCGCCGGAGGGATCGGCGGCGTGGTCGGAGAGAACCTGCGCAAGGCCCTCGACTGGCTGCCGCAGGCTCGCCGCCTGCTCACGGTGAAGTGCGACGTGGAGTTGCCGCAGCCCTACAGTGCACTCGTCGCGCCGTCCGCGGACTACGAACAGTTGCGCACGCTGTATGAAAGATTCGAATTCAAGAGTTGGCTGCGCGAACTGAACGGCGAAGCACCTTCCGCCGCCCCCGCGAGCCGGGCGAAGAGTGCCCCCGTCACGGAGGACATGTTCGGCACCGAGCCGACCAATACCGGCCATGCACAGTATGACACCATCCTCACCGAGGCCCAGCTCGACGCCTGGCTGGAGAAGCTGCTCGCCGCGGAACTGGTATGCGTGGATACCGAGACCACCGGCCTCGACGTGATGGATGCGCAACTGGTCGGCATGTCGTTCGCCATCACGCCGCACCATGCCGCCTACCTGCCGCTGGCGCACATCTATCCCGGCGCGCCGGACCAACTCAAGCGCGAGCAGGCGCTGCACAAGCTCAAGCCGTGGCTGGAGAGCGCGCGCCACCACAAGGTCGGGCAGAACCTCAAGTACGACATGCACATCTTCGCCAACCACGGCATCGTGCTCGCGGGCATCCACGACGACACGCTGCTGCAGTCCTACGTGCTCGAGAGCCACAGGCCGCACGACATGGACAACCTCGCGCTGCGCCATCTCAACGTGAAGACCATCAGCTACACCGAGGTGGTGGGCAAGGGCGCGAAGCAGATCGGCTTCGATCAGGTGGATATTGACACCGCGACGCGCTACGCCGCGGAAGATGCCGACATCACCCTGCAGCTGCACCAGGCCTTGTCGCCGCAGATCGCGGTGCAGAGCGGGTTGCAGCACGTGTACCGCGACATCGAACTGCCGACCATGCAGGTGCTGTACCGGATGGAGCGCAACGGCGTGCTGCTGGATTGCGCGCTGCTTCAGGTGCAGAGCCGCGAACTGGGCGAGAAGCTGCTCGCGCTCGAAGCCAAGGCGCACGAGGCCGCAGGCCAGCCGTTCAACCTCAATTCGCCTAAGCAGATACAGGAGATCCTGTTCAACAAGCTGCAGCTGCCGGTGAAGAAGAAGACGCCGAGCGGCACACCCTCGACCGACGAGGAGGTGCTGCAGGAGCTTGCGCTGGATTACCCGCTGCCGAAGATCCTGCTCGACTACCGCGGCATGGCGAAACTGAAATCCACCTACACCGACAAGCTGCCGCAGATGGTGGATCGCAATACCGGGCGCGTGCACACCAGCTATTCGCAGGCGGTCGCCGTCACCGGGCGGCTCGCTTCGAGCGATCCCAATCTGCAGAACATCCCGGTGCGCACCGCCGAAGGCCGCCGCATCCGCGAGGCCTTCGTAGCCCCCCAGGGCAGCCGCATCGTCTCCGCCGACTACTCGCAGATCGAGCTGCGCATCATGGCGCACCTGTCCGGCGACGAGGGTTTGTTGCGTGCATTCGCCAACGGCGAGGACATCCATCGTGCCACCGCCGCCGAGATATTCATGGTCGCGCCAGACGCGGTCGACAGCGAGCAGCGCCGCTATGCCAAGGTCATCAACTTCGGTCTGATCTATGGTATGTCCGCGTTCGGCCTGGCCAAGCAGCTCGGCATCGAGCGCGGCGCGGCTACCGCCTACATCGACCGCTACTTCGCGCGCTATCCCGGCGTGGCCGACTACATGCAGCGCACGCGCGAACAGGCCAAGCAGCAGGGTTTCGTGGAGACCGTGTTCGGTCGCAGGCTATGGCTGCCCGAGATCAACGCCAGCAACGGCATGAAGCGCCAGGCCGCCGAACGCGCCGCGATCAACGCGCCGATGCAGGGCACGGCCGCGGACCTGATCAAGCTCGCGATGATCGCCGTGCAGCACTGGCTGGAAAAGGAAAAGCTACAGACGCAGCTCATCATGCAGGTGCACGACGAACTGGTGCTCGAAGTGCCGGAAAACGAATTGCCGCATGTGAAGGAGAAGCTGCGCGAACTCATGTGCCATGTCGCCGAACTCAAGGTGCCGCTCGAAGTGGGGCTGGGAGAGGGTGCGAACTGGGAAGCGGCACACTAGGGTTATGAACCCTGAACACCTGCAACTGCTGGTCACGCGCACCATGCCATTCGGGAAATACAAAGGGCGTTTGATCGCCGACCTGCCCGGGCATTACCTGAACTGGTTTGCCCGCGAGGGCTTTCCGCCCGGGCAGATCGGCCAGCTCCTCGCGTTGATGCAGGAGCTGGATCACAACGGCCTGTCCTCGCTGCTGGACCCGTTGCGCAAGCAACCTTCTGCCCGCGCAGATTAACTGCCTTGCTGTTGTTTCAACTTCTTGATTAGCTCGAGCAGCGCTCTCCTCCGATCTTCCAGTTCGAGATAGCGTGCCGAAAGGCCTTTCAGTTCGTTGGTGTAGTGCTGGATGCGTTGTTCGCGCTCCATCTGGGTGCGGACGACATCGTCGTAGTTCGGCGGGGGCGTGTTGATGTCCGTTCCATAGATGCTCTTGCCGTAAGGGTACTGCGACGTCGGCGGGCTTCCTTCCTGCACTTCCAGTCGGCGCAGGTCCCTGGTCATCTGGTAGTTCTGGTATACGGCCTGCTGTTCCTGGCGCACGTCGTTTAGCTCCGCTTCGAGCCGATTCAGTTTATCTTGCGTGCTCGTCTCGGCGAACACCCAGCTCGACGCGGTCAGCAACAGGAAGAGAAGGATTTGTTTCATGGCTGCTCCGGAAGAGGACACGAGAGCGTGTCGTGCCGTTGTGGCCGTCAGTTTTCCTGACGGGGCTGGAGCAACTTAACAAGAACCAGGCCATGGCTCAATAAACTGAACCATGTAGGTGGATAGGGGGCGATGGCCCGGCGTTTATGCCGCGGCGGTCTTCAGATAGGCGGAGACGCCGCTCGATGCGGTCTTCTGGGGCGCAGCGCCACCGCCTCCGGTTTCGCCTTCCATGAACTGGATGGCCGGCGACTCGGAACTTTCCTTGCTTGGAGCTTCGGTGCTTTCGCCAGTCGAACCGGGTCTGTCGCTTCGGTTCAACAGCTGCCCTTGCGTGGATAGCTGGACGATAGTGGACTGCTGGTTTCTTTGGCTATTCTGGGCTGAGCTGACGAGCGGCTGCGCATTCGCCTTGGTCACGTCGGAGATCGTGGAAGGGGCGATGCTGGTAGTGGTCATTGCATTGCTGATAATCATCTTCAAGTCTCCTTGCTGGATGGGGTATGCGAACAGTGCGTCCGGTCAGCCGAGCGGGTATTATCCGGTATTCGGTACGAATTGCCAAATATTGTTAATTAAATCAATCGGCAGGCAGGATTGCCTGCCCTTTTTGGAGTGGTGATGTCGTCGTTTTGTCATTGGGAGGGGGATACCCTCGTGCTGAATATCCTGGGCCGGCCGCGCGCGAAGAAGACGGTGATCGGCAAGGTGATCGGCAAGCAGCTGGAGATATATGTTGCCGAGCAGCCGGTGCGCGGGCGGGCTACCGCGCATTTGGTGCGGTTTTTGGCGGAAGAATTTGATGTTCCGGAGAGTTCGATCACGGTGGTGTTCGGGGTATACAACGTCAACAAGCAGCTGCGCATCAAAGCGCCGAAGCGCCTGCCTTCCATGATCCCGCCGGCCGGCGCATAAGCAATACTGGGTATCGCCCGCGCCATTTCGCCGTGTTACCGTTTTCGGGCAACCAGAACGGAGGTCGAGATGGCGAAGAAAGCGTTTCCGTTAGCCAATGTCTACAAATTGCTCGAACCGGGCCCGGTGGTGATGGTCACCACCGCGCGCAAGGGGCAGGCGAACGTCATGACCATGTCGTGGCTGACGATGATGGAGTTCACGCCGGCGCTTATCGGCACCGTGATCAGCGGCAACAATTACAGCTTCGACGCATTGGTGAAGACGAAGGAGTGCGTCATCAATATCCCGACGGCGGACATGGCGAAGACGGTGGTGAAGGTCGGCAGCGTCAGCGGCGCCAAGGTCGACAAGTTCGCGAAATTCGGCCTGACGCCGGTTCCCGCCTCGCAGGTACAGGCGCCACTGATCGACGAGTGCTATGCCAATCTGGAGTGCCGGATATACGACTCCCGGCTGGTGAACAAATACAACTTCTTCGTGCTCGAGGTGGTCAAGGCCTGGATCGACCCAGCGAAGAAAGACCCGCGTACGCTCCACCATCGCGGCCGCGGCCTGTTCGCGATCGACGGCGAGACGATCAAGTTGCCGTTCAACAAGCCATGAGCGTCCGTGGCATACAGATCATGGCTGGCATCCTGGCGGCAACCCTGGCCGGTGCGTCATTCGCCGCGGAAATTCAGCCCGGCTTGTGGGAGCTGGTTGTAGAAAACCGCGGGTTGGACTCACCCGATGTTACTTCCGAGCCCATTACCATAAGTCGTTGTCTGACGGAGGAAGATGCACAGGATCCTTCCGGGGTTCTCGGCGGTGTGGCGAATCCGGGAATGGCGGATTGCACCTACACCCAGCGGAGTTTCTCGGGCAATACGTTCCGCTTCAAGATGCGATGTGACGGTTCGCTCGGCCTTCAAGCCAGGGGCGAGGTCACTTATTCGGCTATATCGATGGATGGCAGCATCATCTCGATGGCGAACATGGACGGTCAGGCGATTATGCTGGAGAGCAAGATTACTGCCCGTCGACGGGGAGGCTGCTAGCATGTTGCGGGAGGCGACCGCATTCATCCTGCTGCTGGCTGTCAGCCTGAACGCTTGTTGCCGCGAGTTGCCTCTCGACAGGATCAAGCTGCCGCCGGGATTCAAGATCAGCCTGTATGCCGATAATGTGCCGGGTGCGCGTTCGATGGTGCTGGGGCCGGATGGCTCGCTGTATGTCGGCACGCGTGGCGACAAGGTGTACGCAGTGCGCAATGACGGCAAGCGCGCGGGCGCGGTCTTCATCATTGCCGAAAATCTCAATATGCCGAATGGCGTGGCCTTCCGCGACGGCGCGCTGTATGTGGCCGAGGTCAACCGCATCCTGCGTTTCGACAACATCGCATCGCGCCTGCGCAACCCGCCAAGACCGGTGGTGGTGAACAACAGCTTCCCGGGCGAAACGCATCACGGCTGGAAATTCATCCGCTTCGGCCCGGACGGATTGCTGTACGTTCCGGTGGGCGCGCCATGCAACATCTGCGAGCCCGATCCCTTGCGCTATGCGGCGATCTTCCGCATGAGGCCGGACGGCACCGGACTCGAGCAGTATGCGCGCGGCGTGCGCAACACCGTGGGCTTCGATTGGGACCCGGATAGCAATGAGCTGTGGTTCACCGACAACGGGCGCGACTGGCTGGGCAACAACGTGCCGCCCGACGAGCTCAACCACGCGCCGCGGCCCGGCATGAACTTCGGCTACCCCTATTGCCACGGCAAGTCGGTATCCGATCCCGATTTCGGCGGCCAACACTCATGCAGTGAATCCACCCCGCCCGCAATGGAGCTCGGCCCCCACGTGGCGTCGCTGGGCATGCGCTTCTACTCCGGAAAGATGTTCCCGGAGTCTTACCACAAGCAGATATTCATCGCCGAACACGGTTCGTGGAACCGCTTCCCGCCCATCGGCTATCGCATCACGCTGGTACGCCTGAAGAATGGGCAGGCGGCGAACTATGAAACGTTCGCGGAGGGCTGGCTGCAAGGTCTGACCGCATGGGGGCGGCCGGTGGACATCCAGGAGATGCCGGACGGCGCGCTGCTGGTGTCGGACGACAAGGCGGGTGCCATCTACCGCATCAGCTACGGAGAGTAACAGGTGTTGCAAAACTACTGCGGTGGCCATCTGCGGCGTTGCGCGGTACTCGGAATCCTCATGTACTGAATGTACATTCCGGTTCCTGCGCTCCGTGCGCCTTGCATCTGACCATCCTCGCTACGTTTTTCAACGGCCTGTAAGAGAGTAGGTCGGGTTACGCTACGCTAACCCGACCTACAGTTGCTGCATATATTTACTTGGCGACTACCTGCATGCTCATTCCCTGCGACTTCCACTGCTTCTCTTCCTCCTGCAGCGCGGTTTCGGTCAGCGGGCTTTGCGCCAGCCAATCCGCATCGATGGCGAGGTGGAACTTGGTGCCGCTGAAGCGGCCGCGCAGGGCAGGCAGCCCGCCGTCGCTGCGGTTGCGGTAGAACAGCACGGCGAGGCGCAGGCTCATTGCCAGCACGTAGTCCTCGATGTCCTTCAGCTGTCCTTCGAGCTTGTCCAGGCTGCCGCGCTGCGCCAGCGCCAGCAGGCTGAGGCGCGCCTGTTCCTTTTTCGAGAAGCCCGGCATGTCGGCATTCTTGAGTATGTAGGCGGTGTGCTTGTGGAAGCCGCTGTGCGCGACGCTGATGCCGATCTCGTGCAGTCGTGCGGCCCAATCGAGCACCTGCAGCGCGGTCTCGTCGGCGTCCTCGCCCAGGAATTGCAGCGCGAAGGTGTGCGCCAGCTTGGCCACGCGTCCGGCCTGCACCATGTCCACATGGTAACGGTGCATGAACCGCTGCACCGTGACCTCGCGCATGTCGTGGTGGTGGAAACGCCCCCACAGATCGTAGAGTACGCCCTCGCGCAGTGCGCCGAGCGCGGGCTGCATCTGGTCGATGCCGAGCTCGCAGAACGTCGCATACATGATGGCGAAGCCGCCGGGCAGCACGGGAATGCGGTCGGGCTTCAGCCCTTGCACGTCGAGGCGTTGCACGTCACCCGCGTCCAGCAGTTCTTCCCGCAGCCGTTCCAGCCCGTCGCGGGTGATGCCGCTCTTGCTGTAGCCGTTCAGTTCGAGGATATCGCACAGTACGCGTGCGCTGCCGGAGGAGCCTAGTGCGACGTTCCAGTGTTTGCACGAGAACTCTTTTGCGATGGTCTGCAGTTCGTTGCGCGCGGCGAGTTCCGCCTGCTTGAGGTTCTGCTTGGTGATCTTGCCATTCGGGAAATAGCGGCTGCTATAGCTGACGCAGCCCATGTACAGGCTTTCCAGCTTTTGCGGCTCGAGGTTGTTGCCGATGATGAATTCGGTGGAGCCGCCGCCGATGTCCATCACCAGCCGGTTGTCGGGCGACTGCGGCAGGCCGTGCGCCACGCCGAGGTAGATCAGGCGCGCTTCCTCGATGCCAGCGATGACTTCGATGGGGAAGCCCAGCACATGCTCGGCCTGCGGGATGAAGTCTGCGGCGTTCTTCGCCACGCGCAGGGAGTTGGTGCCCACCGCGCGCACCGCCTCGCGCGGCAGGCCGCGCAGGCGCTCGGCGAACTTCGACAGGGCGTCGAGTGCGCGCTGCTGCGCATCGGAATCGAGATGGCGGTCGGGGGTGAGTCCGGCGGCGAGGCGCACCGGCTCGCGCAGCCCGTCCAGCATGTAGAGCTGGTCATTCTCGACCCGCGCGATCTGGAGCCTAAAACTGTTCGACCCCAGATCGACGGCGGCTATGATGGGTTGGTGCTGCACTACTTCTGGACTTCGCGCTCGATCTCGTCGACGGTGACATGGCGCACGTCGCGCCCCTTGACCATGTACACCACGTACTCGGCCATGTTCTTGGCGTGGTCGCCGATGCGCTCGATGGCCTTGGCCACGAACAGGATCTCCAGCGAGGTGGAGATGGTGCGCGGGTCTTCCATCATGAAGGTGATGAGGTAGCGCATGATAGCGCGGAATTCCTCATCGACCTGGTCGTCCTGACGCACCACCTGCGCGGCCAGCGCCACGTCCAGGCGCGCGAAGGCGTCCAGCGACTTGCGCAGCATGTCCAGCGCGAGGTCGGCGGCATGCTTGATCTCGTGGTAGCGCGGCAGGTTGAGCGCGCTCTTCTGCGACAGCAGCTTGGCCATGCGCGCGATCTTCTCGGCCTCGTCGCCGATGCGCTCGAGGTCGGTGATGGTCTTGACCACGGTCATCACCAGGCGGAGGTCGCCCGCGGTCGGCTGGCGGCGTGCGATCACCTGGCTGCACGCCTCGTCGATCTTCACTTCCAGCGCGTTGACGCGATGGTCGTCCTCGATCACGCGGGTCATCAATGCGACATCGCCGGAGATCAGCGATTCCACCGCGCTCTTGATCTGGCTTTCGACCAGGCCACCCATTTGCAGCACGTTGGCGCGGATGGCTTCCAGCTCGGCATCGAACTGGCGGGAGATGTGATCATTGCTGGGCATGCTATCGTTCCTTAAAGTGGACTGTATAGTTTAAGCGGCGAATATGAACGTCAGATGACGGCGTTTTCCTTATTCCGCCGTCATCGTCTTCACGCCTTCAGGCGTGCCGAGCAGCAGCACGTCTGCAGCGCGGCGCGCGAACAGGCCGTTGGTGACCACGCCGGCGATGTGGTCCAGCGTGGATTCAAGCTCCACCGGGTTCATGATCTGCAGGTTGTGCACATCGAGGATGATGTTGCCGTTGTCGGTGGTGAAGCCCTCGCGCAGCTTGGGCTGGCCGCCCAGCTTCACCAGTTGGCGCGCCACCGAACTGCGCGCCATCGGGATCACCTCGATCGGCAGGGGGAACTTGCCGAGCACATCCACCAGCTTGCTGGCGTCGCACACGCAGATGAACTTCTTGCTGGCCGCCGCGACGATCTTCTCGCGCGTCAGCGCGCCGCCGCCGCCCTTGACCATGTGCATGTGGCGCGTGATCTCGTCTGCGCCGTCCACGTACACCGGCAGGTCGCCCGCGTCGTTCAGCGACAGCACTTCGATGCCGTGTGCCTGCAGGCGCTTGGCTGATGCCTCGGAGCTGGCGACCGCGCCGCGGATCTTGTGCTTGATCTTGGCCAGTTCGTCGATGAAGAAGTTGGCGGTAGAGCCTGTGCCCACGCCGACGATGCAATCGACCGGCACGTATTCGATGGCGGCCTTCGCTACCGCTTGCTTCATTTCGTCTTGAGTCATCATGCTGCTTTTCCCTTTTTTTGGTGTTGTCTTGTTTGTATGCGCGATTATTGCAGGAATCCGGCGTTTTGTGGGGGCCGGCGGACCGAATCGGCAATTGTCCGGTGGTAAGATGGCGGCCCTGACACAGGATAACGGGAGAAAAAGAATGCAGATCCGTAAGGTCGCCACCACCCCTTACGCCGACCAGAAACCCGGCACCTCAGGCCTGCGCAAGCGTGTGCCCGCCTTCAAGCAGCTGCACTACCTGGAGAACTTCGTCCAGTCCATCTTCGATACCATCGCCGCACCCCAAGGCTCGACGCTGGTGCTGGGCGGCGACGGCAGATACTACAACCGCGAGGCGATCCAGGTCATTTTGAAGATGGCCGCCGCCAACGGCTTCGGTCGCGTCATGGTGGGCAAGGGCGGCATCCTTTCCACACCCGCGGCCTCCTGCGTGATTCGCAAATACCAGACTTACGGCGGCATCATCCTGTCCGCGAGCCACAACCCCGGCGGGCCGGACGGCGACTTCGGCATCAAGTACAACACGGCCAACGGCGGCCCCGCGCCGGAGAAGATCACCGAGGCGATCTTTGCGGCGAGCAAGCAGATCTCTCAGTACTGCATCGCCGACGCGCCCGATGTAGCGTTGGACGCCTGCGGCGACAGCAAGCTGGGCGATATGACGGTGTCAGTGATCGACCCCGTCGTCGACTACGCCGAGCTGATGGAATCGCTGTTCGACTTCAAGGCGATTCGCGCGTTATTGAGTAGCGGCTTCCGCATCAAGTTCGACGCCATGCACGCCGTCACCGGCCCGTATGCGAAGGAGATATTGGTGAACCGCTTGGGGGCGTCCGCGGACAGCGTGATGAACGCCGTGCCGCTGCCTGACTTCGGCAACGGCCATCCAGACCCCAACCTCACCTACGCGCACGAACTGGTCGAGATCGTGTACGGCAAGGATGCGCCGGATTTCGGCGCGGCCTCGGACGGCGACGGCGACCGCAACATGATCCTCGGCAATGGCTTCTTCGTCACGCCTTCCGACAGCCTGGCCGTCATCGCCGCCAACGCGAAGCTCGCGCCCGGCTACAAGCAGGGCCTTGCGGGCATCGCGCGCTCGATGCCGACCAGCGCGGCGGCCGACCGCGTGGCGCAGGCCTTGGGCATCCCCTGCTACGAGACGCCGACCGGCTGGAAGTTCTTCGGTAACCTGATGGACGCGGGCAAGGTCACGCTGTGCGGCGAGGAGAGCTTCGGCACCGGCTCGAACCATGTGCGCGAGAAGGACGGTCTCTGGGCGGTGCTGTTCTGGCTGAACATCCTTGCGGCGCGCAAGCAACCGGTCGAGTCCATCGTGCGCGAGCACTGGGCGAAGTACGGGCGCAATTTCTATTCGCGTCACGATTACGAAAGCCTCCCGACAGAGGCCGCGAACAGTGTGATGAATCTGCTGAAGGAAGGCTTCGCTGATCTGCCTGGGAAAACACTCGGTCCCTATATCGTCAAGACCTGCGACGACTTCAGCTACACCGACCCGGTGGATGGCAGCGTCAGCGCGGGACAGGGGATACGCATCCTCTTTGAAGACGGTTCGCGCATCGTGTTTCGTCTCTCCGGAACGGGTACGGAGGGGGCAACGCTGCGCCTCTATCTCGAAAGCTACGAACCGGATGTGAGCAAGCACCACCTCGACGCCCAGGAGGCGCTTTCCACGCTGATCGGCATCGCGCTGGATGTTTCGGAGTTGCGTGCTTGTACCGGAAGGGACAAGCCGACGGTCATCACCTGAGCCGGTATAATTGCAAACCTATTTCCCGTTCGTCCTGAGTACCGCGCGTAGCGCGGTGTATCGAAGGAGCGAATTACTTAGAAGGAGCCGAACATGAGCAACAAAAAATTCATCCAGACCCCCGATGCCCCCGCCGCGATCGGCACCTACTCGCAGGCGGTGCGCGTCGATCACACGGTCTACCTGTCCGGTCAGATCGGCCTCGATCCGACCAGCATGCAGATGGTCGACGGCATCGACGCGCAGATCCACCGCGTGTTCCAGAACATGCGCGCCGTCGCCACCGCCGCTGGCGGCAGCATGGACGACGTGGTGAAGCTGAACATCTTCCTCACCGACCTCGGCAACTTCGCACGCGTGAACGAGATCATGGCGACCTATTTCCACCAGCCCTATCCGGCACGCGCCGCCGTGGGCGTCGCCTCGCTGCCGCGCGGCGCGCTGGTCGAGGCGGACGGGGTCATGTATCTGCAAGACTAAGCAGCACCCTTGAGCACGCCAGCGAAAATCCCGCCTGCCACGCTGGCCAAGCTCGCCAAGCTGGGCATCCACCACCGTTCCGACCTGTTGCTGCACCTGCCGCTGCGCTACGAGGATGAGACCCATCTCGCGCCCATCGAGTCGGTGCAGCCCGGCGAGACGGTGCAGGTGCAGGGCGTCATCACCCACAGCGAAGTGGCGTTCCGCCCGCGCCGCACCCTGGTGTGCCGCTTGCAGGACGGCAGCGATGAACTGTACCTGCGCTTCCTCAATTTCTATCCCAGCCAGCAGAAGCAGCTCGCCGTGGGCAAGCAGATACGTGCCGTCGGCGAGGCTCGCATGGGCTATTTCGGGCTGGAGATGGTGCACCCGAAATGCCGCGCGGTGGACGACGATACGCCGCTGAACTCCAGCCTCACGCCGGTGTACCCGACCACGGCGGGGCTTTCACAGGCGACGTTACGCAAGCTGATCTTCAATGCGCTGGAGACGCTGCCGCTCACTGATACGTTGCCGGATGCGCTGCTGCAGCGGTTGCGCTTCGCGGATTTCGCCGACAGCCTCAAGCTGCTGCACAACCCGCCGCCGGATGTGTCGGCGAGCAGCCTGGAGCAGCGCAGCCACACCGCATGGCGGCGCATCAAGTTCGACGAATTGCTGGCGCAACAGTTGTCGATGCGCGTGCATCACCGCGAGCGAAGCAAGCGCATCGCGCCCAAACTCGCGGCGCAGCACCGCCTGACCGATGCACTGCTCAGGGCCCTGCCGTTCGTGCTGACCGGCGCGCAGCAGAAGGTATATGCCGAGATCGCTCACGACCTCGCGCAGCCGCATCCGATGCAGCGCCTGCTGCTGGGCGATGTCGGCAGCGGCAAGACCATCGTCGCCGCGCTCGCCGCCTTGCAGGCCATCGAGAACGGTTATCAGGTCGCGCTGATGGCGCCCACCGAAATTCTCGCCGAGCAGCATTACCTCAAGTTGCGCGAGTGGCTGGAACCGCTCGGCGTCACGCCCGTGTGGCTGTCCGGCAGTTTGAAGAAGAAGGAAAAGACCGTCGCCGCGGAACGCATCGCGTCGGGCGAGACCCCGCTCGCCATCGGCACGCACGCACTGTTCCAGCAGAACGTCGAGTTCCCGAAACTCGGCCTCGCCATCGTCGACGAGCAGCACAAGTTCGGCGTGCAGCAGCGACTTGCACTGCGCAACAAGGGCAACGAACCTCACCAGCTGATGATGAGCGCGACTCCCATTCCGCGCACCCTGGCGATGAGCTACTACGCCGACCTCGATGTGTCGGTGATCGACGAGCTGCCGCCGGGGCGCACGCCCGTCGTGACCAAGCTTGTCGGCGATGCGCGCCGCGAGGAGGTGTTCGAGCGCGTGCGCGCCGCCTGCGTCGCGGGCAAGCAGGCGTACTGGGTGTGCCCGCTGATCGACGAATCCGAGGCGCTGCAGTTGCAGACGGCGATCGAGACGCATGAGACGCTGACGCAGACCTTCCCCGAGCTGCGCGTGGGCCTCGCACACGGCAAGCTTCCTCCGGCGGAAAAGGCGGCGATCATGGCCGCGTTCAAGGCGGGCGAGCTGCAGCTGCTGGTCGCCACCACGGTGATCGAGGTCGGCGTCGACGTGCCGAATGCCAGCCTGATGGTGATCGACCACGCCGAGCGCATGGGACTGGCGCAGCTGCACCAGCTGCGCGGGCGCGTCGGGCGCGGCGCGGCGGAGAGCATGTGCGTGCTGCTCTACCAGCAGGACAGGCTGTCCGAACTGGCGCGGGCTCGGCTGAAGATCATCTACGAGAGCAACGACGGCTTCGCCATCGCCCAGCAGGACTTACAATTGCGGGGCCCGGGCGAATTGCTCGGTGCGCGCCAGAGCGGCGTGGCGATGCTGCGTTTTGCCGACCTGGGCGAAGACGAAGATTTACTGGAAGAGGCGCGGCTCGCCGCCGACGAGCTGCTGCAACATCACCCCGATGCAGCGCGGGCTCACCTGCACCGCTGGATGGCAAGCAAACATGACTATCTGCACGTCTGACAAATACTGGCACGGCGCGGCCGTGGGCTGCGAAACCACGCTTGTGCCGTGGCTGCACGACCGCGGCTCTCTGACGCAGCGCATTCGCGACCGCTGCGGGCAGTTCGATGTGCGTCCGGTGCGCAGCGGCCTCGCGCGCATCGCCTTCGACGAATCTGCCGTGCTGGGCATCGCACCTCACCAGCTTGCCTGGTCGCGCGAAGTGTTCCTTTGCGCCGATGGCCAGCCCGTGGTGTTCGCACACTCCGCTTGCGCTGTGCAGCACCTGCGAGGCGCGTGGAATGCCGTGCGCGGCTTGGGCAGCCAACCGCTCGGTGCGCTGCTGTTCGCCCACCCGCAGGTGGAGCGCAGGCCGCTGCACTACAAGTCTCTGCACGCGCACCATCCCCTGTACCGCAGTGCAGCGGCCGCCGTGCCGGGCGTTACGCCGGACCGTTTGTGGGCGCGACGCTCGCTGTTCACCCTGCATGGCGCGCCGCTGCTGGTGACGGAAGTGTTCCTGCCGGAGATATTGAAATTAGGCGTCAGGAGCCAGGATACGGGATACAGTAGAGCTGGCTAAACTTGATGGATCGGCCTTACACTGAATCCCGTATCCTGAATCCCATATCCTGAAATGCTCACCGAACGCCTCTCCCTCTACATCCAGCTCACCCGCCTGAACCGCCCCATCGGCATCCTGCTGTTGCTGTGGCCCACGCTGTGGGGCGTGTGGATCGCAGGTGCGGGACATCCCGCGATCCACATCGTGCTCATCTTCACACTCGGCACCGTGCTGATGCGTTCCTCCGGCTGTGCCATCAACGACTACGCCGACCGCCATATCGACAAGCACGTGAAGCGCACCAGGGAGCGCCCGCTCACCAGTGGCAAGGTCAGCGAGCGCGAGACGGTGTGGCTGGCCGCCGGGCTGGCGTTCGTGTCCTTCCTGCTCATCCTGCCGCTCAACCCGCTGACCTGGCTGCTCGCCTTCCCCGCGGCCTTCCTCGCCGCGAGCTATCCCTTCACCAAGCGCTTCTTCGCTATTCCGCAGGCCTATCTCGGAATCGCCTTCGGCTTCGGCATCCCCATGGCGTTTGCCGCGCAACTCGGCGAAGTGCCGGCGGTGGCTTGGGTACTGCTGCTCGCCAACGTGTTCTGGGCCGTCGCCTATGACACCGAATACGCGATGGTGGACCGCGACGACGACACCCATCTTGGCATCCATTCCTCGGCGCTGTTCTTCGGCAAGCACGACGTGTTCGCCGTGATGATGTGCTATGCGCTGACCCTGATGTTGCTGGCAGCGGCTGGCTGGCTGGCTGGCTTGGGGATGATCTACTTCATCGGGCTGATCGTTGCGGAAGGCATTTCGCTTTATCACTACATCCTCATCAAGAACAGAAGCCGCGAGAAATGCTTTGCGGCGTTCCTGCACAACAACTGGTTCGGGGCGGCGGTGTTCGCGGGCGTGGTTGGGGATTATCTGGTGAAGTAGGCGCAGGGCGAAATAAGCGAGTCCTGAGCTTGGTCAAAGGGCGCAGCACACGGGCCTGACGCTATTGACCATGCGGCCAATGCGGGCTAGGGTAAGCACCGAAAGCTTAGCCCCTTATTGTCGGCAGGCATTGGCTGACAAGAGGGTGAGCCACACTCCACAAAGAAGAGGTGATGATGAACCTTGCTCATGCTGGTGTGCAGGAAGATTCGGGTATCGAAGTGCTGGGGTCCATGCTTGCTGGCTTGGTGCAAGCGCTTCGGAACGTCCATGTTCTGAGCGGTGAACATGGAGCCAATCTGGTCAAGAATATCGAATCGAATGCATGGTATTCGATGGCGATTTTCTTTCGGCTGCTGGATGACCTGGACAGGTTCGAAGTCGATACGGGCCCCATCCTGTTTCATGCCGGGGCCTGTTTTGCGCGTGACTGGTTCGAGAATGGCAACAACCATCTTGTGAATTGCGCGTCCGACTTCCTGCGGATGCAGGGAAACAGCGTCGGCTATTCGATGGCACACCGCGGGGACAGGGAAAAGATCGGCTGGTTGGACCTGGCTGAGTTCGACGAATCCGCTGGTTATGCAAAGCTGGTTTGTGTAACCCCCTACCCGAGCGAATTCGAACGTGGGCTGTTCCATTGTGGCACGTATCTGGCTGGCGATGTCGATTACGTCCATATCGACACCACTGAAGAACCATGCAGCACCTATCTCAGCAAGAAGACTCATACCATCCGTTTCCACAAGAAGGCGGATGAGGCGGTAAACGCGAACCTCGAAGCTCTTTTGTTGCGACTGACCCCGGTTTCAGCCATTGCCATCCCCGAGGAGTTGCAGGAACCCATGGCTTGGCGGCTGAAGGCATTGGAAGAGAGATACGAGCAGGACCAGCGCTTCAATGAGCAAAGCGGGTTGCTGCTTTCCAATGCCGCGAGCCAGGTCTGCATGCTGTCTGATCGCCTGCACAGATTGGCACACCGTGACCATTTGACAGATGTATTGAACCGGCGCGCGGCCCTGGAGAACACGCAAAACATCCTTGCACTGGCTGCCCGAAACGGCTTGTCGGTCGGTTTTATCATGGTGGATGTTGACCACTTCAAGTCTATCAATGACATCTGGGGCCACGAAGCCGGAGATGAGGCATTGTGTAGTGTCGCGGCCATACTGGGGGACAATATTCGCGATTCTGACGTGCTTGGGCGGATGGGCGGAGAGGAGTTCCTGATCGTTTTGCCCGAAACCGACCTCGACGGTGCTCTTGTCGTGGCCGAGAAGTTGCGTATGGCCGTGCAGGAGCAAGGCCTTCCCTCGAAATACAAGGCGGATCGGCCGCTCACCATCAGCGCGGGAGTCTCTGCAACTGGAGCGGCCCCGGGTGCAAGGTTCCTCGATTGCCAGGACTACATCAGGCAGGCAGATCATGCCTTGTATCGATCGAAGCAGAATGGCCGGAATCGGGTCTCCACATAGCCTGTTTACGCAACCAGCAGCACTTCGCGCGCGGTACGCACCACGGTTTTCTGCTCGGCCGATGGTGAGCTCAGGATGCTCTCCTTGTTGTTGGGTACTTGACGCAATACGCACAACTAGTGACACACCGTATATCCGCTCCTGCGAAATTTTTACTACACTCCCCTCATGAAGAATCCCGGCCAACCCTGGCGCCAGAACCCGCTGCTGCGCATCAGCTATCGCTTCGTCGCGCCGTTGTATGACCTCGTCATCGAGCTTCCGATGCGCGAGGCGCGCAGGCGATCGCTGCGCGCCCTGCCGCAGGATGTGCCGGGGCGCGTTCTGGTGAGCGGGGCGGGCACGGGACTGGACCTGCCGTTGCTGCCGCCGCTGCACCGCTATATCGCGCTGGATTTCAGCCCGGCGATGCTGGCGCGTGCGGTGCCTCGCGGGTCGTGTCTGCAGGTGGATTTCGTGTTGGGCGACAGCATGGCGCTGCCGTTCGCCGACGAGACGTTCGACCATGTGGTGCTGCACCTGATCGTCGCCGTGGTGCCGCAACCTGAGCGCTGCCTCGCCGAGGCCGCGCGCGTGCTCAAGCCCGGCGGCACAGTCATCCTGTTCGACAAGTTCCTGCGTCCGCGACAGCGCGCGCCGCTGCGCCGCCTGTTCAATGGGATCACCCGCCGCTTCGCCACGCGCATGGACGTGGTGTTCGAGGAGGCGCTGCGCGCGGCGCCGTCGTTGCAGGTGGTCAGCGACGAGCCGGCGATGGCGGGGGGCTGGTTCCGCAGCATTCTGCTGCGGAAGGTCTGGAGCTGATGCGGCGGCACGTTGCGGTCGAGTATCGACCATGAATACTCCTGGGTTTAATACCCTACTAAATCGATTTGCTTTACTGGGGGGCTTGGCAAGATAATGCCGCCCCTCGCCAGAGGCGCGCAGCGCCCATAACGGCAAAAAGGTTTTCAATCCAACGGAGTAGATCCATGCAACAAGCACGCACGCCCGGTTTTCTCGACCGGGAACGCATCATCGCCCGACCGGGCTTCAACCGCTGGCTGGTGCCGCCCGCCGCACTCGCCATCCATCTCTGCATCGGCATGGCCTACGGCTTCTCGGTGTTCTGGCTGCCGCTGTCGCATGCCATTGGTATCACCGCTGCGGTGGACTGTCCCAAGGACATGGGCTTCTTCGCCGAAATGTTTGCTGCCAACTGCGACTGGAAGATCTCCACGCTGGGCTGGATGTACACGCTGTTCTTCGTGTTCCTCGGCACCTCGGCCGCGATCTGGGGCGGCTGGCTGGAACGCGTGGGCCCGCGCCGCGCAGGCGTGGTGGCAGCGTTCTGCTGGTGCGGCGGTCTGCTGATCTCCGCACTCGGCGTGCACCTGCACCAGATCTGGATGCTGTGGCTGGGCTCCGGCGTGATCGGCGGCATCGGCCTGGGGCTGGGCTATATCTCGCCGGTGTCGACGCTGATCAAGTGGTTCCCGGACCGTCGCGGCATGGCGACCGGCATGGCCATCATGGGCTTCGGCGGCGGCGCGATGATAGGCGCACCGCTGGCCAACAAACTGATGACCTACTTCGCCACGCCCACCTCGGTCGGCGTGTGGGAGACCTTCGTCACGCTGGCCGTGATCTATTTCGTGTTCATGATGGCGGGCGCGTTGGGTTACCGCGTCCCCGCGGACAACTGGAAACCTGCCGGCTGGCAGCCGCCGGCTGAGCCCTCGAAGAAGAGCATGATCACCGACCGCCATGTGCATCTGGACGTGGCATGGAAGACGCCGCAGTTCTGGCTGGTGTGGGGCGTGCTGTGCCTCAACGTAACGGCCGGCATCGGCATCATCGGCATGGCCTCGCCGCTGCTGCAGGAAGTGTTCGGCGGCAAGCTGATCGGCCTCGACCTCGCATTCAACGATCTCGACGCCGCACAGAAGACGCAGATCGCCGCCATCGCCGCAGGCTTCACCGGGCTGCTGTCGCTGTTCAACATCGGCGGCCGTTTCTTCTGGGCCTCGCTGTCCGACAAGCTGGGCCGCAAGCTCACCTTCTCCATCTTCTTCCTGCTGGGCTGCGCGCTGTATGCGTCCATCCCCAGCATGGCAGCGGCAGGCAGCCTCGCGTTCTTCGTGGCGTTCTTCTGCATCATCCTGTCGATGTACGGCGGCGCCTTCGCCACCGTGCCGGCCTACCTCGCCGACCTGTTCGGCACCCGGATGGTGGGCGCGATCCACGGCCGCCTGCTGACTGCCTGGGCGGCCGCCGGCATCTTCGGCCCGCTGCTGGTGAACTACATCCGTGAATATCAGCTCGACCACGGCGTGGCACGCGCCGATGCCTACACCGTCACCATGTACATCCTCGCCGGCTTGCTGGTGCTGGGCTTCATCTGCAACTGGCTGATCCAGTCGGTGGCCGAACAGCACCACATGAGCGAGGAAGAGCTCAAGGAAGAGAAGAAGCAGGCCGACGACACGCACGAGCATTTCGTGCAGGACGCCAAGGCGCTGGCACACGAGGCCAGCCACAGCTGGAAGGTGACGCTGGCATGGCTGGCCGTGGGCCTGCCGCTGGCCTGGGGTTTCTGGATGACGCTGCAGAAGGCGGTGGTGCTGTTCAAATAAACAGGCTTTCCCTGCAGGGCATCTGAAGATTTAGATGCCCATAAAAACAAAACCCGCCAGCGGCGGGTTTTGTTTTTGGTTATACCCAGTCTTTGGGCACGAGGTACTTGTCGTACAGCTCCGCTTCCGGCGTGCCCTTCTCCGGATGCCAGTCGTAGCGCCACTTCACCAGCGGCGGCATGGAGAGCAGGATGGATTCGGTGCGGCCGTTCGACTGCAGGCCGAAGATGGTGCCGCGGTCGATCACCAGGTTGAATTCGACGTAACGTCCGCGACGATACAGCTGGAAGTCGCGCTCGCGTTCGCCGTACGGCGTGTCCTTGCGTTTTTCGAGCAGCGGCACATATGCCGACAGGTAGTGGTCGCCCACGCTCTGCTGGATGGCGAAGCAGGTGTCGAAATCCGGCTCCGAGAGATCGTCGAAGAAGATACCGCCCACGCCGCGCGGTTCGTTGCGGTGCTTCAGGAAGAAATAGTCGTCGCACCATTTCTTGAATTTGGGGTGCAACGAGGGATCGAACGGCGCGAGCGAGTTCTTGCAGATCTGGTGGAAGTGCTGCGCGTCTTCCTCGAAGCCGTAGTAAGGCGTGAGGTCCATGCCGCCGCCGAACCAGAACACCTTGTCGCCGTCCGGCTTGGTCGCCATGAACATGCGCACGTTGGCGTGCGAGGTCGGCGCATAGGGATTGCGCGGGTGCATCACCAGCGACACGCCCATCGCCTCCCAGCTGCACCCGGCCAGCTCGGGACGGTGCGCTGTGGCCGAGGTGGGCATCTTGTCGCCCCGCACATGTGAGAACGCCACGCCGCCGCGCTCGAGCACGTTGCCTTCTTCGATGATGCAACTGATGCCTTCGCCTTGGGCGATGCTGAGAGCCTGTCCTGAGCCTGTCGAAGGACGCTGCCACTTGTCGCGGATGAATTTCTTGCCGTCCACTTGTTCCAGACGTTCGACGATCAGTTCTTGCAGTTCGAGCAGGTATTCCTTGACGGCGTTGCTATCCATTTTTTCTCCGGTGGTTTTCCCCCTCTGCAGGTGGGAGAGGGAGCAGGTTTAAGGAATTGCTCCGGATGGAGGCGATTCCTGACTAATTTCGTATGATTCTACCATCCGCCCAGGTGCGTATGGTCGACGGTTTCCTGCGTTTGCCCACGCGTCCCGGCAGCACCAGCACCTTGCGTCCGAACATGCGCCGGCATTCCTCGTAGGTCGTCGCGGGGCGCTGGCCGCTGAGGTTGGCGCTGGTGGAAACCAGCGCACCGTTCACGCCGCGGCAGAGCCTTGAGGCGAACGGATGTGCGGTGATGCGCACCGCCAGTGTGTTGTGCATGCCGCGTAGCCAGCGAGGGCAGGAAGGCTTGGCAGGCATCAGGTAGGTGATGGCCTGCGCGCCATCGTTCTGCAACTTCGCTTGTTCGTCGGGCGTGAGCGGTTTCAGGTAGCGCGCTACTTGGCGGTAGTGTGCGGCGATGAGGATCAGTCCCTTGTGCTGTGGGCGCTGCTTGAGCTTAAGCAGGCGCAGCACCGCATTGCGGTTGCGCGGGTCGCAACCCAGGCCGTAGCAGGATTCGGTGGGGTAGGCGATCAGCCCGCCGCGCCGGAGATGCGCGGCGATGCGGCGGGACGATGCGGCGGAGCGATGCAATTATTTCCTTGGGGCGATGGCGCGATAGCCGATGTCGCGCCGCATCTGGCAACCGTCGAAATGGATGGTGTCGGCGATATCGTAGGCGCGCTTCTGCGCCACTTTCACCATGTCGCCGAGCGCCACGACGCACAGCACGCGGCCGCCGCTGGTGACCACCTTGCCGTCCTGCATCGTCGTACCGGCGTGGAATACGTGCGCATCTTCCAGCTTCTTCGGCAATCCGGTGATGACGTCGCCCTTGCGCGGAGTCTCGGGATAGTTGGCAGCAGCCATCACCACGCCCAGCGCGGTGCGGCGATCCCATTCGGCCTCGACCTGGTCCAGCGTGCCGTTGACGGCGTGCTCGACGATGGCCGCGAGGTCGCTCTTCAGGCGCAGCATGATGGGCTGCGTCTCGGGGTCGCCCATGCGGCAGTTGAACTCCAGCACCTTGATGCCGCCGTCCGGCGAGATCATCAGGCCGGCATACAGGAAGCCGGTGTAAACGATGCCCTCGCTTTCCATGCCGCGCATCACCGGCTGGATCACTTCGCGCAGCACGCGAGCATGGATCTCCGGGGTGACCACGGGCGCGGGCGAATATGCGCCCATGCCGCCGGTGTTCGGGCCCTGGTCGTTGTCCTTGAGACGTTTGTGGTCCTGGCTGGTCGCCATGGCCAGCACGTTCTTGCCGTCGGCCATCACGATGAAGCTGGCTTCTTCGCCTTCGAGGAATTCCTCGATCACCACGCGCGCACCCGCATCGCCGAGCTTGTTGTCCGACAGCATCATGTCGATGGCATCGAATGCTTCGTCCTTGCTCATCGCAACCACGACGCCCTTGCCCGCAGCGAGGCCGTCGGCCTTGATGACGATGGGCGCGCCGTGCTTCTCGACATAGGCTTTGGCCTTGGCGATGTCGCTGAAGGTCTCGAAGAACGCGGTGGGGATGTTATGGCGCGTCATGAAGCGCTTGGCGAAATCCTTGGACGATTCGAGCTGTGCGGCCGCCTTGGTCGGGCCGAAGATCTTCAGCCCTGCCGCGCGGAAAGCATCCACCACGCCCGCAGCCAGCGGAGCTTCCGGACCGACGACGGTGAGCTCGATGTTTTCACGCTGCACGAATTCGATTAGATCAGGGATCGCGGTGATCGCGACGTTCTCCAGCCCTTCTTCGAGAGCCGTACCCGCGTTGCCCGGTGCAACATAGACCTTCTGCACCTTGGCCCCTTGTGCCAGACGCCATGCCAGCGCGTGCTCGCGACCGCCGTTACCGATGACTAATATTTTCATAACGACACCTTAGAACAACTGTAATTAATCCGTTCGCCCTGAGCTTGCCGAAGGGCGGCTACTGCTTGAATGATTCCGTTCATGGTTCGACAAGCTCACCACGAACGGACTGATCGTTTTAGTGACGGAAGTGGCGGAAGCCGGTGACGACCATCGCCAACCCATGCTCGTCCGCCGCCGCAATCACTTCTTCGTCGCGCATCGAGCCGCCAGGCTGGATGACCGCCTTCGCGCCCGCTTGTGCCAGCACGTCCACGCCGTCGCGGAACGGGAAGAACGCGTCCGATGCGACTACGGAACCTGCGAGGCTCAGGCCTGCGTTCTGCGCCTTGATGCTGGCGATGCGCGTGGAGTCCACGCGGCTCATCTGGCCTGCGCCCACGCCCAGAGTCTGGCCGCCCTTGCAGAACACGATCGCGTTGGACTTCACGTACTTCGCCACGCGCCAGGCGAACAGCAGGTCGGTCAGTTGCTCTGCAGTCGGCTGCACCTTGGTGACCACCTTGAGCTGCGAGGCCTGCACGTTCAGCGCATCCGGCGACTGCACCAGCAGGCCGCCGCCGACGCGTTTTACGTCCCACTGGTTGTGGGCGTTGGACAGCGGCACGGTCAGCACGCGCACGTTCTGCTTGGCGGCGGTGACCTTCAGTGCGGCCTCGGAGGCACTCGGCGCGATGATGAGTTCGACGAACTGGTTCGCGGTGATCTGCGCTGCGGAAGCCTCGTCCAGTTCGCGATTGAACGCGATGATGCCGCCGAACGCGGAGGTGGTGTCGGTCGCGTAGGCCAGCTTGTAGGCGTTCAGCGGGGTGTCGGCGATCGCCACGCCGCAGGGGTTGGCGTGCTTGACGATGACGCAGGCGGGCTGGTCGAAGGTCTTGACCAATTCCCAGGCCGCATCGGCGTCGCCGATGTTGTTGTAGCTGAGTTCCTTGCCCTGCAACTGGGTGTAGTCGGCGATGCCGCCGGCCACCGGGTTGAGGTCGCGATAGAACGCGGCGCTCTGGTGCGGGTTCTCGCCGTAGCGCATGTCCTGCACCTTGGCGAAGTTGAAGTTGATCTGCGCGGGGAACTCGCTCTTCTTGCCGTCGCTGTCGATCGCGGTCAGGTAGTTGCTGATCATGCTGTCGTAGGCGGCAGTGTGCGAGAACGCCTTCTTCATCAGGTCGAAGCGCGTCGCATCACTGACCGCAGCGCCATTCATGCGCATTTCTTCCAGCACGTCAGAGTAGTCTGCCGGGTCGGTGACGATGGCGACATGCGCGTGGTTCTTCGCCGCGGCGCGCACCATGGTCGGGCCGCCGATGTCGATGTTCTCGATCGCGTCTTCCAGCGTGCAGCCGGGCTTGGCGACGGTCGCCGCGAACGGATACAGGTTCACCACCACCAGGTCGATGGTCGGGATGCCGTGCTTTTCCAGCGTGGCGACATGCTCGGGCAGGTCGCGGCGCGCGAGGATGCCGGCATGAACTTTCGGCTGCAGGGTCTTGACGCGGCCGTCCAGCATCTCGGGGAAGCCGGTGTAGTCGGCCACTTCGGTGCAGGGAACGCCGTTGTCGGCGAGCAGTTTGGCGGTGCCGCCGGTGGACAGGATCTTTACGCCGAGGCTATGCAGCCCCTGTGCGAATTCGAGGACGCCGGATTTGTCCGACACGCTGATGAGTGCTTGTTTGATTGCAGCCATGATGGTTCCAGTTAAATAAAAAATCTTTGAGCTATCAAACCGTAGCGCGCGGCTCGCGAACGGGCGCGCAGCCGGTTTGTTTATTCGATGCCGTGCTGCTGCATCTTCTTGCGCAGCGTATTGCGGTTGATGCCGAGCGTGTCTGCCGCGCGGGTCTGGTTGCCGCCGACATGTTCCAGCACCATTTCGAGCAACGGTTTCTCGACGCAGTCCATCACCATGTCGTACATGTTGCAGCAGGGGTTCTCGCCGTCGAGGTCACGGAAATATTCCTTGAGTGCCTTGCGCACATAGCGCGCCATATCGTTTTCGTTTATCGCGCAGTCAGTCATGCCGCCAGTTCCTCCCTGTAGCACAGTCGCGATCCGCTCTGCGCTTGTTCTGTAAAGAATGCATCCACCGCTGCGAGCTGCTCTTCGGCGCTCTCCAGCTGATTCATGTGATGGCGAAAATGCGCCGAACCGACAAGTCCCTTGGTGTACCAGGAGATGTGTTTGCGTGCCACGCGCAGGCCGGTGAATTCCCCGTAGAAGTCGTACAGTTCGTGCACGTGCGCCACCAGGATGTGGTGGATCTCGCCGACCTCTGGCGAGGGCAGGTGCGTGCCAGTCTTGAGGAAATATTCGATCTCGCGGAACAGCCACGGGCGGCCCTGCGCCGCGCGGCCTATCATCACCGCGTCCGCGCCGGTGTGTCCCAGCACAAACTTCGCCTTTTCAGGCGTGGTGATGTCGCCGTTGGCGATGACTGGGATCCTTATCTCGGTCTTCACCGCGGCGATGGTGTCATATTCGGCGTCGCCGGTGTAGGCGCAGGCGCGGGTGCGGCCGTGTATGGCCAGCGCCTGGATGCCGCTGGATTCGGCGATGCGCGCGATGTTCACCGCGTTGCGATTGGCTTTGTCCCAGCCGGTGCGTATCTTCAATGTGACCGGCACGTCCACCGCGCCGACCACCGCTTCGAGTATCTCGGTCACCAGCTTCTCGTTCTGCATCAGCGCGGAACCCGCCATCACGTTGCAGATCTTCTTCGCGGGACAGCCCATGTTGATGTCGATGATCTGCGCGCCGTGGTCGACGTTGTATTTCGCGGCCTGTGCCAGCATCTTCGGGTCTGCGCCGACGATCTGCACCGAGATCGGTTCGACCTCTCCTTCGTGATTGGCGCGGCGCTTGGTCTTTTCCGAGCCGTACAGCAGGGAGTTGGATGCCACCATCTCGCTCACCGCCATGCCCGCACCCATGCGCTTGCACAGCATGCGGAAAGGGCGATCGGTCACCCCGGCCATGGGGGCGACGATGAGATTGTTCCTGAGCTTGTAGCGGCCGATTTGCATGGTGTCTCTCGAAGGGGGCGCTGATTATAAATTAATCAGCACGGTCATGCTATGATGGCCGCGATCATTTCTGCGAAATATCCGACTATGGAATTCGACATCGTCATTATCGGCGGGGGGCTGGTCGGTGCCAGCCTGGCCGCCGCGCTCGGGCACAGCGGGCTGTCGCTGGCGCTGGTCGAAGGCCGTCCCTTGCAGCCGACTGGCGAAACGTCGCCGGACGACTGGGACAGCCGCATCTATGCCATCAGCCCCGGCTGCCGCGGCTTCCTCGAGCAGTCCGGCGCCTGGGGTTTCCTCGACGCCAGCCGCGTTGCGCCGGTCGAGGAGATGCGGGTGTTCGGCGACGGCGGGGCGGAGCTGGAATTCAGCGCCTACCAGATGGGCGCGCCGGAACTGGCCTGCATCCTGGAAAGCCGTGAACTGCAGGGCGCTATTTGGCAGGCGCTGAGGCAGCAGGACAACCTCGAGCTGCTGTGTCCGGCCAAATGCGCCGCGCTGGAGATCACCCCCGAGGCTGCGGTGCTCACGCTGGACGACGGCCGCAAGGCGAGGGCGAAGCTGGTGGTCGGCGCCGACGGGCGCGATTCCTGGGTGCGCAACCAGGTGGGCATCAGCGCCGCGCCGGTGGATTACCGGCAGCACGGTGTGGTGGCCAATTTCACCGTTGAGCGCGCGCATCGAGGCATCGCTTACCAATGGTTCCAGCCGGACGGCATCCTGGCGCTGCTGCCGCTGCCGGGCAACCGCGTGTCCATGGTGTGGTCGGTCAGCCCGGAGAAGTCCGCCGAACTGCTGGCGCTCACCCGCGGAGAGCTTTGCGCCCGCGTGTCGGTTGCATCGAATGGCACGCTGGGTACGATGAACGTCATCACCCCGCCCGCCGCTTTCCCGCTGCGACTGCTGGTGCTGCCGCAGATCAGTGCGCCGCGCGTTGCCCTGATCGGCGACGCCGCGCATAACATGCACCCGCTGGCCGGGCAGGGCGTGAACACCGGCTTCCGCGACGCACGCCAGCTCGCGCAGGTTCTGCTGGAGCGCGGGGGCTTTAGCGACTGCGGCGATGCGCAGTTGTTGCGCCGCTACGACCGCAAGCGCAAGGAAGACATTTATTCGATGCAGGCGACGACTTACGGCCTGAAGCATCTGTTCAATAACGACGATCCGCTGTTGAAGACGTTGCGCAATGCCGGCCTGAATGCCACCAACCACCTCGTGCCGCTGAAGAAGATGCTGATGCAGCACGCTTTTATCTGATGGAACCCAATATGAAAACGAAGGAAATGAGTTTGGCCAAAAAACTGCTCGGCCTGTTGATGTTCGTTCTGCTGTCTTCCGCCCATGCGGGCGAGAAGGAGATCCGCCAATCGCTGCAGAGCAAATTCCCCAACATCGGCAAGCTGGAGCATGTGGTCAAGACGCCGTATAGCGGCCTGTATGAGATCGTGGTCGGCGACCAGTTGCTGTACACCGATGCACAAGGCCAGTACCTGTTCGAAGGCAGCGTGATCGATGCGAAGAGCCGCCGCGACCTGACCGAGGAACGCCGCCGCCAGCTGTTCGCCATCGAATTCGACAAGTTGCCGCTCGACCTGGCCGTGAAGAAGGTGAAAGGCAACGGCAAGCGCAAGCTGGCCTATTTCACCGACCCGAACTGCGGCTATTGCAAGCGCCTGGAGAAGGAGCTGAGCAAGGTCAGCGATGTCACGCTGTACCTGTTCCTGTATCCGATTTTCCAGGGGTCGGACGTGATTGCGCGCAATGTCTACTGTGCGAAGAACCCGGTCAAGGCATGGGACAACCTGATGCTGAACGGCGTTGCGCCGGATACGGCGTCCTGCAAGATGCCGCTAGAGGAGATCATGGCGCTGGGCAGGAAGCATCGCGTCACTGGCACGCCGAACCTGATCTTCGGCGATGGCAGCCAAGTTCCCGGGTATTTGCCCGCGGAAGAACTGGAGAAGCGTCTGGACGCGTCAACCAAGTAGGGAGGGTGACATGGGCGATTCCGAGGAAATCTCGCGCGACCTGCTGGTCAAGGCGATCAACGAGTCGCACGACGGCATCACTATCGCCGATGCCCGCAAGAAAGGGACCCCGATCCTTTATGTCAACATGGGGTTCGAGCAGATAACCGGTTACAAGGCCGAGGAAGTGCTCGGGCGCGACTACCGTTTTTTGCAGGGCACCGACACCGCACAGCCGGAACTGGAGACGATACGTGCCGCGCTTGCGCGCGGGGAGGGGTGCACGGTGACCTTACGCAATTACCGCAAGGACGGCTCGATGTTCTGGAACGAGTTGAGCATCTCGCCGGTACACAACGATGAAGGAGTGCTCACCCACTTCATCGGTATCCAGAAAGACGAGACGGTGAAGATCATGCTCGATCAACGCTTGCACCAGTCCGGGCTGGATCTGGATGCACTGAATATGCAATTGAACACCTTGGTGTACACCGACCCGCTGGTCGGTATCAGCAACCGCCGCCGTTTCGATGAGCAGTTCACCCATATGCTTGCTGCCGCACAGCGCACCCACAGCGAACTGTCGGTGCTGATGATCGATCTGGACCGCTTCAAGCTGTTCAACCAGCGCTACGGGGAGAGCGCCGGCGATGAATGCCTGCGTATCGTCGGCGATTGCATCGCCAAGTCCTTCATGCGCTCGTCGGACTGTGCCGCACGTTATGGCGGTGCGTTGTTTTCAGTGGTGTCGCTGGGGACCAACTACGAAGACCTGCAACTGCATGCCCAGAAGCTCAGCGAAAAAGTGCGTGCACTGAGCATTCCGTACAGCGACTCGGCGCTCGGCGTGGTGACCATCAGTATCGGCGGCGTTTCCCGTATCCCTTCCCGCGACACCTCCGAGGACGAGCTGATCAAGCTGGCCGAAGTGGCGCTGTACGACGCCAAACATCACGGCCGCAATCTGGTGCACATCGTCAATTGACCGTCGGTTCGGTCCCCTTGGGGAACAGTACCCACATCTGGCCGCGCTGTTTCATCCGTCCCGCCTGGACTCCGGCCTGTTCGCCGAAGCCCCAGAAGAAATCGGCGCGTACCGCGCCTTTGATCGCGCCGCCGGTATCCTGCGCCAGCATCAGGCGGTTCAGCGGCTCGGTGGAATTCGGATAGGTGGTCGATAGCAATACCGGTGCGCCCAGCGGGATGGTGCGCGGGTCGATCGCGATGCTGTATTCATTGGTCAAAGGCACGCCCAGCGCGCCGAGCGGGGCGGACAGGCCGTTCGGCAATTCGCGGAAAAACACATAGCTGGGATTCTGCTCCAGGAGCGCGCCGAGCCGGTCCGGGTGTTGCGCGGCCCAGTTCTTGATGCCCTGCATCGACGCCTCTTCCGGCTTGAGTTCGCCCATCTCGATCAGCTTCTTGCCGATGGAGATATAAGGGTGTCCGTTCTGGTCGGCATAGCCGACCTTCACCAGACTGCCGTCCGGCAGTTCGATGCGCCCAGAGCCCTGGATCTGCAGGAAGAACAGGTCCACTGCATCGTCCACCCAGAACAGTTCGCGCCCGGGCAGAGGGGCTTTGCCGTCGTCGATCTCGGCGCGGCTGTAATAGGGTACGACGCGCTTGCCTTGCACGCGACCGCGCAGGCGCAAGTCCTTCAGTTGCGGATACACCTCGCCCAGGTCGATGGTCAGCAGGTCGTCCGGCGCGGCGTACAGCGGATAACGGAAGCGATCGGTCCTGACGCGGCTGCCGGACAGTCTGGGTTCGTAGTAGCCGGTGATCAAACCCTGAGACGATCCGTCCGCATTGATCACCTGATAGGGAGAGAAGCCTTGCTCGAAGAAGCTGCGCAATGCCGCGTTGTCAGGCTGCGCCAGTCCGTCGGCGCGTGCGCAGGTTTCCTGCCAGCCGGGCTTGGTCTTCAGCGCGCGGCAGCTCTGCAAAAAGGCCGTCCAGCTGGGTTGCAGGTCCATGGTCTGCCAGTCGGGCAGCATCTCCCACTTGCTGACGGCGAACGGCGCGGCAGGCGGCGTGGCGACAGCAGGTGGGGCGACCGCAGGCTTGGGCGGTGTGGTGGTGCAGGCGGCGAGGAACATCAATGGCAGCAGGGCTGCCTGGAGCCGTTTGCCGGCAAGGGAGTTAATGCAGAACACGCGGTACACTCAATACGAATTGTGGGATCTCGACATCAAACGTTGAACCATCGTCGGCCTGCATCTGGTAACTGCCGCGCATCGTGCCGACCTGTGTGGTCAGCACCGTGCCGCTGGTGTACTCGAAGCTCTGGTGCGGCTTGAGCAGCGGCTGCTCGCCCACCACTCCCTGTCCGCGCACTTCCTGAACGTGGTTGTAGGCATCGGTGATGATCCAGTGGCGGCTGAGCAGCTTGGCGGAATTGCGGCCGAGGTTGGTGATGCTGATGGTGTAGGAGAAAACGAAACGGTTGCCCGACTCGTCGGACTGCTCCGGCAGGTAGTTCACCTGCGTCTGGATGATGATGCCATGCGGGTCGTTTTTCTCCATGCGCGGCATTTGAACCGATTTTCAGGTGCGCTGCAAGCTGCCCGGTGCAGTCCGCCTAGGTGTTGCCGGGCTCATAGAAGCGTATGGTGTCGCGTCCGGCCGCCTTGGCCTGATACATGCCGATGTCCGCCCATTTGAGCAAGTCTTCCCTAGGGGATTCGTGATTGAGGAACATCACGATGCCGATGCTGGTGGTGCAGTGGTGCTCGATTGCGGTTTCGCCATTCTCGGCCTGCAATAGCTCCAGGCGGTAGGGGGCTCCCACTGCGGCGCGGATCTTTTCCGCCACCCCGTGCGCCCGGGTGGCGGATACTGTCCGGTCGGTATCCAGTTCCTTGAGCATCACCACGAACTCGTCGCCGCCGAAGCGGGCGACGGTGTCCTCCGCGCGGACGCAATGCACGATGCGCCGTGCGGCCTCCATCAGCAGCAGGTCGCCGACATCGTGGCCGTGCTGGTCGTTGAGGGGCTTGAAGTTGTCTAGGTCGAGGAACATCAGCGCACCATAGCGGCCGCTGCGCTTGCTGATCGCCAGTGCCAGTCCCAGGCGGTCGAGCAGCAGCCGCCGGTTGGGCAGCTGCGTCAGGGGATCGTAGAACGCCAGATTCTTCAGCTGTTCCTCGGCGATCTTGCGTTCGGTGACGTCCTGCCTCATCGTGACGAAATGGGTGATTTCGCCGCTCTGATCGCGCACCGGCGTGATGGTCGTTTCATCGTGATACAGGGCGCCGTCTTTGCGCCGGTTGGTCAGTTCGCCATGCCATACCCGCCCGGCGAGGATGGTTTGCCACATGTCCCGGTAGAACTCGTTGCCATGCAGCCCGGATTTGAGCAGTCTGCCATAGGTGCGCCCGACCGCCTCGTCGAGGCTGTATCCGGTCAGCCTGGTGAATGCCTGGTTTGCCCAGACGACATGTGCCTGCCGGTCGGCGATCGAGATCGCACTGGCGGCGACATTGAGCGCGGCATCGTGCAGCCGCAAGGTTTCGGTCGTCTGCGTGCGTTCGATGGCCAGCGCGGCGAGCGCGGCATAGTTCTCGATCAGGGTGATCTCAGCCGGCTCCGGCGTGGCGGGATGACGCTGATAGATGGCAAAGGTGCCCAGCACGCGGCCATCCTGATCCTTGACGGGCTGAGCCCAGCAGGATTGCAATCCTGCGCGGACGATCAGGGCACGGAAGTCTTCCGGGTAAGAGTGGGAATGCATGTCTTCGACGACCACGCGCTCGCCGCGGGATACCGCCATGCCACAGGCCCCAGTCGTTTCGCCGATGGCGAGGCCGTGGAGCGCCCGTTTGAAGAAATCCGGCAGGCTGGGCGCAACGCCGTGCCGCAGATGCTTGCCGTCCTTGTCGATCAGCAAGATGGCGCACAACATTTCAGGGTTGTGCAGCTCGACCAATTGGGTGAGCATCTCCAGAATGTCCGGCAATGCGGCGTGGTGGGTGATCATTTCCAGCACGGCGTTCTGACAGCTCAGTTCGGCGCTACGCTGTTTCAGTTCGGCTTCATTTTCGGCCCGCTGCTGCAAGTGCCTGACCACGGCATAGGCCATCAGCGCCGCCAGTATGCACAGCAGGCCGCCCAGCGTGCGGATGACCCAAAGCCTGGTTGTGTTGTTGCTTCCCCAGCCTGCGCGCGGAATGGCGGCGATCTCCCAGCTGCCGCCGGGCAGGGTGATCCGCCGCAGCACCGGCTGTTCGTTGAACAGGGCGGGGTCGCCGTAGATGACTTCGCCCGTGCTGCCTTGCCCGTCACGGCCGCGGATGGCAACGCTCACGGTCGGCTCCAGCACGGCTACTTCAGCCTCGCGCAACAGGCTATCGAACAATACCGGTGCGCTGACTGCGCCGAGGAAACGTTCCTCGCCCGATTTCGGATCGGTGTGGTAGACCGGGATGCGTACCACCACTGCCACGCCGCCCTGTACCAGTTCCATGGGGCCGGCGGTAACGGGTTGGCGCGTCTCCATCATTCGCTGGTAGACGGGCCACTGCGACGGCAACTGGCGGTAATCCAGGCCGATGATCTTTTCATTCCCCGCCAGCGGATAAGCGTAATTGACGACGGTGTCTCGGATCAGCGCCAGGTTGAGGATGTCCGGGCTGAGCGTCTTGGCATGCCTGGCCAACTGGATGAATTCGGTTTGCGACAGGTCCGGGCGGGTCGCGAAGATCGACGCGATGATTCCTGTGGACGCTGCAGACTTGCTGATCGCCGCCTCCAGTTTTGCGTCCAGCGCCGAGACGCGCTCCATGACGTGCAGGCGCTGGTCCTGCACGGCCTGTTTGCGCTCGAAATCGTCGAGCGTCAGCAAGGCCGAGAAGACAAGCAGTGCCGCCGATAAGGCGGCCAGTTTCGGGGTGGAGCGACGCGCTAACACAGGGTATCCGGACAGGTGTGGAAAAGCAGCCGCGGTTATACGTTGAAAGTCGTTCGATTGGTATATGTCAAAATGCCTATATAAATTTTAATAACCTTGATTATTTGGGGGATTTTCGCTGGAGCGAAGGCCGTCAGCGGTGTGCTTCGTTATGGCGTCCTGCTGGCGCGAGAATGCCTATTGCATGGCCGAATGCCGCCAAAACCGCGGCTTTTCGGGGCGTGCTGTGCTAATCTTCGCCGGTATTTTTCAGGCAACTGTTATGAACGATTATTTGAAACGCATCCTCAACGCCCGTGTCTACGACGTCGCGGTCGAGACCCCGCTGGAGCCGGCGCCCAGTCTGTCGGCGCGCCTCGGCAACACCGTCCTGTTCAAGCGGGAGGACATGCAGCCGGTGTTCTCCTTCAAGCTGCGCGGCGCCTACAACAAGATGGCGCAGCTCTCTCCCGCGCAACTCAAGCGCGGTGTGATCGCCGCCTCGGCGGGTAACCACGCGCAGGGCGTGGCGCTTTCCGCGCACCGCCTCGGTTGCAAGGCCGTCATCGTGATGCCGACCACCACCCCGCAAGTGAAGATCGACGCGGTGCGTCATTTCGGCCAGCGTGCCGTCGAGATCGTGCTTCATGGCGACAGCTACAGCGACGCTTGCAGTCATGCGTATGAACTGGAGAAAGAACAGAAACTCACCTTCGTGCATCCGTTCGACGACCCCGATGTGATCGCCGGACAAGGCACTATCGCCATGGAGATCCTGCGCCAGCACCAAGGCCAGGTCCACGCGATCTTCTGCGCCATCGGCGGCGGCGGACTGATCGCGGGCGTGGCCGCCTACGTCAAGCAGGTGCGCCCCGACATCAAGATCATCGGCGTGCAGACCACGGATTCCGACGCGATGGCTCGTTCGCTCAAGGCAAAGAAGCGTGTCACGCTCAACGATGTCGGCCTGTTCTCGGACGGTACCGCCGTCAAGCAGGTGGGCGAGGAGACGTTCCGCATCTGCAAAAAGTATGTGGATGAGATCGTGCTGGTGGACACCGACGCCGTGTGCGCGGCGATCAAGGACGTGTTCCAGGATACGCGCTCCATCCTCGAGCCGGCGGGGGCGCTGGCCGTGGCCGGCGCCAAGCTGTACGCCAAGCGTGAACAGCTCAAGGGCGAGACGCTGATCCCTATCGCCTGCGGCGCGAACATGAACTTCGACCGCCTGCGCTTCGTGGCAGAGCGTGCAGAGATCGGCGAGAAGCGCGAGGCCATCCTCGCCGTCACCATCCCCGAGACGCCCGGCAGCTTCCGCAAGTTCTGCTCGCTGCTCGGCAAGCGGAACATCACCGAGTTCAACTATCGCTACGCCGACCCGAAGGCGGCGCAGGTGTTCGTCGGCATCCAGGTCAAGGACCAGTCTGAGACCGCCAAGCTGGTCGCCACGCTGGAAAAGAACAAGCTCAGCACACTCGACCTGACCGACAACGAGATGGCCAAGCTGCATCTGCGCCACCTCGTCGGCGGCCACGCGCCTGATGCCAAGGATGAGATCCTGTTCCGCTTTGAATTCCCGGAGCGTCCCGGCGCGCTGATGAACTTCCTCAACAGCATGAACCACAGCTGGAACATCAGCCTGTTCCATTACCGCAACCACGGCGCGGACTACGGCCGTGTGCTGGTCGGCATGCAGGTGCCGCACCATGACAAGAAGGCGCTCAAGACCTTCCTCGACACCCTCGGCTACCCGTACTGGGACGAGAGCGCGAACCCGGCGTACAAGCTGTTCCTGGGCTGAGGGGCATGACGCAGTCGGACAAGCCGGTCATCCGCAAGTCCATTCTGGCCCGGCGCGAGCAACTGTCGCTCGACGAGCGCGCCGTACACGACGCGCTGATCACCGAGCGGTTGCTGCAGTTGCCGGAATACCGTAAGGCCGGGGTGGTGCTGGGCTACATGAACTTCGGTTCCGAGTATGCGAGCGAACTGTGGGCGGAGCGGGCGCTGGCCGACGGCAAGCGGCTGGTGCTGCCCAAGGTGAACCATCACACCAATCACCTCGACCTGTACTGGGCGGAGGACTTCGAAAACCAGTTGGCACAAGGCCTGTGGGGGATACGCGAGCCCGTCGTGGAACGCTGCGAGCGGCTGAATGCGCTAAATGAGGTAGAATTCGTCCTCTTGCCCGGGGTGGCGTTCACTCGCGAGGGTGCGCGGCTGGGCTATGGCGGCGGGTTTTACGACAAGCTGCTGGCCCGCATGACGCACCGCCCCGCGCTGGTCGCCGCGGCGTTTTCGCTGCAGATCGTCGAACAACTCCCGCAGGAAGCAACGGATATAAAGGTCGAACGGATCGTCACCGAGCAGGAGACGATAGCCTGTACGGCGTAACAATAAATCGCAACAAGGAGAGTGGAGAGATGGCAAACAACATCCCGGACATGGATCCGCAAGAGACCCAGGAATGGCTGGACGCGCTCGAGTCGGTGCTGGAAAACGAAGGCGCGGAACGCGCACATTTCCTGATCAGCCAGTTGATCGACAAGGCCCGACTGGGCGGCACCGACATGCCGATCAGCGCTACCACGCCCTACCTCAATAGCATCCCGCCGGAAAAGGAAGAGCGCTCCAGCGGCAACCATGAACTGGAGCACCGCATCCGCGCGCTGACGCGCTGGAACGCGATGGCCATTATCCTCAACGCCAACCGCGAATCCTCCGAACTGGGCGGCCACATCGCCAGCTTCGCCTCGGCCGCCACGCTGTACGACGTCGGTTTCAACCATTTCTTCCACGGCAAGACCGATACGCACGGTGGCGACCTGGTGTATTTCCAGGGACACTCCGCTCCCGGCATCTATGCGCGCGCCTTCCTCGAAGGCCGCCTGTCCGAAGAGCAGCTGTACAAGTTCCGCCAGGAAGTGGATGGCGGCGGACTGTCATCCTATCCGCACCCGTGGCTGATGCCGGACTTCTGGCAGTTCCCCACGGTGTCGATGGGTCTTGGCCCGCTGATGGCGATCTACCAAGCGCGCTTCATGCGCTACCTGCAGCATCGCGGCTTGGCCAGTACCGACGGGCGCAAGGTCTGGGCCTTCCTGGGCGACGGCGAGACCGACGAGCCGGAATCCCTAGGCGCGATCTCCATGGCCGGGCGCGAGAAGCTCGACAACCTGATCTTCGTCATCAACTGCAACCTGCAGCGTCTTGACGGCCCGGTGCGCGGCAACGGCAAGATCATCCAGGAACTGGAAGGCGTGTTTCGCGGCGCGGGCTGGAACGTCATCAAGGTGGTGTGGGGTCGTCAGTGGGATCGCCTGCTGGCCAAGGACAAGACCGGCCTGCTGCTGAAGCGCATGGAAGAAGTGGTGGACGGCGAATACCAGACTTACAAGGCACGCGATGGCGCTTACGTGCGCCAGCACTTCTTCGGCAAGTATCCCGAATTGCTGGAGCTGGTCGCCGACATGTCGGATGACGAGATCTGGCGTCTGAACCGCGGCGGCCACGACCCGTTCAAGGTGTACGCGGCCTATGCTGCGGCAACCAAGCACACCGGCCAGCCGACCGTGATTCTCGCCAAGACGGTGAAGGGCTACGGCATGGGTGCCTCCGGCGAGGCGCAGAACCCGACCCACCAGCAGAAGAAGATGGACGAAGAGTCGCTGCGCAAATTCCGCGACCGCTTCAACATCCCGGTGAGCGACGAGCAACTGGGCAAGACTCCATTCGTGCGCCCAGCTGAAGACAGCCAGGAAGCGAAATACCTGCGCGAACGAGGCGCGGCGATGGGTTCCGTCCCGGCACGCCGGCCTGAAGCGCAGCCGCTGGCTATGCCCGCGAGCGAGGCATTCGACCCGCTGCTGAAGGGCACCGAGGGACGCGAGATCTCCACCACCATGGCGTTCGTGCGCCTGCTGAGCGCACTGGTCAAGGACAAGAACATCGGCAAGAAGGTCGTGCCCATCGTGCCGGACGAGTCGCGCACTTTCGGCATGGAAGGCATGTTCCGCCAGCTGGGCATCTTCTCGCAGGTCGGCCAGCTGTACACGCCGCAGGACGCCGACCAGCTGATGTACTACAAGGAAGACAAGACCGGCCAAATCCTGCAGGAAGGCATCAACGAAGCGGGCGGCATGGCCGACTGGATCGCCGCCGCGACCGCCTATGCCAACCACGGCACGGCGATGATCCCGTTCTACATCTACTACTCGATGTTCGGCTTCCAGCGTATCGGCGACCTCGCCTGGGCGGCGGGCGACCTGCGCGCGCGCGGCTTCCTTCTGGGCGGTACCGCGGGGCGCACCACGCTGAACGGCGAAGGCCTGCAGCACCAGGACGGCCACAGCCACCTGATGGCGGCGACCGTCCCCAACTGCGTGAGCTACGACCCGACCTTCGCCTACGAAGTCGCCGTGATCGTTCGCGAGGGCATGCGCCGCATGTACGTCGAGCAGGAAGACGTGTTCTATTACCTGACGGTGATGAACGAGAACTACGCCCACCCGGCTATGCCGAAGGGCGCGGAAGAGGGCATCGTCAAGGGCATGTATCTGTTCAGCGAGGGCAAGAAGGCCAAGGCGCCAAAGGTGCAGTTGCTGGGCAGCGGCACCATCCTGCGCGAAGCGATCGCCGCGGCGGAACTGCTGGAGAAGGATTTCGGCGTATCCGCCGACATCTGGAGCGTGACCAGCTTCAACGAGCTGCGCCGCGACGGCCTCGATGCCGAGCGCTGGAACATGCTGCACCCGGAGTCCAAGCCGCGTGCCAGCTACGTCGAGCAATGCCTCGCCAAGCGCGAAGGTCCGGTGATCGCCGCGACCGACTACATCAAGAGCTATGCCGACCAGATCCGCTCCTACGTGCCCGCACGCTACAAGGTGCTGGGTACCGACGGCTTCGGCCGCTCGGATACGCGCAAGAAGCTGCGCGGTTTCTTCGAGGTCGATCGCCACTACATCGCCGTCGCGGCATTGAAGTCGCTGGCCGAGGAGGGCTCTATCGAGGCGGTTCAGGTGAGCCGCGCGATCAAGCTGTACAACATTAACCCGGACAAGCCGAACCCGGTCACGGTGTAAGCGGCGAGGAAGACGAGCATGGCAGAACAACAAGTACTGGTGCCGGACATCGGCAACTTCAAGGACGTGGCAGTGATCGAGGTGCTGGTCAAGGCCGGAGACACGGTCGCCGCCGAAGACAACCTGATCACGCTGGAAACCGACAAGGCGACGCTGGATGTGCCGTCGCCCTTCGCCGGCAAGGTGAAGGAAGTGAAGGTCAAGGTCGGCGACAAGGTGTCGGAAGGCAACCTGATCCTGGTGATGGAAACCAGCGCCGAGGCAGCGGCCGTGCAACCCGCTCCCGCAGCGACACCTGCCGCCGCTACTGCGCCTGCGCCCGCAGTACAACCGGCCGCGAAGCCGGCCGCCGCACCGGCTGTCACCAGCACCGTGCAGCCCGCGGCAGCGGGCGGCAAGGGGCACGCGAGTCCGGCCGTCCGTCGTTTTGCGCGCGAACTCGGCGTGGATGTCGCGCAGGTCAAAGGCAGCGGCGAGAAGGGCCGCGTCACCAAGGACGACGTGCAGAACTTCGTCAAGGCCGCGCTGGCGCAACCGCGCGGTGCGGCGGGCGGCGGCGCGCTGCCGGGCCTGCTGCCGTGGCCGGAAGTGGACTTCGCCAAGTTCGGCGAGGTCGAGAACAAGCCGCTGTCGCGCATCAAGAAGATCTCGGGGGCCAACCTGCACCGCAACTGGGTGATGATCCCGCACGTCACGCAGTTCGAGGAAGCCGACATCAGCGAGATGGAAGCCTTCCGCAAGGAACTGGGTGCGGAATACGCCAAGCAGAACATCAAGATCACCCCGCTGGCCTTCCTGCTCAAGGCGGCAGCGGCCACGCTGAAGCACTTCCCCGACTTCAACGCTTCGCTGGATGCGAGCGGCGAGAACTTGGTGCTGAAGAAATACATCCACATCGGCGTGGCGGTGGATACGCCGGACGGCCTGATGGTGCCGGTGATCCGCGACGTCGACCAGAAGGGCATCGTGCAGCTGGCGAAGGAACTTGGCGAGATCAGCGCGAAGGCGCGCGAGAAGAAGCTCACCGCTGCCGACATGCAGGGCGGCTGCTTCACCATCTCCAGCCTGGGCGGCATCGGCGGTACGGCGTTCACGCCGATCATCAATGCGCCGGAAGTGGCGATTCTCGGCGTGTCGCGCTCGAGCATGAAGCCGGTGTACAAGGACGGCGAGTTCGTGGCGCGCCTGATGTTGCCGCTGTCGCTATCCTACGACCATCGCGTGATCGACGGTGCGGCAGGCGCACGCTTCACCACTTATCTCGCGCACGTGTTGTCTGACATCCGCCGGCTTGCAGTGTAACGGTGAGCAACAGACCCATCGGCATCCTCGGAGGAACCTTTGACCCGATCCATTTCGGGCATCTGAGGCTGGCCGAGGAGATGCTGGAGCAGGCGGACCTCCAGCAGATCCGCCTCATTCCCGCCGGCACGCCGCCGCATCGCGGCTCGCCGCAAGTGACCGCGCAGCAGCGCAGTGCGATGGTGAAACTGGCCATCGCCGATCAGCCCGCCTTCGTGCTGGACGAGTGCGAGGTCATGCGCGACAAGCCGAGCTACACCGTGGACACGCTGCGCGAGTTGCGCGCCGAACTGGGCGCGGTGCAGCCGCTGTGCCTGCTGATGGGCGGCGATGCATTCCTGCAATTGCATACCTGGCACGAGTGGGAGCAGCTGTTCGAACTGGCGCACATCGTGGTGGGCTTCCGTCCCGGCTTCACGCTGGAAGAGCGCATCCACGGCGCGACGGCGGAGTTGCAAAGCCACTACCATCGCCGCGTTTGCGCCGTCGCAGAAATGTCGCAGAGGCCGAGCGGCGGTGTCGCCGAACTGGCGATCCCGAAGCTGGAGATCTCCGCCACCGATATCCGCCGACGCGTGGCCGAGGGCCGCTCCATACGCTACCTACTGCCCAATGCGGTGGCGGATTACATTCATCAACATAACCTGTACACACCATGTTAAGCATAGAAGAAAAGACCAAAGCCGTCGTCGACGCACTCGAAGACATCAAGGCCGATGACATCACCGTGATCGATACCAGCAAGCTCAGCCCGATGTTCGAGCGCATGATCATCGCCAGCGCGAAATCCACGCGCCAGACCAAGGCCATCGCCGACAACGTGGTGGTCAAGCTCAAGGAGCGCGGTGAAGAGGTTTATGGCCGCGAGGGCGAGGACAGCGGCGAGTGGATACTGATCGACCTGGGCGAAGTGCTGGTGCACGTCATGCAGCCCGCGGTGCGTCAGTACTACAACCTCGAAGAGCTGTGGAGCAAGGGCCAGGCCCTGCGTCCCAAGCTGGCCCAAAAGCCGGAGTAAACGTTGAAGCTGTTCGTCGTGTCCGTTGGCCACAAGATGCCGGACTGGATCACGGCGGGCTTCAACGAATACGCCAAGCGCATGCCGCGCGAGGCGAAGATCGAACTGGTCGAGATCAAGCCGGAGCCGCGCACCACGGGCAAGACCACGGCGCAGATCATGGAAGCCGAGGCGCAGCGCATCCTCGCCGCGCTGCCACAGGGATGTCTGCGCATCGCGCTGGACGAACGCGGCGCGCAGCCCACCACCAAACAGCTTGCCGCGCAGATGCGCGACTGGATGGGCGAGGGGCGCGACGTGGCGTTCATCATCGGCGGCGCGGACGGGCTGCACGAGTCGGTCAAGCTGGCGGCGCAGCACCTGATGGCGCTGTCGTCGCTTACGCTGCCGCATGCGATGGTACGGGTGCTGCTCGCGGAACAGTTGTACCGGGCGCACAGCCTGTTGCACAATCACCCCTATCACAGGGAATAACAAGCCATGTCCATCATCCAGCAGCGTATCTACCTCGCCTCGCAAAGCCCGCGCCGCCGCGAACTGCTCAAGCAGATCGGGGTCAATTTCGAGATGCTGCTGTTGCGTTCGGACCCGCGCCGCAACATGGATGTGGACGAAACGCCGCATGCGGGCGAGGCTCCCGAGGACTATGTGAAGCGCGTCTGCCTGGCGAAGTCCGAGGCGGGTTTCTCCGCGCTGAGGCTGCGCAACCTGCCGCCGTTCCCGGTGCTGGCTGCCGACACCACGGTGACACTGGACGGCAAGATCTTCGGCAAGCCCGGGAACGCCGAGCAGGCCGCCGCGATGCTGCGTCAGCTTTCCGGACAGGAGCACAAGGTGCTCAGCGCGGTCGCGGTGGCGCTGGGCGACCATGTCGAGTCCGCCGTTTCCATCTCCACGGTGCGCTTCGCGCCGCTCGACGATGAGCGCATCCGCCGCTACCTGCTCACCCGCGAGTACATCGACAAGGCAGGTGCCTACGCGATCCAGGGGCATGCCGGGGCGTTTATCGAACATATCACCGGCAGTTATTCCGGCGTGATGGGACTGCCGCTGTTCGAGACCGTGGAGCTGCTGCGCCACTTCGACTATCCCGTGTCATGAGCGAAGAGATTTTAATTAATGTCACGCCGCAGGAGACGCGTGTCGCGGTGATGCAAATGGGCGTGGTGCAGGACCTGCACATCGAGCGCAGCAGCAGCCGCGGCATCGTCAGCAACGTCTATCTCGGCAAGGTCAAGCGCGTGTTGCCGGGCATGCAGTCCGCCTTCATCGACATCGGCCTGGATCGCTCGGCCTTCCTGCATGTGGCGGATATCTGGAGCAACGGAGGCGAGGGCGTCGAACCCAAGCCGATCGAGAAGATCCTGTCGGACGGCCAGACGCTGCTGGTACAGGTGATCAAGGAACCCATCGGCACCAAGGGTGCACGCCTGTCCACCCAGATCAGCATCGCCGGCCGCCTCCTGGTATACCTGCCGCAGGAGACGCATATCGGCGTGTCGCAGCGCATCGAGAATGCCGAGCAGCGCGAGGCCCTGCGGGCGCGGCTGCAGGCCACCCTGCCGGAAGGGCACAAGGGGGGCTACATCATCCGCACCGTGGCCGAGTCGGCGGCCGACCTGGATTTCGAGGCCGATATCCGTTACCTGGACAAGCTCTGGAGCAACCTGCAATCCGCCGCACGGACCGCGAGCGCCCCCCAACTGCTCTATTGCGAACTGGACATCAGCCTGCGCGTGCTGCGCGACTTCGTCAGTCTGGAGACCTCGCGCATCCTGGTCGACTCTCGCAGCACCTTCCAGAAGATGCAGGAGTTCGCTGCCGATTACAACCAGGGCGCGCTCGAACGGCTGGATCATTATCCAGGGGTGCGTCCGCTGTTCGACCTGTACAGCGTGGAAGAGGAGATCGAGCGCGCCCTGTCCAAGCGCGTCGACCTCAAGTCCGGCGGCTACCTGATCATCGACCAGACCGAGGCGATGACCACCATCGACGTGAACACCGGCGGCTTCGTCGGGCTGCGCAACTTCGACGACACCATCTTCAAGACCAACCTCGAGGCCACCCAGGTCATCGCGCGCCAGCTGCGCCTGCGCAACCTGGGCGGGATCATCATCTGCGATTTCATCGACATGGACAGCCCGGAACACCGCGACGCGGTGCTGGCCGAATTCAAGAAGGCACTGGCGCGCGATCATACCCGCGTCAGCGTTAATGGCTTTTCCGCACTGGGATTGGTGGAAATGACGCGCAAGCGCACCCGCGAGAGTCTGGCGCATGTGCTGTGCGAGCCCTGCCCAACCTGCCAGGGGCGAGGCGAGGTGAAGACCGCCCAGACTGTGTGTTATGAGATCCTGCGCGAGATCGTGCGCGAGGCGCGCCAGTTCAACGCCCGCGAATACCGCATCCTGGCATCCCAGCAGGTGATAGACCTGTTCCTCGAAGAGGAATCGCAGGCGCTGGCGCAGCTTTCCGACTTCATCGGCAAGCCGATCTCGATGCAGGTGGAAACTTTATACAGCCAGGAACAATACGATGTCATCCTGATGTGACGGTTGTGCGTTAAGCGCAGGTAGTCGCCAGACTACGTTCGCGTTTTGACGCATTCCAAAATAAAACCGTCTCAGGGAGAAAAGTATGTTCAAGAAGCAAATGGCCGCAACTCTGGCCGCAATGTTCCTGTCCGCATCTGCATTCGCGCTTGATCCTCACGGTCACGGCGATTCGCAATCTCAAGTGGCGGCCTTCGTCAATCACTTGACTGTCGACAACGCCTCCTATATCGCCGCGAAAAATCCGGCGTTCTTTGCCGAGTTGTCGAAGGGACAGCACCCGAAGGCAACGGTGGTGACCTGTTCCGACTCGCGCGTGCACACCAAGGCGATCTCCACCACTCCGGAAGACGAACTGTTCATGGTTCGCGACATCGGCAACCAGATGAGCACGGCCGAAGGCTCGGTGGAATACGGCGTTCACCACCTGCACACACCGATTTTGCTGTTCATCGGCCATTCCCGTTGCGGCGCCATCAATGCTGCCGGCGGCGATTATTCCAAGGAATCGGCCCCGATCAAGCGTGAACTGGACACCATCAGCATCCCCAAGGGCGGCGAGAACATCGACGGCGTGAAGATCAACGTCAACAACCAGGTTGCCGCTGCGTCCAAGAAGTTCGCCGAAGAAGTGAAGGAAGGCCACCTGACCGTCATCGGCGCGGTGTTCGACTTCGCCGACGACATGAAGAAAGGTGCCGGCAAGCTCAATATCATCAACGTCAATGGCGAAACCGATCCTGCCAAGCTGCGCAATCTGAATGAACTTGCGGCAAAGGCCGAGCACGAACACGCTCACCATTAAGGCTTTAAATTCAGATACAAAAAAGCCGGCGCAAGCCGGTTTTTTTGTTTTACACTGACTTTGAATGGGGCCCGGTCCGGGCAAAAACTGGTGCGGTGCCCCGTCTTGGCGCGTCGACCGGGACGGCAGGATGAAATGCCGCCAGCCGCTCGCGGCTGAGCAGATGTTCCAAAATGAGGTTGATGAGATTGAAGCGCCTATTTTTGTTTGCAGTTCCCGCCTCGGCGTTGCTGCTGCTTTACGTTTTTATTGTGCCGCACGATGCGAACACCCCGGAATCGGTGAGTCGCGGGCAGGATGGCGCACAGTTCCTCGAGGTAAGCATCGGGCGCGAGCCCATTCTGCCGCTGCCGCCCGCTCCCCAGTTGGCGCCGGAGAAGGTGGCATTGGGCAAGAGGCTGTTCCACGATCCTCGTCTTTCTCATGACAACCGCATTTCCTGTGCAAGTTGCCATGACTTGAGCAAAGGCGGCACGGATCGGTCACGATTTTCTACCGGCATCAATGGCGCTGTGGGCGATGTCAACGCTCCCACGGTATTCAACGCCGGCCTGAACGTTGCCCAATTCTGGGATGGCCGGGCCAAATCGCTTGAAGAGCAGGCGGCCGGGCCTGTGCACAATCCTGCCGAAATGGGCTCAAGTTGGGATGAAGTCGTGAGCAAGCTGCGCAAGGACGAGGAATATCAGGCATCGTTCCGGCGCGTGTATCCGGACGGCATCAGCCCTGCCAATATCGCCGAGGCCATCGCCACTTTCGAGCGCTCGTTGACGACCCCCAACGCCAGGTTCGACCGCTACCTTCGCGGCGAGAAAAATGTACTTAGCCGCGACGAGCTGGAAGGCTATCGCCGCTTCGTCGATCACGGGTGTACCAGTTGTCACCAGGGCGCAGGTATAGGCGGCAACATGTTCCAGCGTTTTGGGATCATGGGCGATTTCTTCAAGGATCGTTCGCCAACCAGGGCGGATCAGGGGCGCTTCAATGTCACCGGGCTGGAAGAGGACAGGCATGTATTCAAGGTGCCCACTCTGCGTAATGTGGCGGTTACTTCCCCGTATTTTCATGACGGCTCGGCCAGGACGCTTACCGATGCAGTCAGGGTCATGGGCAAGTACCAGTTGGGCAAGGGGCTGTCCGAGCAGGATGTGCGTTTGATCGTCGCCTTCCTGCATACCCTGAGCGGCGAATGGCAGGGGGAGGTGTTGAAATGAGCCCCAGCCTCAAAATTGATCGCATGCTGCAGCCCGGAAAATTATGGGTCGTCGGCGTGATCGTTTTATCCGCTGTCTCGCTGTTGACCATCCTGTTTATGCGGGCCGCGTCCGTCTCTCCACAAGCGCACTATGACTACACCAAGAAACTGCGCGACTTGCGTGAGGCGGATGCCGAAACCAATGGAGAGGTGCTGGCTAACCGTCTGGGTGTCACGCAGAACTATGACGCGCTCACCCTGTTTCTGGAACGAGCCCAGCAGGCATCCTCCCATGCCGTTGCCGCGCCATCCTTCCTCCCGGATGACGACAGAAGGTTGGTATCGGAAAAAGCAAAGGAGCTAGGGGCGACACTGGAGAGAAAATCCCGGCTCGTCGAGGTATTCAAACGCCAGAACGCTGTCCTGCGGAATTCGCTGGCCTACTTCCCGTCGGCCGCCGATGACTTCCTCGGAGGAAGCGTGCCCGGCAATTTGAAAGGCCCGGCAGAAAACTACGTCAGGCATGTCTTGTCTTTTGCGCGCGAGGCGGATACTGAGCGCCGCCAGCAAGTCAACGAGGCTCGCCAGCGGCTTCTCGAGATGCCGCTTTCTCCTGAAGGGCGCGCGGGGATCGACCACCTTTTGCTTCACGGCGACACCATTGTGAAATATCTGCCGGAAGTGAATGGCTTGACGCATGAGATAAAGGGGTTGGGTACTGCTCATCAGCTGGAAGAATTGAACCGCTATTACGCCCTGGGGCACGAGCATGCGCAGCAGGCCGCCGGACAGTTCCGCAAACTTCTCTATGCGGTCGCCTTGCTGTTGACCGCCTATCTGGCGGTGGTCTTCATCCGCCTCGATCGCACGCGGCGCTCATTGGCCAAGGCTCATGCTGAAGTCTCCCAGCGCTATGCGGCACAGTTGATCGCGGAGGACAGGCTGCGCTTGCATGCGACGGCGTTCCACAGTTCGCACGAGGGCATCGTCCTTGCCGACGCGGACGGCAATATTCTCGACATCAATCCGGCTTTCACGCGCATCACCGGTTTTGAGCGCTCCGAGGTGATCGGGCGCAACCCGAGAATGATCAAGTCGGGCCGCCATGACCGGGAGTTTTACGCGGCCATGTGGAAAAGCATCCTTGGCAGCGGTAGCTGGCAGGGGGAGATATGGAACCGCAACAAATACGGCGAGGTTTACCCGGAACTGCTTTCCATCTCTGCGGTGCGCAATGCGGAAGGCGAACTGACCAACTTCGTTGCCGTATTCGCCGATATCAGCCGGCTCAAGGAGCAGGAGAAACAGCTGACGCAGATGGCCTACTACGATGCGTTGACCGAGCTGCCCAATCGCGTGCTGCTGGCGGACCGCCTGGCCCAGGCCATTTCCCAGACAAGACGCTCCGGAACCATGCTGGCCATTTGTTACCTCGACCTGGATGGCTTCAAGCCGGTGAACGATACCTATGGGCATGAAGTCGGCGACCGTGTGCTGGTGGAAATGGCCGGTCGGCTCAAGGAGGTGCTGCGCGGCGGCGATACCGTCGCGAGACTGGGGGGCGACGAATTCGTGCTGTTGCTGTTGGGACTGCAGAATGACGAGGAGTGCGAGCAGGCCATGCAGCGCTTGTTGCGGGCCGTAGGCCAGCCCTTGTCGGTCGTTTCGCAGCCGATAACCCTGTCTGCGAGCGTCGGCGTGTCGGTATTTCCGGCGGACGAAGCCGATTCGGATACCCTGTTGCGCCACGCCGATCAGGCCATGTACCATGCCAAGCAGGCCGGCAAGAATCGCTTCCACATCTTCGACCACGAAGAGGATCTCCATGTCCGCGTTCAGTATGACCGTGTCAGTCGGATACAGGAGGGGCTGGCGAACGGCGAATTCTCTCTCTATTACCAACCCAAGGTGGACCTGCGCAAGGGGAGCGTAGTCGGTGCGGAGGCACTGATCCGTTGGCATCACCCCGAGCGCGGGTTGGTCGAGCCAGTGGAGTTCCTGCCGCTGATCGAGGATCATGAGCTGATTGTGAGGATTGGCGAGTGGGTGATTGAAACAGCGCTACACCAGATGGATGAGTGGCATGACATCGGTTTGGAGCTGTCTGTCAGCGTCAATGTCGCCAGTCGCCAGTTGCAGGCCTCCAACTTTGTGCAACACCTGAGAGCCGCGCTGAGCAACCATCCGAATGTCGCGAGTAAGGTCGAACTGGAGATACTTGAGACATCGGCCCTGGAAGACATGGCGAAGGTCTCCCGAATCATCGAACAGTGTCGTGAGCTGGACGTTTCCTGTGCGCTGGATGATTTCGGTACCGGTTATTCGTCGCTTACCTATCTGAAGCGGCTACCGGCATCCACCATCAAGATCGACCAGAGCTTCATCCGTGAAATGGTCACGGACCCGAATAACCTGGTCATCGTACAGGGCGTTCTCGGCCTGGCTTCCGCATTCCAGCGACAGGTGGTTGCCGAAGGTGTGGAGACGGTTGAGCACGGCAGGATGCTCCTGCAACTGGGTTGTGACTATGCGCAGGGATACGGCATAGCCAAGCCCATGCCGGCAGCGCAAATGCCGGCATGGGTTGCCAATTGGCGTCCAGATCCGGAATGGTCGGCGATAAAGGATCTGCGCTGGAATGCATCGGATCGCCCCATGCTGAACGCCAAGGTGGAGCACCGCAACTGGGTTGCGCAATTGGTCCATGCCATAAAAGATGGCCTGCCTCCCCCTCCCAAGTCCCTCAACGACCCCCTTCACTGCAATTTCGGCACCTGGTACCACGGACGGGGCGCGGACTTGTACCGGCACCTCCCCAGCTTTGTCCAGGTTGCAGAGCCGCACCGGCGCGTGCATGAAATCGCCGGGGAGATCGACAAATATTGGCGCAACGGTCAGCTGGAACAGGCGAGAGGGCTGATCGAGCAATTGATCGCCCAGCGTGAGGTCGTGATTGGCGCACTCAAGAAACTGGAGATCGAAGTGGCTCAGAGCGCCTGAGCCCGGGCGCGAACGTCAGGTCTTCAGCACGCTTTCCGGTTCGATCTTGCTGCCGCTGACCGCCACGACCTTGTGGCGCGATTGTCCGCCCTGTTTCAGTTCCACCTGCCGCACCGGCACGCCGAACAATTCCGCGATGAATTTCAGCAGCGCTTCGTTGGCGCGGCCCTCCACCGGCGGGGCCGCGAGGCGTATCTTGAGGGCTTCGCCGTGCAGCCCGGCGATCTCGCTGCGCTTCGCACCCGGCTGGATGTGCAGGGTCAGCGTGACGACCTCGCCGTTGCGGCGGAACCAGTCTGCCATGTCAGAAGAACAGCCCGAGGGTGAGGCGTTCCAGCGCGCCGATGGGAACGATCACGATGAGCTGGCACACGATGAACAGCAGCAGCGGCGACAGGTCGAAGCTGCCCGCCAGCGGCACGACGTTGCGTATCGGCTGCAGGAAGCGGTGGCTGACGGACGACAGCATCGGGGCGACCGGCGAGTGCGGGTTAACCCACGACAGGATCGCCTGCGCGAACACTGCGGCCATCAGCAGGTACACGCTGATCTTGAGGAGCTTGACCATCGTCAGAGCCAGCAACCCAATCAGTGGGAATCCATGCGACAGATCGCCCTGCACCATGAACAGTGCGCTCAGGTAGAGCAGTTCGGCCAGCAGGGCGAGCATCAGGGTTGCGCTGTCCAGTCCGGCGAACGAGGGGAGGTGGCGGCGCAGCGGCAATACCATGAAGTCGGTGATCGCCATGATGAATTCGCCGATGGGATTGCGCATCGGCGTGCGCAGCCAGACGGCGTGGAAGCGGAACAGCAGGATCGCCGCGAAAGGCTGCAGCAGCGCATCGAGCAGGAACATCAGGCCTTCGCTCATCATTGCAGTGCCCCCAGTTCGTCGCCCATTTCCTTCGCGCGGTCGGCGGCGGCCTTGGCCGCCTCGACGATGTGCTCGGCGACATGGTTCGCGGCCATGCTCAGCAGGGCGCGTTCGGTGGTGCCGTTCTTCGAGGTGACGCGCGCGCGCAGCACGCTGGCGTCCTCCTCGCTGGAAGCCGCCAGCTTGCTGGCGCCGAGGAAAGTGGCGAGGCTCAGGCGGCGTGCGTCGTCGGCGCTGAAGCCCAACTTGACTGCAGCCTGCTGCATCGCCTCGATGAAATAGAACACATAGGCCGGACCGCTGCCGGAGATCGCCGTCACGGCGTCCAGCATCGCTTCATCTTCCAGCCACAAAGTTTCGCCCACCGCCGCGAGGATGTCTTGCGCCTGTTCGCGCTGTGCCGCGCTCACCGCGGGGAGCGCGTAGAGGCCGGTCATACCGCTCTGGATCAGCGCGGGCGTGTTGGGCATGGCGCGTACCACGGCCTGGCTGTCCGCCCAGCGCGCGAGGTCGCTCACGCGAATGCCGGCGGCGATGGAAATCAGCAGCTGGCCGTCGATCAGGTCGGCGAGCTGTTGTGCCATCTCGCGCAATTGCTGCGGCTTGACCGCGAGCACGATGATGTCGCTGCCCGTCACGCCTTTGGCGAGGCTGTCCATGGTGTGCACGCCGAACTGCGCCTGCAACCGCGTACGGTTCTCCGCGTTGATCTCGACCACGTTGATCTGCGTTGCGGCAAAGCCCTTGCCGAGCATGCCGCCGATGAGTGCGCTGGCCATATTGCCGCCGCCGATAAAGCAAATATTCATGTCTTGTCTCCGTAATGTCTTGCGCCAAAAATGGCCGTTCCTACCCGCACGATGGTTGCGCCTTCGGCGATGGCTGAGGGGAAGTCGTGAGACATGCCCATCGACAGGGTGTCGAGTCGCAGACCCTGCCGGTTCAATTGCTCGAACAGTTTGCGCAGGCGCGCGAAAGCAGCATGCTGCTCCGATGCATCCTCGGTCGGCGCGGGCACGGTCATCAGGCCGCGCAGCTTGAGGTTGGGCAGCGCCGCAACGGTTTGCGCCAGTGCCGCGACCTCGTCCGGTGCTACGCCGCTCTTGCTGGCTTCGCCGCTGATGTTCACCTCGATGCATACCTGAAGCGGTGGTAGATTCGCCGGGCGCTGTGCCGACAGCCGCTCGGCAATCTTCAGCCGGTCGATGCTGTGCACCCAGGCGAAATGCTCCGCGATGGGCCGTGTCTTGTTGCTCTGGATCGGGCCGATGTAGTGCCACTCGATGGGCAGGTCATGCAATGCCTCCATCTTGTGCAGCGATTCCTGCACGTAGCTCTCGGCGAAGCGGCGTTGCCCTGCCTGCCAGGCTTCGCGTATGGCCTCATATGGAAAGGTCTTGCTGACCGCCAGCAACTCGACTTCCTCCGCGCGGCGTCCTGCGGCCAGCGTTGCTGCGTGCATCGCGGCGCGCACGGCTTGCATGTTGGAAGCGATTGTTGTCATAATCCCGCGCACTCTTACGCGGCCTTTCTAACCGCTTCATCGAACGGGGAAGATTATATATGGATATCACCGAACTGCTCGCCTTCGGCGTCAAGAACAAGGCTTCCGACCTGCATCTTTCCGCCGGTCTGCCGCCGATGATCCGCGTGCACGGCGATATGCGCCGCATCAATTTGCCCGCGATGGAGCACAAGGAAGTCCACGCCATGGTGTACGACATCATGAACGACGGGCAGCGCAAGTTCTACGAAGAGAACAAGGAAGTCGACTTCTCCTTCGAAGTGCCTAACCTAGCGCGTTTCCGCGTGAACGCCTTCGTGCAGCAGCGCGGCGCGGCAGCGGTGATGCGTACCATCCCATCCAAGGTGCTGACGCTCGAAGACCTCAAGGCGCCGAAGATCTTCACCGACATCTCCCAATTCCCCCGCGGGCTGGTGCTGGTGACCGGCCCGACCGGTTCCGGTAAGTCCACCACGCTGGCGGCGATGATCAACTTCATCAATGAAACCGAACTGGGCCATATCCTGACCGTGGAAGACCCGATCGAATTCGTGCACGAGTCGAAGAAGTGTCTGATCAACCAGCGCGAAGTCGGCCCGCACACGCTGTCGTTCAACAACGCGCTGCGTTCCGCGCTGCGCGAAGACCCGGACGTGATCCTCGTCGGCGAAATGCGCGATCTGGAAACCATCCGCCTCGCGATGACCGCGGCGGAAACCGGCCACTTGGTGTTCGGCACGCTGCACACCAGCTCGGCGGCCAAGACCATCGACCGTATCATCGACGTGTTCCCGGCGGACGAAAAGGAAATGGTGCGCGCGATGCTGTCCGAATCGCTGCGTGCAGTGATCTCGCAGGCGTTGCTCAAGACCAAGGACGGTTCCGGACGAGTCGCCGCGCACGAGATCATGCTCTGTACCCCCGCGATCCGCAACCTGATCCGCGAAGCCAAGGTGCCGCAGATGTATTCCGCGATCCAGACCGGCCAGTCTATGGGCATGCAGACGCTCGATCAATGCCTGACCAATCTGGTGAAGGGCGGTGTGGTGTCTGCGGCGGAAGCGCGTGGCAAGGCGGCGAACAAGGATCTGTTCCCCGGCTAAGTGTTCCATGAGTGATGCCTCTAGAAATTTGTTTTGCGGGATGGAGCGCAAGGAGCCGCGCAGCGAATGACGAGGCATATCTGTCGGATAGACGAGGAATGAGCGAGCACGCGACACAGCGATCCGCTCGCAAAACAAATTTATAGGGGTATCACAATGGAAAGAGACCAAGCCACCGAGCTTATCCATAACCTGCTGCGCGGTATGATCAGCAAGAAGGCATCCGACTTGTTCATCACCGCCGGCTTTCCGCCTGCGTTCAAGGTGGACGGCAAGATGACGCCGGTCTCCAATCAGGCGCTGACGGCACAGCACACTCAGGAACTGGTGCGAAGCATCATGAACGACCGCCAGGCGGCCGAGTTCGAGGCGACGCACGAGTGCAACTTCGCCATCAGTCCGCCCGGCATCGGGCGCTTCCGCGTCAACGTGTTCATGCAGCAGCAGCGCGTCGGCATGGTGCTGCGTACCATCACCACCAAGATCCCAGATCTCGACGCGATGGGGCTGCCGCCGGTGCTGAAGGACATCGTGATGACCAAGCGTGGCTTGGTGATCCTGGTCGGCGCCACCGGCTCGGGCAAATCCACCACGCTCGCGGCGATGCTGGGCCACCGCAACAGGAACAGTTACGGCCACATCATCACCATCGAAGACCCGGTGGAATACGTGCACGAGCACGCCAACTGCATCATCACCCACCGCGAGGTCGGCGTGGATACGGAGAACTGGCACAATGCGCTGAAGAACACCCTGCGCCAGGCACCGGACGTGATCCTGATCGGCGAGATCCGCGACCGCGAGACCATGGAATACGCCGTCGCCTTTGCCGAGACCGGCCACCTGTGTATGGCCACGCTGCACGCCAACAGCGCCAACCAGGCGCTCGACCGCATCATCAACTTCTTCCCGGAAGAGCGGCGTGAGCAACTGCTGATGGACCTCTCGCTCAACGTCAAATCGCTGATCTCGCAACGTCTGATCCCGAAGAAGGACGGCGTCGGACGCGCCGCCGCGATGGAGATCTTGCTCAACTCGCCGCTGATCGCAGACCTGATCTTCAAGGGCGAGGTGCATGCCATCAAGGGCGTGATGGCCAAGTCGCGCGAGCTGGGCATGCAGACCTTCGATCAGGCATTGTTCGACCTGTTCGAGGAGGACAAGATCTCCTACGAAGAGGCGTTGAAGAACGCCGACTCGGTCAACGACCTGCGCCTGCGCATCAAGCTGGAGAGCAAGAACGCGATGGACCGCGATGTGATGGGCGGTACAGAGAATCTGAAGCTCACCTGATGAAACGGGCTCCACAAAAAAGCCGCGCATCGCGCGGCTTTTTCATTTGCGGTTGCTGCCCGCCACGATCTTGTATTCCAGCAAACGGCATTCGATCGGGCCGTTGAACAGCGGGATGCGCTTCGAGGGCGACAGGCGCATCAGTTTCAGGATGGCCTTGTCGGCGGTGAACAGGTAAGCCGTCCAGCCGCCGAATTTTTTCTTCAGCGCGTCGCCGAGCTTTGGGTAAAGCTCCGCCAGTTCATCCAACTCGCCCATGCGCTCGCCGTAGGGCAGGTTCGCCACCAGCGTGCCTTGTTCCGCGGGCGGGGTTATCTCCAGCACGTTGGCCTGCTTGAGCTGCACGCATTCCGCCAACCCTGCTTCCTGCAGGTTGCGCGATGCGGTCTTCAGCGCGTCGCCGTACAGGTCGCTGCCGTAGATCTCCAGCGGCTTGACCGGCAGCTGGGCGGCGATGGCCTGCTCGCGCATCTGCTTCCATTTCGCCGCATCGAAGTTCTTCAGTTTCTCGAAGGCGAAACGGCGCGCGATGCCGGGCTGGATGTTCAGCGACATCTGTGCCGCCTCGATCAGGAACGTGCCGCTGCCGCACATCGGGTCGAGCAGCGGTGTGCCGGGCTGCCAGCCGGTCATGCGCAGGATGCCCGCCGCGAGGTTCTCTCGGATGGGGGCGATGTTGGTGTGCGACCGCACGCCGCGCTTGAACAGCGCATCGCCCGAGGTGTCGAGATACAGCATCAGATTGTCGTCTTCGATGAACACATGGATGCGCACGTCGGGTTCCAGCGTGTCCACGCTCGGACGCTCGTTGCAGTGCGCGCGGAAGCGGTCGCACACCGCATCCTTGACCAGCAGGGTGATGAATTCCAGGCTCTTCAGCGGGCAGCGTATCGCCGTGGTGTTCACGCGGATGGTGTTGCCCACGTCGAACCAGCGCTGCCATTGCAGCTCGAACACCGCCTTGTAGACATCCTGTTCGCTGCGGTATCGCGTCTCTTTCACGCGCCACAGGATGCGGCTGGCGACGCGGCTTTCCAGGTTGGCGCGGTAGCACAGCGTCCAGTCTCCGGTGAAGTGAACGCCGCCTTCGATGGCGCGCACGTTCTGCGCGCCCATCGATTCAAGGTCGGTGCGCAATAAAGCTTCGAGGCCGCGGGGGCAGGGGGCGAAAAAGTCGGGCATAGGTCAGAAGGGTTTGACGACGGCGAGGATGACGACCGCAACCAGGATCAGTACCGGCACTTCATTGAAGAAACGGTAGAACACATGGCTGCGCGTGTTGCGGTCTTCGGCGAACTGCTTCACCAGATGGCCGCAGTAGAAATGGTAGCCGACGAGCAGCACCACCAGTGTGGTCTTCGCATGCAGCCAGCCGCCGGAAAAGCCGTAGCCGAACCACAGCCAGAAACCGAAGATGATCGCGAGTGCGCCGATGGGTGTGACGAATCGGTACAGCTTGCGCTCCATCAGCTTCAGCCGCGCGATCTCGGCGGGCTCGGTTGCCATCGCATGGTTGACGAAGATGCGCGGCAGGTAGAACAGGCCGGCGAACCAGCTGACCACGAAGATGATATGAAACGATTTGACCCACAGCATAAAACACCTCTATAAATTTGTTTTGCGAGCATCCGCTACGCGGATTGCCTGCTTAAATCATTCCGGGCGAATCGCGTTGTCGCGTGCTCGCTCACTCCTCGTCTATCTATCCGATATGCCTCGTCGTTCGCTGCGCGGCTCCTGGCGCTTCATCCCGCAAAACGAATTTCTAGAGGTGTTTCGGCTATTTTTACTGAGAAAGTCTTTTCCTGAACAGCGCCAGCGACAGATAGAAGCCCAGCAGCGAGTAGCCGAATAAGACACCGGCGTGCAGCAGCCAGTTCGCGGGAATCGCTTCTTTCAGCAGGGGGCGCGCGATGTCGACGGCATGCGTCAGCGGAAGTACGGAGGACACGCTTTGCAGCGCCGGCGGCAACTGGTCGACCGGAAAAAACACGCCGCATAATAGCACCATCGGCGTGATCACCAGCGTGAAGTAGTACATGAAGAAGTCGTAACCGGGTGCTAAGGCGGTCATGATCAGCCCGAGCGAGGCGAAACACAGGCCGACCAGCAGCGCGAGGGGGATGAGCCAGAGCGTCAGTGCCGAATGCGACAGTCCCAGCAGCCAGATCACCGCCAGCACGGCCAGCCCGGAAAGCAGGCTTTTGCTGGCTGCCCAGACGATCTCCGAGAAAACGATGTCGTCCAGTGTGATTGGCGTGTTGAGGATCGCCTCCCAGGTGCGCTGCTCGTACATGCGCGCGAAGCCGGAATACAGCGATTCGAAGGTCGCGCTGTTCATGGTGCTGTAGCACACCGTCCCCGCAGCGAGGAAGGCGATGTAGGACATGCCCCCGACCTCCGGCAGCATGCCGCCCAGGCCGTAGCCCAGGCCCAGCATGTAGATCACCGGATCGGCGAGATGGCCGATGATCGACGAGCCGGCCATCTTCTTCCACACCAGGAAGTTGCGCCGCCAGATGGGGATGAAGCGCAGGCTGGGGCGCGGCAAGGAAAAATGGGAAAGTTTCATTTCGATATTCCTGTTATTCCCGCATCTCTCGGCCCGTCAGCTTCAGGAACACGTCTTCAAGATTCGCCGGGCGGTGCAGGTAGCGCAGCTGTGGCTGCTGCTGCAATTCCAGCAGCAACGGCTGCGCGTCCTCCACATAGCAGAATGCCGTCTCACCGCTCACTTCGAAACGTTGCGCATGATGGCCCGCATGCTCATTCGCCCAGGCCGTGGCGTGCTCGCCGAACACCTCGACCACCTGCGGCTCGATGTTGCGTTCGATGAGCTCGCGCGGCGTGCCCTGGCTGATGATACGGCCGTTATCCATCACGGCGAGGCGGTGGCACAGGCGCTCGGCCTCGTCCATGAAGTGCGTGGTGAGCAGCAGCGTCTTGCCCTGCGAGGTCAGCTCGCGCAGGCGTTGCCAGATCAGGTGACGCGCCTGCGGGTCGAGGCCGGTGGTGGGCTCGTCGAGGAAGATGACGTCGGGGTCGTTCACCAGCGCGCGCGCCAGCGTCAGGCGCCGCTTCATGCCGCCGGACAGCGTCGGCACCCGAGCATCGCGCTTGCCGGTGAGGCTGGCAAATTCCAGCAGCGCCGGGATGCGTGCCTCGATGGCGCTGTCGCTCATTCCGAAGTAGCGTCCGTACACCATCAGATTCTCGGTGACAGTGAAGTCCGGATCGAGGTTGTCCATCTGCGGAACGACGCCGACGCGCAGGCGCGCTTCGCGCGCGTGCCGGGGCACCTCATGATTGAGCAATTCGAGCTTGCCGCCGTCCGGCGCGATCAGGCCGAGCAGCAGGCGCAGCGTGGTGGTCTTGCCCGCGCCGTTAGGACCCAGCAGGCCGAAGCACTCGCCGCGGCGGATGTCGAGGCTGACGCCGTCCACCACGCGCTGGCCGCCGTAGCTCTTGATCAGCCCTTCGGCCTTGATGACGGAGTTCATATGCGGCATCCGTGGAATTCGTGCAGCACGATCTGCTTGAGCTGGTTCAGCCGCCCGTGGAAGAAATGTCCCGCCTCGGGCAGTACCACGATGGGCAGGTGCTGCGGACGCGCCCAGTCGAATGCCTCGGCCAGCGGGATAACCTCGTCCTGTTCGCCATGCAGCACCAGTGTGTTGTGCGGTACGTGCGGCATGGCGAAACGCCCTACCGCGGGCGCAACCAGCACCAGCTTGTGCGGCTGCGGGTGCAGATGTTGCGCAGCGCGCGCCTGCACGTAGCCGCCGAAGGAAAAGCCGGAAAGTATCAGTGGCAGATGCCCGAACTCGTCGCGCACATGTCGTACCGCCGCGAGCACGTCCTCCACCTCGCCGTTGCCGCTGTCGAATTCGCCCGCGCTGTTGCCCACGCCCCGGAAGTTGAAGCGCAGCGCGGCGTAGCCCAATTCAACGAAAGTCTTGGCCAGCGTGGTGACCACCTTGTTTTCCATGGTGCCACCCATGGTCGGCAGCGGGTGCGCGACCACGGCAACGGCCTGCGGCGCATCGTCCGGCAGGTGCAACACGCCTTCGAGCTGGCCGGCGGCTCCGGCGAAAACGAGCTTGTGCTGTGCTGGCATCAGATCTTCAGGCGCTCGACCACGCGGCCGTTCTTCAGGTGCTCCTCGATGATCTCGTCGAGGTCGCTTTCGTCCACATAGGTGTACCAAGTACCTTCGGGATAGACCACGATCACCGGGCCTTCGTCGCAGCGGTCCATGCAGCCGGCGCTGTTGATGCGGATGTTGTTGTGACGCGTCGAGATGCCGAGTTCCTTCACCTTGTTCTTCACGTAGTCGCGCGCCTTCTGCGCGCCGTGGTTGTTGCAGCAGTCGCTGCCGTCCTCGCGCTGATGGGTGCAGAAGAATACGTGCTTGTCGAAAAAGCTCATGGCATGCTCCGGGGGATTGAATAAGGCGGGATTATACTTTTTTGATGCGCCAGAGATGCCACAGCAGCAGCAGGGGAAATGCCAAAGTGATGGTCTGTGCCAGGCCGTTGTAGTTGAGCAGGTGGCCGTAGTGCCAGTGATAGATCGAAGCCGCGGCAGCGGGCGAGTTCTGGTCGGAGACGAAATTCGCGATGATGAAATGGCCGACCGCCGCCAGTGCGCCGAGCGTGATCGCTGCGGCGCGCGGCAGCCACATCACTGCAATCAGCAACAGCATCCCCAGCAGCATGCCCACCATCGCTTCGCCGTTGATCCACAGCAGCAGTGCCCAGGATTTCAGCAACATCGCGGCCGTGACGAACTTCGCCAGCGCGACCGTGCTCAGCACCACCAGCAATGCGGTGGTGACGTTGCGCGGCACGCGCAGCAAGGTCAGCAGCAGGGTGCCCAGCATCAGCAGGTTCAGCGTGACCGCGCCGCTTTCCCACGGGTCGAACGGCGCGGGCGCAGGGACGGCGAAGGGCTGGCGCGCGACTTCACTGATGAACACGTTACCCAGCATCGGCAGCGAAGGGTTGATCTGCCCGAACATCCACAACACCAGCAGCGCGAGGCCGAAATCCATCTCCTTGCCGTGATGGAACAGCCTGCTGCGCCAGTGCAGCAGGCGCGAGAACAGCCAGGGCCACGAGGTGATGCTCACCGCCAGCAAAGCGCCGATCAGCGTGCCGAGGCTGTTGGTCAGCAGATCGGTGTTCGAGCTGATGCGCGAGGGCAGGTACATCTGCAGATACTCCATGCTCGCCGACAGCGCGATGCCCAGCCCCAGGCTGATGATCACGCTCGCCGTGGCATTAAGCCGCGCCCGCAATGCCAGGCCGATCAGCAGGCCGACGGGCAGGTAAGACAGCAGGTTGATCGTCGCGTCGAACGCGGTATAGGTCAGGCGCAACGGTGAGCCCAGCACCTCGGCGAAATCCAGTCCCTGCTCCTGCCAGCCGGAGAACGGCGACAGGCTGGCATAGACGATGAACAGCACATAGCCGAGCGCCAGCCAGGTGCGCAGCCGCGCGCGGGTTTCGGTGATGAAGATCTCTTTCATGGGCAGCGGAGTGTTGGCGAAATCGGCAGGGGTGTCAACACGGCGCCAGGGGCGGGCCATGCCGTATATTCAAAAAACAGATAACCAATCGAAAACTAATTATTTCACGGAATGAGGCGGCGTCCCTAGGATGCGCCCATCGCGAATTCAATCTCGTGATCAATTTTAGATAATTACAATGGAGTTCATCTCATGAAAAAGACTTTCGTCATTTCGTCGTTGCTGGCCGCGCTGCTGTCGGTGGCAACCCCCTTCGCTCAGGCAGCGGAAATCAAGCTGCTGAACGTGTCCTACGATCCCACTCGCGAACTCTATCAGGAGTACAACGCCGCATTCGCCAAGTACTGGAAAGCCAAGACCGGCGACGACGTGGTGGTCAAGGCCTCGCATGGCGGTTCCGGCAAGCAGGCGCGTTCCATCATCGACGGGCTGGAAGCTGACGTCGCCACCCTGGCGCTGGCTGCCGACATCGACGCGTTGAACAAGAACGGCGAACTGGTTCCTGCCAACTGGCAATCGCGCCTGAAGCTGAACAGCTCACCTTACACTTCGACCATCGTGCTGCTGGTGCGCAAGGGCAATCCGAAGAACATCAAGGACTGGGGCGACTTGGTCAAGCCCGGCGTAGCCGTGATCACGCCGAATCCCAAGACTTCCGGCGGCGCGCGCTGGAACTACCTGGCAGCCTGGGGCTACGCGCTGGACAAGAACAAGGGCGACCAAAGCAAGGCACAGGAATTCGTGGCCAAGCTGTACGGCAACGTGCCCGTGCTGGACTCCGGCGCGCGCGGTTCGACCGTCACCTTCTCCGAGCGCGGCATCGGCGACGTGCTGATCACCTGGGAAAACGAAGCCTACCTGGTGAAGAAGGAATTCGGCGAAGACAAGTTCGACGTGGTGTTCCCGTCGCAAAGCATCCTGGCCGAGCCGCCTGTGACCGTGGTGGACAAGAATGTCGACAAGCACGGCACCCGCAAGGTCGCCCAGGCTTACCTCGAATACCTGTATTCGCCGGAAGGCCAGGAGATCGCTGCGAAGAACTTCTACCGTCCGACCGATGAAAAGGTGGCCAAGAAGTATGCGAAGCAGTTCCCCAAATTGAAGCTGATCACCATCGACAAGGTATTCGGCGGCTGGACCAACACGCAGAAGACTCACTTCGCCGATGGCGGCGTGTTTGACCAGATTTACACCAAGAAGTAGGGGATGACATGACACACCAGCTCGATCTTGCCGATCTGAAACGCATGCTTGGAATCAACCTGTTCCTCGATCTCGATGAACATGCCCTGATGAAGACACGGCAACAAGGGCTGGTGTGTACTTGCCTTGGATTGCGTCTGGCCAGTGTTTTTCAGCCTATCGTAAAGCTCGATGGGGCTGTCATAGGACGCGAGGCCCTGTTACGTGCCTCATCGGATGCGACAGGCGAGCTGCTGCCAAACAAAGCTTTCGATCTTGCCGTGGAGTCGCAAAAGCTGGTGCAGTTCGACCGGCTGGTGCGCACCATCCACCTGCTGAATCACGCAAACGCATTTGATCAGCGTGAGTTGCTCTTCCTGAACGTGCATCCGCAGTTGTTGACCAGCGTCAGCGACCATGGGCGAACCTTCGAGCAGATATTGCATTACTACTCGGTGCCGATCACGCAAGTTGTGATCGAGATCACGGAGTCTGCGGTGAAGGATGACGCTCGGCTGGAAGAGGCGGTAAACAATTACCGCAGCGTGGGCTACCGGATCGCAGTGGACAACTTCGGTTCCGGACATAGTGCGCTAGACAAGCTGTTCCATCCCCGAGCGGGGTGGGACAAACCGGCTTCCATCGGCGGACTTCCCTGGCTGACCAGAGTGCTCGACTTGAGGCCGGATTTCGTCAAGCTGGACGGCGAGGTGATTCGCCAGGCGGAAAGCGGAACTGCCGCCGCGCTGATATTGCATCGGCTGGTGAGCCTGTTCCATGAGGCCGGCACGCAAGTGATCGCCCAGCATATCGAAACCGAACAGCAAGCCGAGATCGCCAGGAATGCAGGAGTGGACCTGCTGCAGGGACACTATTTCGGTTTTCCAGGGTTCATGGAGACGGAGCCGGACCGGTCTGATCGGTCCGGGCCGTTGGCGGCATAGTTCTAACTTCTCCTTCCCAGGGTGTGTAATACCTGGTTTCGGGGGCAGGCGACTGCCCCTTCTTTTTTACGATGTGGCGCACAGAGATCGCGATGCATCGCTGATGTCGAATTGGTGAATAAAAGTGACGGGTAGATTACTCACGTTTCCGGATCCCCAGCAGATCAGCTTGTCCGTCCGGGCGAGCGCCCTTGTTTTTGCCGACCCGGAATCGCAGAAGCTGTTGTCGTTGATAGAGCGCATCGCGCCGAGCGATGCCACGGCTTACATCAAGGGTGAGACCGGTACGGGTAAGGAACTGGTCGCGCGGCACATCCATTCGTTGAGTTCGCGGCGGAAAGGGCCGTTCGCGGCCATCAACTGCGGTGCGTTTTCCGAGACGCTGGTCGAGAGCGAACTGTTCGGCTACGAGCGCGGCGCATTCACCGGTGCGGTCTCGGCGAAGGCCGGCTGGTTTGAAAGCGCGAACGGAGGCACGCTGTTTCTCGACGAGATCGGCGACCTGCCGGTCTCTACGCAAGTGAAACTGTTGCGCGTATTGCAGGAGCGGGAGATTGTGCGCATCGGGTCGCGCAAACCTACGCCGATTGATGTGCGCCTGATCGCCGCCACCAACGTGAACCTGGAAGAGGCGGTCAAAACCGGGCGTTTCCGGGAAGACCTCTATTATCGTATCAATGTGGTGCCGATCCAACTTGCGCCGCTGCGTGAGCGTCCCGGGGACATCCTGCCGCTGGTGCAGCACTTCATTTCCATTTACAGGAACCGGTTGCATACCACCGAACCCGAACTGCATCCGGATACCGTTCGCCTGCTGCACGAATATCCGTGGCCGGGCAACATCCGCGAACTGGAGAACACCATCCACCGCGCACTGCTGGTCTGCGACGGCAACGTGCTGCGTCCATCCAGCCTGAACCTGCCGAAGATTCATTCGGCGGCCTCCGAACACGCGGAAACGGCGAGCCGGACCTTTGCGGAAACCTGCCATCTGGAAAAAGTCTTCGCGCAATTGTTCGAGGAGGAGCACGACGAGCTGCACGACCTGGTGCTGCGCAAGCTGATCGTACAGGCCTATGAACATTCGCGCATGAATCAGGTGCAAGCCGCAAAGCTGCTGGGCATCAGCCGCAACGTACTGAGGACGCAGCTGAAACATTTCGGCCTCATCGAGTAATTGTCTGCCGAAGTTTCGCAGCGATACAGTGACCACTGATCGCTGCTTTTTCATTCTTACGCCTGGTAGCTGAGTCGATGGTCTGGCTGATACGCATCCTCTTCCGCCGGCGCGGCGACTGGCTCTGTTCGCGCATCTTCCGTAGCCGAGAATTCGCGCAGCACTTCTTCCTTGATTGCCGAGAACTCCGCGCTGGAGCGGTTGCGTTCGCGAGCCAGCGGTACGTCCACGATGCGCTTGATGCGGCCGGGGCGCGGCTGCATCACCACGACACGGTCGCCCAGGTAAACCGCCTCTTCCACGTCGTGCGTCACCAGGATCATGGTGATTCCTTCCTTTTCCCAGATGTGCTGCAGCTCCTGTTGCAGGTAGGTGCGCGTGAAGGCGTCCAGTGCGCCGAAAGGTTCGTCCAGTAGCAACACTTCCGGGCGGTTGACCAGGGCGCGAGCGATGGCCACACGCTGAGACATGCCGCCGGAAAGCTGGTACGGATAGGCCTTGGCGAAGTCCTTCAGGCCGACCAGTTCGATGTGTTCCTGCACCGATCTGCGTTTTTCCTCGTCGCTGAGTTTGGTGTTGTTGAGCAAGCCGATGCCGACGTTTTGCTCCACGGTGAGCCAGGGAAACAGGCGGTGTTCCTGAAACACGATGCCGCGCTCCAGGCTGGTGCCCGCGATGCGGTTGCCGTCGAGCAGAAGCTCGCCTTGGTATTCGTCCTCCAGGCCGATGATCAGTTTCAGCAAAGTCGATTTTCCGCAACCGCTGGAACCGACGATGCTGACGAATTCGCCCGGCTTGATGGAGAGCGAGATGTTTTCCAGAACCGGCAACGATTCGCCGCGCACCTGGTATTGCTTGTTGAGTCCTTTGATTTCGAGTGTGGCTGCATGTGCCATGACGATGTTCTCCTGAATTGAATGGAAATGCGGTTAAGCCTTGTCGCCGCGCCAGACCAACAGCCTGGCTTCGATACGTGCCGCGATGTGGTTGAAGAATGCGCCGACCAGACCGATGATCAGCATGCCGAACACGATCAGTTCCACGTTGAACGCCGCCCGTCCCTTGATGACGGTGTCGCCCAGGCCGGGATCGGCGGTGACCAGCAGGAATTCGGCGCCGATGGTCGCCATCCACGCGTAGATCAGCGCAAGATGCAGGCCGGTGAGTATCTGCGGCGTAGCTGCGGGCAGGATCAGTCGCGTGACGGATTGCCAGCGGGTGAAGGCATATACCCGCGCCACTTCGAGCTGGGTGCGCGGAATGCCTCGCACTCCCTCAAAAGTATTGATGGCCACCGGGTAAAAGGCAGAAAGTGCGATGAACAGGATCTTGGCGCTGTTTCCGGTGCCCAGCCAGCTCGAGATCAGCGGCAGCCAGGCGAACAACGAAATGTGCTTCAGCGTATTGAAAGTCGGGCCGACGATGCGCTCGGTCCAGCGCGACAGTCCAAGTACGATGCCCAGCAGGATGCCGGCCGCGCTGCCGATCGCAAAGCCGGAGAGATCGCGCGTCAGGCTAGCCGCCACTGCTTCCAGGAAATTCCCGTGCGTCACGTACTTGTACGCCACTTGCACGACCTTCTCGGGCGGCACGATCAGTTTGGTGTTCACCCATTCCAGCGCGGTGACGGCATACCACGCGGCGAGCAGCCCCGCGGGCAATGCCGCGCCGCGCCAATCGCGATTGCGGATGTTGTGTATCAGGCTCATTTCTCTTGTTCCCTTCTAATGTGCGGTATGCAGCCGTCTTTGCAGGCTCGATTCCAGCCAGCGCAATACAAGGTCCAGCGTGACGCCGACGATGCCGATCACGATCACGCCGACGAACACCAGGTCCAGTTGCATCAACTGCCGTCCCCACACCATCAGGTAGCCGAGGCCTTCGCTGGAAGCGAGCAGTTCGACGAAGACCAATGCGAGCCATGCCTGCATGATGCCCTGGCGGAAGCCGCTGAACAGGCTGGGCAGCGCGGCGGGCAGCACCACGCGCAACAGCACCTGGCGGCGGCTGAAGTGGTACACCTGCGCCACCTCCAGCAGATTGCGCGGGATGTTGACGATGCCCTTGTAAGTCGCCACCGTCACCGGCACGACGACGGCGATGGAGATGGCGGCGATCTTCAGCTCCTCGTCGATGCCCAGGAAAATGATCAGGATGGGAATCCAGCCGACGACCGGGAATTGCGAGAACACCTCGAAGCTCGGATACAGGTAAGCGCGAGCGGTCTTCGACAGGCCCATCGAAAATCCCAGCAGCCAGCCGATGGCGCTGCCAGCCAACACGCTCCAGCTTATGCGTGTGAGGCTGACCGCCAGATTGCTGCTAAGGTCGCCCGAGTCCCAGAGATCCTGCAGGGATTGCCACACCAGTTCGGGCGGCGGCAAAAGCTGTATGGCGATCCATTCGTGGATTACTGCGAATTTCCAGAGACCCAATATCGCCAGCGGCAACAATAAGCCGGCAGCGCCCCAGCTCAATCGGGTGGCGAAGCTGCAGGCGGACAGGAGCATGGGTTGCAGCCATTTGGGTGTGGTCGGCCAGTAAAAGGCAGACCTTGTTGTATTGCTCATTGATTACCTCTGCTTCAATGCACTTATTTGCGTAAAGCACGGAGACGTCAGCGCGTCCCCATGCTTCATTCGACGATCAGTTCACCGATTACTTCTTGACGTTGCCGTCCTTGTCGTACTCATCCCAGTAGTGCTCCAGCTTCAGTTCCTTCAGGGCCGCATTCAGGTATTTCGGCTCGATCCAGCCGTCGATGCTCACATCGCGGCGCACCAGCTTGAAGTGCTTGGTCTCGTCGATGGATGCCTGCAGGCGGTTCACGTAATACTCGTCCAGCAAGGGATTTATGCGCTCGCGCAATTTGTATTGCTTCCAGCTTTCGACATAGTCAGAGTAGGTGTCGGTGGCCTGGCGCGACCACATCTTCATGATCTCGGCGCGGTGTTGTTCGTCCGAGGCCCACTTGGCTTCCTTGACGATAGTGGTGACGACGCGCTGCACGATGTCGGGGTATTTCTTTTCGAACTCTTCGCCCACCCAGAACGTGCTGACGCTGGTGAGCTTGGGGTCGCGAGGAATGCTGAACAACACCCGCGCAACGCCGCGTGCGACCAGGTCGTAAGGCCGGGTGATCGCGCCGTCGATGTCGCCGGTGGCCAATGCGGCCTTGATGGTGGCGGCATCGAGGCTGACCACTTTGAAGTCGCGTTCGGTGAAGCCGTTGCGTTCCAGCACGCGCGCCAAAGTCAATTGACCCGATGTCCCTTTGGTCACGCCCAGCTTCTTGCCTTTCAAGTCGGCCAATGTCCTGGCTTCGGAATTGGCGGGCACCACGAAAGAGGTTTCGCCGAACCGTCCTTGTCCCAGGATGATCTTGTGCTTCAGTCCGGTAGAGCGTCCAACGACCAGCGGCAGGTCGCCATGAGTAGCGAAGTCGATCAGGTTGTTGGCGAACTGCTCGTTGGTGGCCGGTCCCGCGCCCACGTTGAAGAACCACTTGACCTTGATGCCGTCCTTCTTGAATTCCTCTTCCAGTGCGCCATGCAAATGCGCCGTTGCCAGCGAACTGCCGCCGGCCAATGGTCGGCCGCCTGAGCCCGCGCTGGAAAATGCGATGCGGATTTCCGTGGGTTTTTCTGCCGCCTGTACGGTTGGTGCGGCCAACTGTAGCAGCGCCAATGCGCCCAGCAACCAGGAGAAACTTTTAACTTTGGTTTTCATGTGATGTTCCGAGTTTGAGTTGCGAATAAATCAAAAGCCGTACTGGAACTGGGCAATCAAGTCCCGGTATTTCGGCGTGGCAGTGTTGCGGTACTGGTAGCTGTTCACATTGACCTGGAGCTTGGTCGTTTCGGCAAAGAACAGGTTGAAGCCCAGCGTGTAAATGTCGGTCCTGGCGGTGACGTTCGCGCCTGTCGCGGCATTGTTCGCCGTGTTCGGATCCCAGCGGTCGATACGGAAAAACGGCTGGTAAGTCTTCGGCCACCAGTCGTCGTATTTTCCCTGACCGGTTCCGTTGGACGACTTGAGCCATTGTTCGCCCCAGGTGTAGAACAAGGTCAGCGTTTGTCCGACGGATTTGACCCGGCCGATCCGGCCGGTATTGGTTGCGGCGATATTGCTTGCCGTGGCGGGGAGCGCGGCGTTGGTCACGAACGTGTCGTCGCGCCCGGTCGCGTACTCGTAGGTCGCACCGAAGGGCAGGTGGTTGTAGTAGATATCGAAGCCGTAGCGGTCGCTGTTGCCGTCGCTCGCCGTGGCGGCGGTCCCTGCCAATATGTTCTTGACGCCGCGCTGGTACGACACGCCGATCTTCAATTCGCGCAACCAACTGGTGTATTCGACCGGCGCAGTGACCGCGACACGTGCCAGGTAGTCCTTCCTAGAATTGTTGTCCGACTGGTTCGGGCCGCTGCCGTTGACGACGCCCACCGCATATTCGAGCAACGGTGCGCGGTAGTTGAAACCGTAGTCCACATAGGGATCGTAATCGCCGCGCAGGATCACGCCGATCTGGCGCGTGCCCACGCCCAGCCCGGCGACGAACTGGGCGTTATTGATGGCAGGCTTCAGTTCGTCCGTGGTCTGCGCTTCCAGTCCGAATACCGTCTGTTGCTGGCCGAAACGCAGATTGAGGTTTGCGTCTTCCAGTCCAGTGACGGCGGGGTTGATGAAGTTGTACTGGATGTAGGCATCTTGCAGGTTGAAAGTGCTGGTGCCCGCTGCCGCCGTGGTTGTGGCAGTCGACTTCGCATAGCCGAACCCGACCTTGTAATCGAGGTTATGGCCCTCCCCATAGTCCTTGTACAGGCTGCCCGCGAAGGCGAGGGTCGCCAGCGGAATGTCGAAGCTCGAGTAGCGCGGCGTGGATTGAGTGGTCGCTGCCCCGGTTGTTTTCGGACTATTCGTCGAGTTGAAGCGCACCTGCACATTTCCGGAGATGGTGGTGCCGCGCTTGGTGATCGGCGTCTTGGTGTCGCGCGTGCGCTGGTTGTCGTACTTGTGGTTTTCCAGGTCGGCGCGCAGGCCATCGAGTTCGTCTTTGGTGACGAACTCTTCCTTGGGGGGCGCATTGTCCTCATGCGCCTCTGTTTTTTCCGCCTTGGCCTGCTGCTTTAAGGATTGAACGATGCTCTTCAATTCTTCGATCTGCCTCTGCAGATCTTCCGTCGTGGGCGGCGCGCCGAAGCTTGCTTCCGCATAGCCGAACAGCGCCAGCGCAAGAATTCTGTTGCTTGCTTTCAATGTGAATTTCAATTTATTCCTCTGCTTCGTTAATCGTTCACGGCAACGCCGGATTCAATTTCCATATGCGTCGCGATCCGTCTTGATGCTCATACCTCTTGAAGGTGCTTGCTTGTTCAGCACGAACCATGCCATCTGCTGAAAGGCTTGTTGAATCAGGCATTGCAGGTGGAACGGTTTCGGAGGGGAAATAAAAACTGCTGCTTGTGCAGCAGGATTGCCCGGCGGGGTGCGCAAATCCACGCACTTTCACAAGGCCTGTTGCGCTTTGAACACCATCCGCATTCAAGCTGCTGCGTTCCCAGCAGAGGGGCGGCAGATTCATGTTTTTCTTTTCCCGGAATGGGCGTGCATGCAGGCGGATGTGTGCGCGCAAATCAAGTAACGGCGCGCCTTTGCAGATGTCGCCGGGTGTTTCGTATGGCGATTGGCACGATAGTTGCCTATATGTTTGCGACGCGATGTTTCGGCCTGCATCGATCCGGGTTTTCCCGGTAGTGGTCGGTGGTAGTTGCGCAAATCCATTTACTCGATATGAAAGTGAGAATCATGAAGACGCTGAAAAAATTGTTCGTATTTGCCGTGCTGTTGCTTTCGACATCGTTCGCCTTTGCTGCGGACACCGTCGCCCCCAAGGCCGACGAACAGCCCTGGACATACAAGACGCAACGCCTCAGCCGCGTGCAGCTGGACAAGCTGCTCGGTCATCCCGAGAAGCTGCTGTTCATCGACGTGCGACGTCCCGACGAAGTGAGCAAGGTGGGCGGCTTCCCGATTTACCTCAGCGTGCAGGCGAAGAGCATCGAAGAGAGCCTGGACTACATCCCCAAGGGGCGCACCATCGTTACCGTATCCAACCGCGCGCATCGCGCCGGTGCGGTGGCGGACTTCCTGAGCGCGCATGGTTACAAGGTGGCCGGTGCGGTCGGCACCAAGGACTATGAAGAGCAAGGCGGAACCGTGACCAGGATCGCGGTCCCGGCGCCCAAACCGGCTGCGACGCCCGCACCTGCAGCGGCCAAATAGGCCATCGCAAATCCAAACATCTTGAAATTCAGGAGCAACAAATGATCGGAAAAAAACAGGTTTATCTCGCGGTGCTGCTGGCGCTGTCTGCGACCGCCGGAGCGGCGGCCGCAGAAGACAAGGCAGCAGCCGATGCCGCCAAGGCGACGCGCGCCACGCCGGCGAAGCTGTGGTCGTGGCAACCGGTGCAGCAGGTTGCCGTGCCGCAGGTGAATCAAAAGAACTGGGTGCGCACTCCCATCGATGCGTTCGTGCTGGCGAAGCTGGAAGCGAAAGGTATCAAGCCGTCGCGCGAGGCGGATCGCGCCACTTTCATACGCCGCGCCACGCTCGACGTGTGGGGCGTGATCCCGACTCCGGAAGAGGTCAGGGCCTTCGTCGCCGACCGTTCGCCCGATGCCCATGAAAAACTGGTGGATCGTCTGTTGTCGTCGCCGCATTACGGCGAGCGCCAGGCGCGCCGCTGGCTCGATCTTGCGCGTTACGCCGACAGCACCGGCTTCCAGAACGACACCACTCGTCCCAACATGTGGCGCTACCGCGATTACGTGATCGGGGCGTTCAACGAGGACAAGCCCTATGACCGCTTCATCAAGGAACAACTGGCGGGCGACGAGATTGCGCCGAACGACCAGAAAGCCCTGATCGCCACCGGCTTCCTGGCGGGCTACCCGGACAACTACAACTCGCGCGACCTGATCCAGCGCAAGTACCAGATCACTACCGACATGGTGGACACCATGGGCAAGGCGTTGCTGGGCACGACGCTGGAGTGCGCGCGCTGCCACAACCACAAGAGCGACAAGATATCGCAGAAGGATTACTTCTCCTTGCAGGCGTTCTTCGCCAACACCAGCGTGAACGAAAAAATCCTCGCCGAGAAGGCCGAGCAGGAAAAACAATTCGAGGCCGCGCAAGCTCGCTATCAGGAAGCGACCAAGGGTATCCGCGACAGGCAGAAGGCCATCCTCGACGCCTATCGCGAGCCCGGCGTGAAATACCACAAGGAGCGTTACCTGACCGACAGCCAGGAAGCGATCTTCAAGGCCGAGAAGGACTGGACGCCGCTCGACCGCTGGGTCAACCACCGTCTGGAGAACGTTTCCAGCGACCGCGATATCGAGTCTTACCTGAAGCGCGTGGGCGAGGACAAGAACCACCCGCAATACACGCCTGAACTGGCCGCGAAATGGGGCGAGTACCAGAAGCTGGCGGCCGAACTGAAGAAGTTCGACCCTCTCAAGCCCGAGTCCGGCTCCAAATATGTGTCGGCAACGACCGAGCTGGGCCATCCCGAGGCGCCGCCGACGTTCATTCGTTTCGGCGGCATACACGAGCGCCCGACGGAAGAAGTACAGCCGGCTTTCCCGGCGTCACTGACCGACGAAAAGCCGGTCATTTCGCCGTCAGCGACTTCTTCCGGGCGCCGCACTGCGCTGGCGAACTGGATCGCCAGCGGGAAAAATCCGCTGACTTCGCGCGTGTTCGTCAACCGAGTGTGGAACCTGTATTTCGGCACCGGCATCGTGCGCACGGTCAGCGACTTCGGCAAGGCGGGCGAGAAGCCGTCCAATCCGGAATTGCTGGAATACCTAGCGGACAACTTCGTCAAGGAAGGCTGGAGCGTGAAGAAGTTGCATCGGCAGATCCTGCTGTCGAGCACTTACCGCCAGGCGTCGGAACATCGTGCGGATGCGCATAAGGCCGACCCGGAAAACCGATTGCTCGCGGTGTTCCCGCGCAAGCGCTTGGAGGCGGAAGAGATCCGCGATTCGCTGCTGGTTGCCTCCGGGCAGATCAACGACAAGATCGGCGGCCCCTCGGTACTCCCGCCGCTGCCCGGCGCGATGGTGGCGGGCAACAACACCTTCGACGGCAACCCGCTGTGGAAGGTGAGCAAGGACCAGCGCGAATGGAACCGTCGCAGTATCTATGTTTTTACGCGCCGTAGCGTGCCGTATCCGCTGCTGGAATCGTTCGACATGGCCAACCCCAATATCGTGCACAGCAAGCGCGATGTGACCACCACGCCGTTGCAGGCACTGACCCTGTTCAACAGCGAGATCGTGTTCGGCTGGTCTCAGGCATTGGCGGGCAGGGTGATCAACGAAGCGGGCAAGGATGAATCGGCTCAGATCGACAGGCTCTACCAGCTTCTGCTGGCACGTGCGCCGGACAAGGCCGAGAAGACCGAACTGCGCGCCTTCCTGAACAGCCAGGAAAAGGTCATCAAGAGCAAGGCCAGCGACGGCAAGTTCGCCGTCAACCTGCCCACCGGCCTGAAGGACGGACAGGCGGGCGACCCGATCCGCCTCGCCGCTTTCGTCGATCTCGTGCACGCCGTGGCGAACTCGAACGAATTCACTTATCGCTTCTAACATTCGAAAAGGAACACATTATGGAAAACAAATCGCGCCGCGATTTTCTGATCAAAGCCGGAGTCGGCCTGGGGGGTGTCGCCCTGAGCGGTTTCCTGCCCGGCGGCGGATTCTTCTACGCACCGGCGGAGGCCGCCACGCCGTTCGATCCGCTTGCGCCCAAACAGCCGCACTTTCCGGCCAAGGCCAAGACCGTCATCTGGCTGCACATGGACGGCGCGCCCAGCACGCTGGACCTGTTCGATTACAAGCCGGAACTGGTCAAGCGCGCCGGGCAGTCGGTGCCCGCGGAGTACACCAAGGGCATCAAGACTTTTACCCAGGGCGGCGTCGGCAAATTGTTCGTGTCGAACAAGCGCACCTGGAAACAATACGGCGAGAGCGGCGCGTGGTTCTCCGACCTCGTGCCCAACCTGGCGCAGCACGCCGACAAGATCGCCTTCATCAAATCCAGCGTGACCATCGGTGCGACGCATGACATCTCCATCCTGAAGCTGAACACCGGCGACGTGAACCCGGGCCGTCCCTCGCTGGGCGCGTGGGTGAGCTACGCACTCGGCTCCGCCAATCCAGATCTTCCGTCCTATGTGGTGCTGTACAACGACAAGCAGGAGCCGCGTGCCGGTTCGGCGAACTGGAACTCCGGCTTCCTGCCTGCGGTGTACCAGGGCACAGCCTTTCGTCCCGGCGACTCTCCCATCCTTCACCTGGACCGTCCGGGATATATCGCGGCATTGGAGCAGCGCAAGTCGCTCGACCTGCTGAAGAAGCTAAACGAGAAGAATGCTGCACGCTACCCGGACGACACAGAGCTGCAGGCACGCATTCGTTCCTATGAACTGGCCGACCGCATGCAGACCTCGGCGCCGGAAGCCGTGGACATCTCCAAGGAGTCCGAGGCGACCAGGGAAGCCTACGGCCTGAACGACGAAGCGACCAAAAGCTACGGTACCGTGCTACTGCGCGCGCGCCGCCTGGCCGAGCGCGGCGTGCGCTTCATCCAGGTGGTGTCCGGCCCCGCCGTGCCGGAAGGCGAATTCCGCAATTGGGATGCGCACAGCAAGCTGGAAGAGAACCATGGCCACAACGCGAAGATGGTGGACAAGCCCATCGCTGCGCTGCTGGCCGATTTGAAGGAACGCGGCCTGCTGGATTCGACGTTGGTGGTGTGGACTTCCGAATTCGGCCGTACGCCCTGGGGCGAGAGCGGCGACGGGCGCGACCACAATCCCTGGGGCTACACGCAGTGGATGGCGGGCGGCGGCGTGAAAGCGGGCACCACCTTTGGCGCGACCGACGACATCGGTTTGCAGGCGGTCGGCAAGACGGTCGATACCTACGACCTGCACGCGACCGTGCTGCAACAGTTGGGGCTGGATCACCTGAAAGTGACCTTCCTCAACAGCGGACGTTCGGAACGACCGACCGTGGTGTACGGCGAAGTCATCAAGGACCTGCTGGCCTGATTATCGAAACGTGGATGCAATCGATATGAACAGGAAGATATTTCATTTCATCTGGATTTCCGCCCTCCTGAGCGGCAGTGTGCTGGCCAGCCAGGTCACTGTCGACGAGGATTCCATGCAGCTCATGGACGACAGGAACAAGAGCCTGTCGTCCAACATCGCGCTCAAGGATGCCTCCAGCGCGAAGGAGGATGCCCGCGCGCTGGCCGAGATGTTTGCCGATGTCGAGACGTACTTCGCACAGAAGGGCAAAGGCGATGCGGTGGACTGGTCGAAACAGAGCCGGGAACTGTCGGCGGAGATCACCCGCTATGTGGCGGCGAACGATTTCGACCATGCCTCGCAATCGGCAGTGACCTTGTCCAAGACCTGCAAGGCCTGCCACCAGATTTACAAGACCGAGGATTGAAAGATGAAAAATCTGTTGTTGTCTTTCCTGCTGATGGGCGCATTGTCCGTACCGGCCTGGGCCGCACTGCAGGAAGGCGAAACCGCTCCGGGCTTCGAGGCGCAGGCTTCGCTGGCCGGCAAGGCATTCGGTTATTCGTTGCAGGGTGCGCTGAAGAAAGGACCGGTGGTGGTGTATTTCTATCCGTCTGCCTACACCGGCGGCTGCAATGTCCAGGCGCACACCTTTGCGGAGAACTACGACAAGTTCAAGGCGGCGGGGGCGACCATCGTCGGCGTGTCGCTCGACAGCATCGCGCGCCTCAACGACTTCTCCGCCGACCCGCAGTATTGCGCGGGCAAGATCGCGGTCGCTTCCGATGCCGACGGCAAGATCGCCAGGGCCTACGAGGTGAATGTGCGTGAAGCGGCAGCGGGCAGGAAGGATACGCGCGGCGTCGAGATCGGCCACGGCTTCGCCGAGCGCACGACCTTCGTCATCGGACGCGACGGCAAGATTGCTGCCGTGCTGGGCGGGCTGAAACCGGCGGAACATGTCGAGCAGGCGCTGGCGGTTGTGCAGAGCCTGATCGAGAGGGAGTGGTGAGCCGGGAGTTCGCGCGCCTCGCTGCCGTTGCATTCATCGTATTCATGTTGCCCGTTGCGGCGTTGTCTGCGCCATCGGACGGACAGGGCGACGCCGCTTCTGGCAAGTGGAAATCTCAAGCTGAACTCTGCCAGGAGTGCCACGGCGAGGATGGCAACAGCCTGTCGATGTCCACGCCCAAACTTGCCGGACACCCCTCCGCCTATCTTGCCAAACAGTTGGACGATTTCCAGTCCGGCGCGCGCAAGCATGTCGTAATGAGCGAGATGGCCGCCAATCTGGGTGAATCCGACCGTCTCGACATCGCGGCCTACTTCGCGGGCCGCAAGCGGACGCCCGAGCCGGACAAGCTGCCCAGCCTGATGGGGCGCGACCTGTACCTGTACGGCGACATGGAGCGCGGCATCCCGCAATGCGCCAACTGCCACGGCGAGCGCGGACAAGGTGCGACGGCACGCGGCATGGGCTTCCCGGCGCTGGCCGGACAGCACCGCACCTACCTGCGCATCCAGCTCCTCAAGTGGCGCATGGGCGAACGCAGCAACAGCCCGGACGGCGTGATGAACCGTATCGCGCGGGAATTGAGCGACGACGAAATCAACGGCTTGGCCGAGTACCTGTCCGGACTGTGAGTGGGATGCACGCATTTCAACAGTTGTGCGGCGCGTCTGCTGGCCATGCAGCAGCGCAAGGGGGCTGTCCGCCGCAGCAGCCCCGGATTTCCGGCCTTCGCGCCGTGGCATCAAAGTTGCTGAAATGGATTTGATTTCATATTGGAGAACGAAGCGATGAAGCGTTTGTTATTCGAGATACACCGTTGGGGCGGCATCGCGCTGGCCCTGTTCATGGTGCTGTGGTTCTTTTCCGGCTTGCTCATCGTATTTGCCGAGCCGCCCACGCCGACGCGTGCGCAGCAACTGGCCCATGCCGAGACACTGACGCCGGAAACCGGCTGGCTGAGCGCGGGTGCGGCATGGGACGCCAGCACGGAGCAGCGCAAGGAATTCCTCCGGCTGCGCACCCCGGCCAAGCCCGCGGCCAACGGCAATGCGTCGGCGTCGGGCGAGAAAAAATCCACGCCCGCCGTCAACGGCATTGTCGATGCGCACCTGGTGCGCCAGGGCGGCGAACCGCTGTGGCTGGTCGAGGACGGGCGCGGCCAGCATCTGGCGTTGTCCGCACTGGACGGCTCGCTGCATGCCACCGATGCCGGTCAGGCGCTGAAGATCGCGCAGGTCTGGGCGGAGCGCGACGGCGCCAGGCCGGTGAGCTACGTCGAGACGCTGGACAAGCCCGCCATCCTGCGCAACCAGGACAACCTGCGCCCCTTCCACCGTATCGCCATCGAAGATGGCGCGGGCAGCGAGTTGCTGATCTCCGCGGTGACGGGCGAAGTCGTGCATGCCTCCACGCGCATCCAGCGCGGCCTGTACTGGGCCGGCAACTGGGTGCACTTGTTCCGTCCGCTGGAACTGGCGGGAGCGAGCAACGACACCCGCGTCGAAGTGCTGAAGTGGACGGCGTTCGTCGCCGTGGTCGCGTCGCTGACCGGCCTGGTCGTCGGCTGGTTGCGTTGGCGTCCCGGCTGGTTCGGCAAGAAGACTTACTCCGAGGGGCGGGTGCACCCCTACCGCAATGTCTGGTTCAAGTTGCATTTCTGGGGCGGACTGACCGGTGGCGTGTTGGCGCTCGCGTGGGGGCTCAGCGGATTCCTGAACAACAATCCGTGGCAGTTGTTTTCGCCGGCCAACCCCGGCAAGGAAGAGTTGAAGCGATATGCCGGCGGCGAAGATCCGTCCGTCGCGCAATCATGGCGGCCGACGGCGCTGGTCGGCGCCGAGGCGGATGTGGTTGAACTGGCATGGCGCCGACTGGGCGATGAAACGGTGCCGCTGGCTTACACCCGCGATGGCCGCCGCCTGCCGCAGGCGAGCGACGGCGCCGGATCCCGTTTCGGCGATGCCTCGTTGCTGGCTGCCGTGCATCGCCTGGCCGGCGATGTCCCGGTGGCATCGCAAACCCTTTTGCAGGAATACGACAACTACTACTACCTGCGCCACCACCGCGACGTGGCGGATCGTCCGCTGCCGGTGCTGCGTGTGGAACTGGCCGATGCCGCCGGCACGCATCTCTATATCGATCCGCAGGATGGCCGCTTGCTGGCGAAGCAGGATCGCAGCCGCCGCGTGTTCCGCTGGCTCTACTCGGCGCTGCACCACTGGGATTTCGGCTGGCTCTACCAGCGCCCGCTGTGGGATGCATGGATGGTGGTGTGGGTGTTGCTGGGACTGGTGCTCAGCGTCAGTGCCGTGGCGATAGGCTGGAAACGGCTGCTGCTCACTTTCCGCCGCAGGCAGCAGGATGTCCCCGATCCGGCTGCGCTGAGCGTGGCCGACTCGACGAAGTTGGCTACGGAGAGTCGGGCAGGATGAAAGTCCCTCCCGATCTATTTCAGTTATTACAAGCGAAGAGAAAAAATGAAGAAGAGTCCATTTGTAGTTTGCGCATTGCTGTTGAATCTGTCCTGCGCCTTTGCGGCGGATGCACCGGCGCCAGCCGCACCGGTGAAAGCCCCGGTGCAGCCGTTGAGTTTTTTTGTTACCAGCCAACCGGTCGGCAAGGGCGCCGATCTCGGCGGGCTGGCGGGCGCCGATGCGCATTGCCAGAAACTGGCTGAGGCCGCCGGTGCGGGTAAACGGGTCTGGCATGCTTACCTCAGCACGCAGGCGGCGAACGGCCAGCCTGCGGTGAACGCGCGCGACCGCATCGGTTCCGGTCCCTGGTACAACGTGCGCGGTGTGCAGGTCGCCAGGGATGTCGCCCACCTGCACGGAGATGTGATCGAGTCCGCGAGGCTGGGCAACAACCTGAGCCGCACGACGGCGCTGACCGAGAAGAACGAGCCGGTGAAGGGGGCGGGGGACAAGCCGAACGAGCACGACATCCTCACCGGTTCGCAACCGGACGGGCGCGCGTACACCGATGCCGCGGATCATACCTGCGGCAACTACACCAGCAGCGCGGCGGAAGGTTCGGCCCAGGTCGGCCACTTCGACCGTACCGGCGGCGGCAACATCTCGTGGAACTCCGCGCACGGCAGCCGTGGCTGCAGTCAGGAAAGCCTGGTGAAGACGGGCGGCGCAGGCCTGCTGTACTGCTTTGCCATCGCCAACACGGAAGAAACTGCGACGCCGGCGATTGACGGCGTAGTTGCCGCAGGAACGAAGATCGAACTCATCAAGGATGGATTCGAAGGCACGGAAGGCCCCATCGCATTGCCGGACGGCAGCTTGGCCTTTACTGAGACGCGCGCGAACCGCATCACGCGCATCGCGGAAGACGGCGCGCTGTCGACCTTCCTGGAGAACAGCAATGGTTCGAACGGGCTGGCCTTCAACGCGGACGGCGAGCTCGTCACGGTGCAGGTGCTGAATCCGCGCGTCGGCATCGTCTATCCGCAGGGCAAGGAGAAGGTGCTGGCCGACCAATTCGAGGGCGTGCCCTTCGTGCGTCCTAACGATCTGGTGCTGAGCAAGCGCGGCGATATCTATTTCACCGATTCCGGCGCTGCTCCCGCAGGACAGCCGCAAATCACGCCGCGTCCTGCGGTCTATCGCATCACGCCCAAGGGCGGGTTGTTGCGCATCGCCAATGATATCGAGCGTCCCAACGGCATCCAGCTGAGCCCGGACGAGAAGGTGCTGTACGTCGCCAATACGCTGGGTGAATACATCCTTTCTTACGACGTTGCCAGAAATGGCTCGATCAGCGGAAAGAGAAATTTCGCGAAGCTGGCGGGTTTCCGCAAGACCGATAACGGCGGCTACTCCAGCGGAGCGGACGGCCTCGCGGTCGATGCGAAAGGGCGGCTCTACGTGGCCTCGACGGCGGGCATCGAAGTGTTCGATGCGAAGGGCGCAGCGCTCGGCATCATCCCGCTGCCGAAGCAGCCGCAGAACCTGGCATTCGCGGGCAAGGACAAGAAATCGCTCTACGCCGTCGGGCGCGGTTCCGCCTACCGCATTGCAGTGCTGACCCCGGGTTTCACGGGACGGGCGAAATAGGACAAGGAGACAGACATGGGTTCGTTAAGCATCTGGCATTGGTTGATTGTGTTGCTGGTTGTGGTGCTGGTGTTCGGCACTAAAAAGCTGGGCGGCCTCGGCAGCGATCTGGGCAGCGCAGTGAAAGGTTTCAGAGATGGGGTGCGCGGCGAAGGGGCTTCGGCTACCCCGCAGGAGCCGCATGTCATCGATCAGAGATAAGCGGGGCGCAAAATGTCAGTCAGCATTCAAGTCTGGGATTTACCCTTGCGCATGTTCCACTGGCTATTGGCGCTGGCCGTGGCGGTTTCCATCGTCACCGGGGAAGTAGGCGGCGAGCTGATCGATTGGCACGGACGCATCGGCGTGCTGATCCTGGGACTGCTGGTATTCCGTATCGTCTGGGGATTCGTCGGCTCGACGCATGCGCGGTTCGCCGATTTCTTCCCGACGCCCGCCAGGATCGCGGCTTACCTGAAGGGGCAGTGGCAAGGCCATGGGCACAATCCGCTGGGCGCGCTGTCGGTGATTGCCCTGCTGGGGGCGCTGGCGGCATTGGTGGGCGCGGGCCTGTTCGCCAACGACGACATCGCGTTCCAGGGGCCGTTGTCCGGTCTCGTGGACAAATCGCTGAGCGACAGGCTGAGCGGTTTGCATGTGCTCGTATTCAAGGTGCTGGCGGGACTGATTGTCTTGCACATCGCGGCCATCGTCTTTTACGCCAGGGTCAAAAAGCGCAATCTGGTCGTGCCCATGCTCACCGGCAAAAAGTCGGTTCCAGAAGATCTGGCGGTTCCTGTTTCAAAGGCTGGAATGCTGCGCTTCCTGGTCGCATTCGCGGTTTCCGGTGTGGCGGTTTGGGGCGTCATCAGCGGGGTGCAGTACCTCGATCCCGTGCAGTCTGCACCCGCCGTCGCCACGCCGAATTGGTAGTCGTAGTGCTGTTCATTTTTATCTAACCATAGAGGAGTCGTAAGTGAAATTCAAATTAGCATTGGCAGTATTCGTTGCGGCGGCGAGCACGGCCGCAATCGCAGGACAAGCCGAAGACCAGCAGGTCAAGTTCCGCCAGTCGGCCTATTCGTTCGCCGCCTGGAACTGTTCGAAGATCAAGAGCCAGGTGGTCGAACATCCCGAGACCTACAACAAGGAGCAGGTCGTCGCCGCCGCGAACTCGGTCGCTGCAGTGGCTAATTCCGGCTTGGGCGCACTCTACGGCCCTGGCACGGACCAGGCCACAGGCTGGAAGAAATCGCGCCTGAAGCCGGAATTCTTCGACAAGCCGGAAGATGCGAAAAAGGCGGCAGTCGCCTTCAACAAGGAAGCCAATGAACTGGCGAAAGTGGCTGCGACCGGAGATGTCGGCGCAATCAAGACGCAGTTCGGCAAGGTCGGCGAGACCTGCAAGAGCTGCCACGACAGTTTCCGCATCCGCGATTAAATTGTTGGCTGCATGGATTGCGGAGGGAGCGTCCTGCTTCCTCCCGCCCTGCTCCCCCTCGCTCCATCCTTGGCGCATATATTCCATATTCGTCATTGCTTATAGATATTTATTATTTATTGTTCTAAGCAGAAAGTAATACGATTCCTTCCGTCGCCGACCAGGGCGCGTTCGCACGCTTGCACGTTCCCGCCGGTCGGCATGTATAAAGGAGGTCGTATGTCCGTTGCTACCCGGAGTTCACATCACGAGACGCATAGCGCTGTGCATGCGTTGCACGGCTTCGTTGCCGAATCCGTGTTCGCTGCCGCACGCGAGATCGCGCAGGAAGACGGTTTGCGATATGCCGGCGACGTCACGCCGCAGGAGGCGTGGGCGCTGTTTTCTTCCGGCGCGGCCAAACTGGTGGACGTGCGCACCGCCAGGGAATTGCAGCGCGTCGGGAGGGTGCCGGAGGCCAGTCATGTGGAGTGGCTTACCGGCGCCGGAATGTCGCAGAATCCACACTTCATCGACGAGCTGGAATCCGCAATCGGCACGGACGACGTGGTGCTGTTTCTTTGCCGCAGCGGCAAGCGTTCGGTAGCGGCCGCGGAAGCTGCTACGTATGCAGGTTTCCGTCATGCCTTCAATGTGCTGGAAGGTTTCGAGGGCGACGGCAGCCCGCGGCAAGGGTGGCTGAACCACGGCCTGCCTTCGGTTCACGATTGATTCACGTTCATTTCACAGGAGAGAAAATATGGCCAAGTGGTCAGCAGACAATTCCCAGTCCATCGGTAACACGCCGCTGGTCAAGCTCAACCGCATCCTCGACGGCGCGAAGGCCACCGTGCTGGCCAAGATCGAAGGGCGCAACCCGGCTTATTCGGTGAAGGACCGCATCGGTGTGGCGCTGATCGACGATGCCGAGAAGCGCGGCCTGCTGGGGGCGGGCAAGGAACTGGTCGAGCCGACCAGCGGCAATACCGGCATCGCGCTGGCCTTCGTCGCCGCCGCGCGCGGCATCCCGCTGACGCTGACCATGCCGGAAACCATGAGTCTGGAACGGCGCAAGCTGCTGGTGGCGCTGGGCGCCAAGGTGGTGCTGACCGAGGGTCCGAAGGGCATGAACGGCGCCATCGCCAAGGCCAGGGAGATCGCCGAGTCCGATCCGAAATATGTCTTGCTGCAGCAATTCGAGAACCCGGCCAATCCGGCGATCCATGAGGCCACCACCGGTCCGGAGATCTGGGATGCGACCGACGGCAACGTCGACATCTTCGTGTCCGGTGTCGGCACCGGCGGCACCATCACCGGCGTGTCGCGCTACTTCAAGAAGACGCGCGGCAAGCAATTCCGGTCCGTGGCGGTCGAGCCCTCCGCCAGTCCGGTCCTGACGCAGAAGCGCAACGGCGAGGAACTCAAGCCGTCTCCTCACAAGATACAGGGCATCGGCGCGGGCTTCGTGCCCGGCGTACTGGATCTGTCGCTGGTGGACGACATCGAGCAAGTCAGCAACGAAGATGCGGTGCTGTATGCCCGGCGGCTGGCGCGCGAAGAAGGCATCCTGTCCGGCATCTCCTGCGGCGCAGCGGTGGCGGTCGCGGCACGCCTGGCACAACGCCCGGAGAACGCGGGCAAGACCATCGTCGTCATCCTGCCGGATTCGGGCGAACGTTACCTGAGCTCCATTCTGTTCGAGGGTCTGTTCGACTCGGCCGGTTTGCCGCTATGAGAGGCAAGGCTTCGGGGCTGATCGAACCAAGCTTGAAGGAGTGTGGCAAACTGTGCGGCATCGTGCCGCGGTAAACGCGGCTCGTTGACGTAATATTGTGTGCGCAACCCGAGAGACCCCCGCAATGACTACCGCGATGCTTGCTCCTACCTATATCAACCCGGCATATCTCTCCGAGGCCCTGAAGGTTCATGGCCATGGGGTGCTGAGCTCGTCAGGAGTCGGCTCATTTGTCGGGCGCCCGCTGTCCGAATTGGAATCGCTGAAAGCGGATTGGGACGACCTGCCGCTCGACAACTTTCTCAGGGATGGCGGGCGCTACCGGCGCCGCCGGCATTCCAGTTTTGTCGTCGAGGGGGAAAGCGTGAGGCAAGTGCCGCACCGCGCGCATTACCAACCCCTGGAATACAACGCGCTGCACGGCGGCATGCTGCGCATGTTCGAGCCCATCGCCGAAAACACTGTCGCACAGCCGGTATGGCAGGAATTGTTGCGGGCCATCGGCCGCGTCTGTTCTGCCGTCAAGGGCGAACGCCCGTGGTATGTGGAAGCGCACCAGTTCCGCATCGATACCAGCAACGGCATCGGGCGGCCGACGCCTGAAGGCGCGCACCGCGACGGCGTGGATTTCGTCGCCATCCTGCTGGTGGCGAGGGAGAACATCCGCGGCGGTGAAAGCCGCATCTTCGAATTCAACGGGCGGCACGGACAGCGCTTCACCCTGAGCGAACCCTGGACGCTGCTCCTGCTCGACGATCAGCGCGTCATCCACGAGTCCACGCCGATCCAGCCGACGGCCGAAGGCGGGCATCGCGATACCCTGGTGCTGACTTTTCGCTCGGGTGGTTTCCTGGAGCCTGCCTGATTCGCGCCGTGGGTCTCCTGTTCTTCAGGAGGCCGCACGGTTTTAATTGGACTATCTCACTTAAGCACATCCGCCGCGGTCAACGGCGCTCCCCGCCTCAATGCCTGCTGGATGAGCGCCTGTATCCTTCCATTCGCAAGATCGTCCAGCCAATCGGGAGGCGAGCCGAAACGGCGTTCGTACAGCTGCAATGCGTCGCTGAGTTTTGGGCGGGCGGTTTGCCCTGCTGCGGATGACGATGCGATGTCCAACATGATGGTTCCTTTCCCTCTGGTTATCCGGCGTGGCCGGCTCCGGAGGGGCGGAGCGAGCAACGCTTTAGCCGGAATTTATATGCCGCCCCGGAAAGTTGTCGGTTAAATCCGGCGGCTTGGCTGCCTCGATGTCGCAGCCGTGAAATCGGTCACCCTTTCTGAAAAAGGGGGCGCCCCGGGAGGGCGCCCTTAAGGGAGGAGAAAACATGAAAGTTGTCTGCTTTCATGTCCGCATCTTATGGAAACATCCTGCGATTGCGAACCAATATCTTCAGCAATCGATAGCAGAAATTCATATATCGCCATCGATCGAAACGCGCGGCTATCCGGTGCTTGCGGAGCAATACGCATATGTTATTGCTGTCGTGAGAGCAATCGGCCGTATATAAGATATGGCTATAAACAAAGCAGTAAATATTCTTTTGTGCTCGAAACGGGATTGGATAAAGTGCGCTCCGCAAACGCGCTTTGCGCACCGTTAACCAATATCTGGAGAGAACAATGAAAGCACTTCTGCCGAAGTCCTTGTCCCTGCTGGCTGTTGCAGCCGCCTTTTCCGCATCGGCATTCGCCGCGGAGGTGAAGATACTGAACGCCTCCTACGACGTGTCGCGCGAGTTCTACAAGAACTACAACCCGCTGTTCATCAAGCAATGGAAGCAGAAGACGGGCGATGACCTGACCGTCAACCAGTCGCACGGCGGTTCCAGCAAGCAGGCGCGCGCGGTGGTGGATGGCCTGGATGCCGATGTGGTGACCATGAACCAGTCCATCGACGTGGACATCCTCGCCGAGAAGCAACTGATCCCCGCCGATTGGGCGAAACGTTTGCCGAACGGCAGCGCGCCGTTCAGTTCCACTTCGGTGTTCCTGGTGCGCAAGGGCAACCCCAAGGGCATCAAGACCTGGAACGACCTGGCGAAGTCCGGCGTGTCGGTGATCATCGCCAACCCCAAGACCTCGGGTAACGGGCGCTACGCCTACCTCGCCGCCTGGGGCTCGGTCATCAAGCAGGGCGGCAAGCCGGCACAGGCCAAGGATCTGGTCGCGAAGATATTCGCCAACGTGCCGGTGCTGGAGACAGGCGGTCGCGGCGCGACCACGACTTTCGTGCAGCGCGAGATCGGCGATGTGCTGGTGACCTTCGAGAACGAAGTGGGCCTCATCAAGCAGGAATACGGCACGGACAAGTTCGACCTCGTGTATCCGCCGATCAGCATCGTGGCCGACCTGCCGGTGAGCGTGGTGGACAAGGTGGTGGACAAGCGCGGCACCCGCAAGGTGGCCGAGGCTTACCTGCAGAACCTGTACTCGCCTGAAGCGCAGGATCTCGCTGCACAGTACGAATTGCGTCCGCGCGACGCAAAGGTCGCCAAGAAATATGCCAAGACATTGCCGCCGTTGAAGCTGTTCACCGTAGACGAGGTGTTCGGCAGCCTGAAGCAGGCCCAGGCAGAGCACTTCAAGGACGGCGGCGTGTTCGACCAGTTCTATACCAGGAAGTGAGTCCGGCGTGCCTACGCTTCACCGTTTGAACGCATTGCAGAAGGAGCTGCGCGATACGCTCAGCCTGAACGACGACTATCGCCTGGAGGTGCATGGCGATGAGGTGCGCGCCAATTTTATCGGCTTGCAGTTGCGCAGCGCGTTCCAGCCTATCGTCGATCTGGCGCGGAATGCGCCGCTGGGCTACGAGGCCTTGCTGCGCGCCTTCGACCAGAAGGGCAATGCCGTTGCCCCGCCCGCCGCGTTCCGGCAGGCGGAAGTGGCCGAGCGGCTGGTCAAGTTCGATCGCCTGTGCCGCACGCTGCACACGCTCAACTACCTGAACATGGGCAAAGGCAACGGACTGCTGTTCCTCAATGTGCATCCGGAGCTGCTGGTCGCGGTCAATTCGCACGGCAAGGTGTTCGAGCAGGTGCTGCATCACCACGACGTGCCGACCAATGAGGTGGTGATCGAGATCAACGAGAGTGCGGTGAGCGAGGAGAAGCTCCTGGCTGCGGCCATCGCGAACTATCGCGAGCGCGGCTACCGGATCGCCATCGACGATTTCGGCAAGGAACATTCCAATCTGGAGCGGTTGTGGACGCTGTCGCCGGAATACGTGAAGCTGGACGGCGGCATCATCCAGCAGGCGGAGGTCAATCCACGGCTGCAGCGCATCCTGCCCAAGCTGGTGGAGATCGTTCGCGAACTGGGGGCGGAAGTGGTTGTGGAAGGCATCGAGACCCAAAGCCAACTCGAACTGGCGCGGCATGCCGGGGTACACCTGGTGCAAGGCTACCTGCTCGGCCGTCCGGCAGCGGCGCAGCAGTGGGTGATGGAAGCGGCTTAGTCGCCGCGCTTTCTTTATTCCATTTATCGATAAAGAAATAAGAATTATTCATTTTTATATCTAACTAATCGTGGATAGACTGCGCGCTTATCCAATTACAGGAATAAGCGATGTCTCGATTCAAAGCCCATAGCGTGCTGCCAGGTTTCAATCTGGCGCTGGGTTTTACGCTGCTCTATCTCTCGCTGATCGTGCTGATCCCGCTGTCCGCGCTGTTCTTCAAGACGGCGACGCTGGGCTGGGGCGGCTTCTGGGATGTCGCGACCGGCGACCGCGTGGTGGCTTCGCTGCGCGTGACCTTCGTCACATCCTTCGCGGCGGCGGTCATCAACGCCTTCTTCGGCCTGGTGGTGGCCTGGGTGCTGGTGCGCTACCGCTTCCCCGGCAAGCGCATCGTCGATGCGCTGGTGGATTTGCCGTTTGCGCTGCCCACCGCGGTGGCGGGCATCACGCTGGCGACGCTGTATGCGCCGAACGGCTGGCTCGGCCAGTATTTCGCCGCGCATGACATCAAAGTGGCGTACACGCCGCTGGGCATCGTGGTCGCGCTCACTTTCATCGGCCTGCCGTTCGTGGTGCGCACGGTGCAGCCGGTGCTGGCGGACGTCGAGGCCGAGGTGGAGGAAGCGGCGGCCAGTCTCGGGGCTGGGCGCTGGGATGTGTTCCGCCGCGTGATCTTTCCCGCAGTCTTTCCCGCGCTGCTCACCGGCTTCGCGCTGGCCTTCGCGCGCGCCATCGGCGAATACGGCTCGGTGATCTTCATCGCGGGCAATATGCCGTTCATTTCCGAGATCGCGCCGCTGCTCATCGTCGCCAAGCTGGAGCAATACGACTACGCAGGCGCGACGGCGATCGCGGTGGTGATGCTGCTGATTTCGTTCGCATTGCTGCTGAGCATTAATGCCTTGCAATGGTGGAGTTCAAGAAAGGGGACACGCTGATGTCTGCTCAAACGACACAAAGAAGAATCTCTACGCGCGAATCTGCGGGCGTGACGCTGCTGCTCATCGGCGTGGCGCTGACTTATCTTGTGCTGTTCCTCGGCCTGCCGCTGGCGACGGTATTCATCGAGGCCTTCAGCAAAGGCTGGGAGCTGTACCTGTCCGCATTGAAAGAGCCGGACGCCTGGTCGGCGATCGAGCTGACCTTCATCGCCGCCGCCATCGCGGTGCCTGCCAATCTGGTGTTTGGCGTGGCCGCAGCCTGGGCCATCGCCAAGTTCGAGTTCAAGGGCAAGAGCTTGTTGATCACGCTGATCGACCTGCCGTTTGCCGTGAGTCCGGTGGTATCCGGCCTCGTCTATGTGCTGCTGTTCGGCGCGCAGGGTTGGTTCGGTCCGTGGCTGCAGGAACACGACATCAAACTGATCTTCGCCGTACCCGGCATCGTGCTCGCCACCATCTTCGTCACCTTCCCCTTCATCGCGCGCGAGTTGATCCCGCTGATGCAGGCGCAGGGCAAGGAAGAGGAGGAGGCCGCAGTATCGCTTGGCGCATCCGGCTGGCAGACCTTCCGGCGCGTGACGCTGCCCAATATCAAGTGGGGCCTGCTGTATGGCGTGATCCTCTGTAATGCGCGGGCGATGGGCGAGTTCGGCGCGGTGTCGGTGGTGTCCGGCCACATCCGCGGCATGACCAACACCATGCCGCTGCACGTTGAGATCCTCTACAACGAATACAACTTCGTCGCCGCCTTCAGCGTGGCTTCGCTGCTGGCTCTGCTGGCGCTGGTCACGCTGCTGGTGAAGGCGCTGGTCGAATGGCAGGCGAAACGCAGCGGCGAACCTTTGCATCACGGAGCGTAGGTATGTAGGGGCGCGATTCATCGCGCCCTGAATTTCAAATTTGACCAAGGGCGCGATGAATCGCGCCCCTACATAAAGCGGAGCATCACCATGAGCATCACGATTGAAAATCTTAACAAGCAATTCGGCAGCTACAAGGCGCTGGACAACATCAACCTCGAAGTGAACAGCGGCGAACTGCTGGCACTGCTCGGCCCTTCCGGCTGCGGCAAGACTTCGCTGCTGCGCATCATCGGCGGCATGGAACTGGCCGATTCCGGCAAGCTGCTGTTCCACGGCGAAGATGTGCAGCAGCGCGATGCACGCGAGCGCAACGTCGGTTTCGTGTTCCAGCACTACGCGCTGTTCCGGCACATGACCGTGTTCGAGAACGTCGCGTTCGGTCTGCGGGTAAAACCGAAGAAAGAGCGCCCGAACGAAGCCGAGATCAAGCGCCGTGTGCATGAACTGCTGAACCTGGTGCAACTGGATTTCCTGCATGACCGCTATCCGGCACAGCTCTCCGGCGGACAGCGTCAGCGCATCGCCCTAGCGCGTGCGCTGGCGGTCGAGCCGAAGATACTGCTGCTGGACGAACCGTTCGGCGCGCTTGACGCGCAGGTGCGCAAGGAACTGCGCCGCTGGCTGCGCCGCCTGCACGACGAGCTGCACATCACCAGCATCTTCGTCACGCACGACCAGGAAGAGGCGCTGGAAGTGGCCGACCGCGTGGTGGTGATGAACAAAGGCAGGATCGAGCAGATCGGCACGCCGGACGAAGTGTATGCCGCGCCGGCCACGCCATTCGTCTACCAGTTCATCGGCAACGTGAACCTGTTCCACAGCCGCGACCATGCGCCATGGACAGAGCATCACGGCGAGGAAGCGGTGGCGTATGTGCGCCCGCACGACATCGACATCAGCGCCACGCCGCAGGACGACACGGCCTTGCCGGTCGAGGTCAAGCTGGTGCGCGCCATCGGTTCGATCGTGCGCGTGGAAGTGGCGGCAGACGGCAGCAGCGAGTTCATCGAGATCGAATTGAGTCGCGAGCGCTTCGATGCCGCGCCGTTGGCTAGCGGCGACAAGGTCTTCATCAGGCCGCGGCAATTCCGCGTGTTCGAGGCGGGAGCGCAGGCGTAAGCCGGGTGTAGGAGCGCCCCTTGGGCGCGATTCGCACGCAGGGCGTGCTCTTACAAATGAGTCTCATCACCCATGATGGAGCAACCGAAATGAACTTCCAGCAATTGCGCATCATCCGCGAGGCGGTGCGCTGCAACTTCAACCTCACCGAGGTGGGCAACGCGCTGTTCACCTCGCAGTCCGGCGTGTCCAAGCACATCAAGGACCTCGAGGACGAGCTGGGCGTGGAGCTGTTCGTGCGTAAGGGCAAGCGACTGCTCGGGCTTACCGAGCCGGGCAGCGAATTGCTGGGGATCGTCGAGCGCATCCTGCTCGACGCGAACAACATCAAGAACCTGGTCGAGCAATACAGCAAGCGTGACGAGGGCCAGCTCACCGTGGTCGCCACGCACACGCAGGCACGCTATTCGCTGCCTCAGGTGATCACCGAATTCAAGAAGTCCTTCCCCAAGGTGCACCTCAAGCTTCACCAGGCAGGGCCGAACGAGATCGTCACCATGCTGCTGAACGGCGAGGCGGACATCGGTGTGGCGACCGAGGCGCTGGCCGACGTCACCCGGCTGGATTCGTTCCCCTACTACTCGTGGCATCACGCGGTGATCGTGCCCGCCGGGCATCCGCTGGAGAAGGTGCAGCCGCTGACGCTGAAGGACATCGCCGAATATCCCATCGTCACCTATCACGAAGGGCTGACCGGCCGCGCCAAGATCGACCGGTCATTCGCCGATGCCGGGCTGTCGCCGGAGATCGTGATGTCCGCGCTGGATGCCGACGTGATCAAGACCTATGTGGAACTGGGCATGGGCATCGGCATCATCGCATCGATGGCATTCAACCCGGCCAAGGACACCGACCTGCGCCTGCTGAAATGCTCGCACCTGTTCGGCGCCAACACCACCTACATCGCCCTGCGGCGCGGCCATTACCTGCGCAGCTTCGCCTACCGCTTCATCGAGCTGTGCTCCCCGGCGCTGGACGAAGCGACGGTGCGCGCGGGCGTTGCACCGTCTCTGCCGATCGAAGAGGCCGATTGACGCAGCTCTAAAGCCCGTTCGCCCTGAGCTAGATAAAACTACTAGCCATTCGACTAAGCCCGCAAGCGGACAAGTCGCTGGTTATGTCGAAGGGCTCCCGGGTTCGCGGAACCTAACGTGTTAAACTCCGCACCGAAGCTGGCTAGGCAGTCGCTGCGTACTTCTTGTACGGAGAGGAAAGTCCGGGCTCCACAGAGCAGGATGCCGGTTAACGGCCGGACGCCGTGAGGCGATGGAAAGTGCCACAGAAAATACACCGCCGATGGCTGCGCAAGCAGATCAGGTAAGGTTGAAATGGCGAGGTAAGAGCTCACCGCGCTGGTGGCAACATCAGTGGCAGGGTAAACCCCATCCGGAGCAAGACCAAATAGGCTGGCCATGACGTTGCTCGCGTCGCCAGCGGGTAGGTTGCTCGAGCGTCAGGTAACGAAACGCCTAGAGGAATGACTGTCCACGACAGAACCCGGCTTATCGGCCAGCTTCACTTCTTTCAATGGGTTGTTCGCGAAGTCTGTAGGGGCGGGTTTCAAACCCGCCCTTATTATTTGGTGTGCAAGCAAATGCGAAGCTGCCCCCTTTACGCTTGGGTCATCACGGTCGCCTCAGCTCGAAGGTTGTGCGAAGAGGAAGTTCCACGTTCCGTACGGCATCTCGAAGCATCACTTCGACCGACCAAGTTCCCGCTGGGTCATTCGGATCGCCGGAGAAGGCCACTACGGGAGCCGACAACCGCAGGGCGGATGGACTCCCTTGAATAGTTCCAGTAAAGCAGGTCACATCTTTCTGTTCGAGGGAGACCTTGCCAGTAGGCGCAAATATTCGGAAGTCGCATAGCACATTGGCCTTACCCTGTTGGTCAAGCTTCGGGTTTGCGAAAAATGTAAGGATGTAGATCTTCTTGCCGTAAGGAACTATCCCTGCCCTGTTGAAATTCGGCTTAGTTTCGGGAGGCGTATTCCATTTCTTCTCCCAGTCCTCATCCGTCGTCGCGAGTAGGGAACCTCCAAAGTCATCCTTGGACTTCATCGATTCCGTCTCAGCAACGGACTTGCCGCCACTGTCTCGCCAACCAGTCGTGCCCTGAACAGTTGATTTGCGTTTGAAGGTCCATTGGCCTACCTCTGTGCGAGTGAGTTCATATTTCTCGGGCATCGCCTTTGCAAGAATGGCTGACAACCAGACTTGTTCTGGTTGAGTTAACCCTCCTGAGAAGTAGGTTTGCTCGAGAATTTCGCCAACACGACGGTGTTGTCTTGCATTGGATTCCAGCGACCACATCGCCGCCTTAAATACCGCTTCAAGAATTGCATCGTTGCGGTCCTTCTCGGTCTTTTCAGACTTTGCGTACCGTTCAAGCGCACCGGAATACTTGTCGTAGTTAAGTGCAACAACAATGCGCCTGATTGGCACTGCTTCACCAGTTGCAAAGAAGTCGGCCCAAAGCATGTCCAAAAATGTGGGGTTATTTGGCTCAAGGGCTCTGATGTCGATTGGCTTCCCTAGGTACTTTTCAGCGTCCGACTGGCGGCTAAGATAGGCCTGCGCTTCTTTAGTCCCTGATAAGCTGGCTGCGAACAGCACCGTCTGGCGGTCGCCTCCCTTCAGATCACCAAGTTGGGTTAGCCAACTATCGACTTGTGTCGGATTCGCCGCTATAACTCTTCCTAGGAATACCGAAATCAGAGCGGCAGTCTTCGGATTGGAGAGGTTGCCCGCTTTGCTCAATGCATGGACTTCCGTCACAAAGCGTTCTGGCGTTGGATGTTCGTAGTAGTGACTAAGCCAGTCTTCTGCATATGCGGTTTGCGCTGTCGCAAGAAGTATGGCTGCAAGTAAACAAATGAGGCGCATAGTCTGTTTCGTTATGTGATGGCTAGCGTAATTTAGATAACAAATTCATGGCGCGGTAATGTATGCCTAATACAGCAAATATCAGTCACCATCGCATCTTCTTCGTGTCTGGTAGGACGGCCTAAAATTTCTCGGGCGGCAGCTAAAGCAACTTCTTAACAACTCCGCGCACCATATCCCAAGCCCTCAGCAGGGGCAACGGCAGTGAATATCTAGTCCATCCATCACAAAGCACTTTAGCTTATTTGTGCAATTCATTGCTTTTTAAGCACATTTGTTTTGCCTTAACTGTGCGCGCTAACTCCTTGTCCCAAAAAGGAAAATCCCGTTTTTGCGCTTGACCCGCTGGTTTTTTTTCAATATAGTGGGCCTAAGTGGTAAAAAGTGGGTGAAAGTGGGATTAAAGGATGTTCCAAGGAGCGGCTCAACTCAATCTGGATAGCAAAGGCAGGCTCGCGATACCGGCGCGGTATCGCGACATGCTGCTCGCGCATTGTGCTGGTCAGCTGGTGCTGACCGCCGATGCCGACGGCTGCCTGCTGGTTTATCCCCAGCCCGAGTGGCAGCCGATCCGTGAGAAGTTGCTCAAGCTCTCCGCGCTCAACCCGAAGATTCGCGCCTTGCAGCGTCTGCTGGTGGGTCATGCCGAGGATGTGTTGATGGATGGCGCCGGTCGTGTGCTGATCTCGCCGACGCTGCGCAGTTATGCCGCGCTGGACAAGCACGTGATGCTGGTCGGCCAGGGCAACAAGTTCGAGTTGTGGGACGAGAAGAAGTGGCAGGCGCAGCAGGAAGCAGCGCTGTCCTTCATGGAGGGCGAGTTGCCGCCGGAGCTGGAAGGGTTCTCCTTGTGAGCGAGGGCCTGGCCCACGCGACTGTTTTATTGAGTGAAGCCGTCGAAGCGCTTGCGATCAAGCCGGATGGCGTCTATGTGGATGGAACCTTCGGGCGCGGCGGCCACAGCCGCCTGATACTGGAACGGCTCGGTGCGAACGGCAGGCTGATCGCGCTGGACAAGGATCCGGCGGCGATCGCGGTGGGCAGGCAATGGCGCGATGCGCGCTTCCACCTCGAGCACAGCGGTTTCGAGCATCTGGCGGATGTGTTGCGCGAGATGAAGGTGAAGAAGGTGGACGGCATCCTGCTCGATCTGGGGGTTTCGTCGCCGCAGCTGGATGAGGCTGCACGCGGTTTCAGTTTTCGCTTCGATGCGCCGCTGGACATGCGCATGGATACCACCAGGGGGGCGACGGCAGCTGAGTGGCTGGCGTCGGTGGATGAAGGATTGCTTGCGGAGGTGGTACGTGATTACGGCGAAGAACGGTTTGCTAAGCAGATTGCAAGAGCGGTTGTTGCTGCGCGCGCGGTCCAACCGATCGAAACCACGCGGCAGCTCGTCGAGCTGGTTAGCAAGGCGGTACGTACCCGTGAAGCCGGGCAGAACCCGGCGACACGCACTTTCCAGGCTATACGGATTTATCTCAACCGGGAACTCGAAGAGCTTGAGAGCGTCTTGCCCGAGTGCGTTGCGCACCTGCAGGCAGGAGGGCGCCTCGTGGTGATCAGCTTCCACTCGCTGGAAGACCGCATGGTGAAGCACTTCATGCGCGACATGGCCGAGGGCGACAAGCTGCCGCGTAACGTGCCGATCCGCGCGAGCGAAGTGCCGCAGGGCCGGTTGCGCCTGGTCGGCAAGGCGGTGCGCGCGGGCGAGGCGGAATTGCAGGCGAACCCGCGGGCGCGCAGCGCCGTGATGCGGGTGGCGGAGCGCAGCGATGTCGCCTGGCAGTAGCGGGTTGAACGTGCTGCTGCTGGCGGCGGTGGTGATGTGCGCGCTGAGCGTGGTCAGCTCGCAGCACAAGGCGCGCAAGCTGTTCATCGAGTTGCAGAAGGAAAAGGAGCACGCGCAGCAGATGGAAGTGGAATGGGGGCAGTTGCAACTGGAGCTCAGTACCTGGGCGACCCCGGCGCGGGTGGAAAAGATTGCGGCGAGGCAGTTGCAGATGCAGTTGCCCGTCAACGGGCAAGTTCGATTTATAAGGGTTGAGCCTAACGGCCAAACAGACAAACAGCCATGAATTACGCGGCCAGCGCAAACAAGGATATCCCGGCAAGACTGCCCGGATGGCGCGCCACCGTGCTATTCGTTGCGTTGCTGCTCGGGCTGGCAGGCCTGATCGGGCGCGGCGTGTACCTGCAGGGCTTCCACAACGACTTCCTTCAGGAGAAGGGCAACCAGCGCTACAGCCGCGTGATCGAGGTCAGCGCGCACCGCGGCATGATCACCGACCGCAACGGCGACCCGCTCGCCGTCAGCACGCCGGTGGAGTCGGTGTGGGCCAGTCCCTCCGATGTGGAGGCCGACAACAAACAGGTCAAGCAGCTTGCGCAGATCCTGAACATGGACACCGAGGAACTGAAGAGCCGCCTGCTCGATACCTCACGCGATTTCGTCTACCTCAAGCGCCAGCTCCCGCCCGATCAGGCCGCGAAGGTGGTGAGCCTGAACCTTCCCGGCGTTTCCATGCAACGCGAATACCGCCGCTACTATCCTGCGGGCGAGGAGGCGGCGCAGCTGCTGGGCTTTACCGGTCAGGACGATAACGGCCAGGAAGGGCTGGAACTGGCCATGCAGGAACAGCTCGCCGGCAAACCCGGAAGCCAGCGCGTCATCAAGGACAGGCGCGGACGCATCGTCGAGGATGCGGGCAGCCTGCACGCGCCCAAGCCGGGCAGCGACATCGCGCTCAGCCTGGATGCCAACGTGCAGCATCTGGCCTACCGCGAACTGGCCGATGCGGTGAAGCAGCATCACGCCAAGGCCGGCGCGGTAGTGGTGCTCGACGCGAAGAGCGGAGAGGTGCTGGCGCTCGCAAACTATCCAGGCTACAACCCCAACAACCGCGGCACCGTCAGTCCTCAATCGATGCGCAACCGCGCCATCGCCGACCTGTTCGAGCCGGGTTCGACCATGAAGCCGTTCACGGTGGCCACTGCCATCGAGAACGGCAAGGTGCGTCCCGAGACAGTCATCAACACCGAGCACGGTAAATTTACGGTGAACAACCGCACGATCCACGACTCGCACCCCGAATCGATGCTGACCGTCGCGCAGGTCATCCAGAAATCCAGCAACGTCGGCTCGGCCAAGATGGCCCTGATGCTGCCTTCCGAAACGTTGTGGCAGAGTTTCTCGGACAGCGGCTTCGGTTCGTCGACCGGCAGCAACTTCCCCGGCGAGGCATCGGGCAGGCTGCGCGATCCCAAGACCTGGCGGCCCATCGAGCAGGCGACCATGTCCTACGGCCACGGCCTGTCGGTGAACCTGCTGCAGCTGGCGCGCGCCTATACCGTGTTCGCCAACGATGGCGAACTGAAGCCCGTGTCGCTGCTCAAGCTCGACACACCGGCGACCGGCAAGAAGGTGTTCTCCGACAAAACGGCGCGCACCTTGCGCGGGATGATGGAACTGGTGGTTCAGCCCGGCGGAACCGCGCCGCTGGCGCAGGTGGCAGGCTACCGCGTGGGTGGCAAGACCGGTACCGCGCGAAAGCTGGAGAACGGCCGCTATGTGAGCCGCTACGTGGCATCCTTCGTCGGCTTCGCCCCGGCTTCCGATCCGCGCCTGATCGTGGCGGTGATGATCGACGAACCCGACAACAGCCAGTATTACGGCGGCCTGGTAGCCGCGCCCGTGTTCAGCAAGATAACCGGTGCGGCGCTGCACGAGCTCAACGTGCCTAACGACGCGCCGCTGGACAACGTCATCGCGCCGTCGGCGGACATCGTCAAGGAGGAAGTATGACCTTTCCCCTTGAGCTGCTGAACAAGCTGAGCGTGCCTGTAACCCGACTGGTGACAGATAGCCGCGCGGTGACGCTGGGCGACACTTTTGTCGCCTATCCCGGTGAGAACAGCGACGGCCGCCGCTTCATCGCGCAGGCCATTGCGCAGGGCGCGAACGCGGTGATCTGGGAGGCGCACGGCTTTGTCTGGAATGATGAGTGGCAGGTCCCCAACCTTGCCGTGGATGACCTGCGCCACAAGGCCGGCTGGTTGGCGCATGCGGTATGCGGTGCGCCGTCGGAGACGTTGTGGGTAGTCGGCGTGACCGGCACCAACGGCAAGACTTCCACCAGCCACTGGATCGCCAATGCCTTGGCCGATGCGGGCAGGAAATGCGCGCTGATCGGCACCTTGGGCAACGGTTACCCCGGAGAGCTTCAACCCAGCGCGAACACCACGCCGGACGCGATCCGTGTGCACGGGCTGTTCGCGGATTACCTGCGCGACGGCGCGCAGGCCGTGGCGATGGAGGTTTCCTCGCATGCGCTGGCGCAGGGGAGGGTGAATGGCGTGCACTTCGACGTAGCGCTGCTGACCAACCTGAGCCGCGACCATCTCGATTACCACGGCGACATGCAGAGCTACGCGGCGAGCAAGCGAAAGCTGTTCGACTGGGAGACACTGAAGTGCGTCGTTCTCAATCTAGACGACGCCTACGGCGCACAACTCGCCGAAGAGCTGTGCGAGGGACATGCCGAAGTCATCGGCTATGGCATGTCGGATGACGCGCTGAAGTTGGCGGAGCGGCTCGGCATCCGCATGGTGTACGGCCATCTATTAGAGATGAGTGGGCAGGGCTTGCAGCTGGATGTGCATTCCAGCTGGGGCAGTGCGCGACTCGACAGCGCGCTGGTTGGGCGCTTCAACGCGGCGAACCTGCTCGGCGCGCTGGGAGTGCTGATGGTGAGCGACATTCCGCTGGATGCTGCGGTGCGATCACTGGCCAAGGTGCAGCCTGTCGCCGGGCGCATGCAGCGGTTGGGCGGCAGCGCGCAGCCGACGGTGATCGTCGATTACGCACATACGCCCGATGCGCTGGAGAAAGTGCTGCTGACGCTGCGCGAGGTGAGCGATGCGACGGGTGGCCGGCTGATCTGCGTATTCGGCTGCGGTGGCGACCGCGACCGCGGCAAGCGCCCGATGATGGGACGGGTCGCCGAGCGGTTCGCCGACCATAGCATCGTCACCAGCGACAACCCGCGCAGCGAGGATCCGCAAACCATCATCGCCGAAGTGCTGGACGGCATGGACGCATCCAAACATGAGGTCGTGGTCGATCGCGGCGCGGCCATCGCGCTCGCGATCGGTTCGGCAAGCCAGCTCGACACCATCCTGATTGCGGGCAAGGGGCACGAGGACTACCAGGAGATCAACGGCGTGAAGCATCCGTTCAGCGACGTTGCCGTCGCCGCACTGGCGTTGGAAGCATGGAGGGCTCAAGCATGAGTGACTCGGGCATGATGCTGCTGTCGCAAGCCGCCAAGGCGCTCGATGCGCGCATGATCGGCAAAGACGTGCGCTTCGATGCGGTGTCCACCGACAGCCGCAAGATCAAGACAGGCGATCTGTTCATTGCGCTGCGCGGCGAAAACTTCGACGGCTACGAATTTGCCGTGCCTTCGATGCAGACCGGCGCCGTGGCCGTCATGGTCAATGCCGACAGTTATGAAGCGCGCTCATCAACCATCGATTCATGCACCTCGATTCTGCTGGTCGAGGACACGCACATTGCTCTGGGGCGATTGGCCGCGTACTGGCGTTCCCAATTTGATATTCCGTTGGCGGCAGTCACCGGCAGCAACGGCAAGACCACGGTCAAGGAAATGCTCGCCAGCATCCTGCGGGCGGCGGCGGGCAGCGAGGATGCGGTGCTGGCGACCAAGGGTAACTTCAACAACGACATCGGCATGCCGCTGACCCTGCTGCAGCTGAATGCGAGGCACCGCTATGCCGTGATCGAGATGGGCATGAACCATCCCGGCGAGATCGACTACCTGTCGCGGATCGCGAGTCCCGACGTCGCACTGGTCAACAATGCCAGCGGAGCCCACCTGGAAGGGCTTGGCTCGGTGGAGGCGGTGGCGCGCGCCAAGGGCGAGATATTCGGCGGATTGCGCGATCACGGCACGGCGGTGATCAATGCCGACGACGCCCACGCCCCCCTGTGGCGGACACTGGCGGGCACGCATGATCTGATCGAGTTCGCGTTGGATTGCAGTGCCGATGTCTGCGGCAAGTGGCAGCCGGAGGGTACCGGCTTGCGCCTCAACGTGCAGACGCCGCAGGGTGAGTTCAATGCAACGCTCCAAGTACCCGGCGCGCACAACGCTCGCAACGCACTGGCGGCGACTGCCGCGGCCATCGCGCTGAACGTGCCGCTGGCAACCATCGCAGACGGCTTGCAGCGATTTGCGGGCGTGACGGGGCGCCTGCAGCGCAAGGCGGCGCGGCAGGGCGCAACGTTGATCGACGATACCTACAACGCCAATCCTGCCTCGATGCGCGCCGCCATCGGCGTGCTGGCGCAAGTGAGCGGCAAGCGCGTGCTGGTGCTGGGCGACATGGGCGAGCTGGGCGATGGCGCAGCGGCCTTCCACGCCGAGATCGGCGGCGAGGCGAAGCGCGCCGGCATCGAAAAGCTCTATGCGCTCGGCGAGCTGAGCCGCAACGCCGTGCGTGAATTCGGCAGCGGCGCGCAGCATTTCGAACGCATCGAGGAATTGCTGTCCGAACTAGACAAGGAACTGGACGCGAACACCACCGTGCTGGTGAAGGGTTCGCGCTTCATGAAAATGGAAAGAGTGGTGCAGCACTGCATCGCACAGGAGGAAAAATGCTGCTCGCACTAGCCCAATCGCTGTCCCAGGACATCCGCTTCTTCAGCGTGTTCAACTACATCACGCTACGCGCTGTGCTGGCGGCAATGACTGCGCTGCTCATCGGCTTCGCAGTCGGCCCTGCGATGATACGCAAGCTGGCGGCGATGAAGATCGGCCAGTCGGTGCGCACCGACGGTCCGCAGACCCACTTGGTGAAGGCCGGCACACCGACCATGGGCGGCGCGCTGATCCTGACTTCGGTCGCCATCACCACGCTGCTGTGGGGCGATCTGCACAATCCCTATATCTGGGTGGTGCTGTTCGCCACACTGGGTACGGGCGCCATCGGATGGGTGGACGATTATCGCAAGGTGGTGCATCGCAACCCCAAGGGGCTATCGGCCAAGGCCAAGATGTTCTGGCAGTCGCTGATCGCGCTGGCAGTCGGCATCTATCTGTGGAACAGCGCGACCCTGCCCGCGCAGACCGAACTGATCGTGCCGTTCTTCAAGTACCTGGTGTTCCCGCTCGGAGCCATCGGCTTCATCGTGCTGGTCTATCTGGTCATCGTCGGCAGCAGCAACGCGGTGAATCTGACCGACGGTCTCGACGGACTGGCGATCCTGCCCACCGTGATGGTGAGCACTGCGTTGGCGATCTTTGCCTATGTCGCGGGCCATGCGGTGTTCTCCAAATACCTTGGCGTGCCCTATATCCCCGGCGCGGGCGAGCTCGCGGTGTTCTGCCTGGCGATCGCCGGTGCAGGTCTGGCCTTCCTGTGGTTCAACGCCTATCCCGCCGAGGTCTTCATGGGCGACGTGGGCGCGCTGGCACTGGGCGCGGCGCTGGGCACTGTAGCGGTGATCGTTCGTCAGGAACTGGTGCTGTTCATCATGGGTGGTGTGTTCGTGGTCGAAGCGGTATCGGTGATGTTGCAGGTGTCGTACTTCAAGTACACCAAGAAGAAATACGGCGAAGGGAAACGCATCCTGCTGATGGCGCCCCTGCATCACCACTTCGAACAGAAGGGCTGGAAAGAGACCCAGGTGGTCGTGCGCTTCTGGATCATCACGATGTTGCTGGTATTGGTCGGGTTGGCGACGCTGAAGCTGAGATGACGCAATTCAAAGACAAATCGGTGCTGGTGCTAGGTCTCGGCGAGACCGGGCTCTCGCTTGCGCGCTGGCTGAGCGCGCAGGGCGCGCGCGTGCGCGTCGCCGACAGCCGAGCCAATCCGCCGGGACTGGATGTGTTGCAGCGCGACTGCCCGAAGGCAGAGATGCGATGCGGCGCGTTCGACGACAGTCTGCTGCAAGGCGTGGACCGTATCGCCATCAGCCCCGGCGTGCCTATGGCCGAACCCTTCGTGCAGCGCGCCATCGCGCGCGGCATTACTGTCGAGGGCGACATCGAATTGCTTGCGCAACAATTGGCAACCGGAAAGCTGGGCAAAGTCATTGCCATCACCGGCGCGAACGGCAAAACCACGGTCACCAGCATGGTCGAGCATCTGTGCAAGGCGGCGGGCAAGGATGTCGTCGCGGCGGGCAACATCTCGCCTGCGGTGCTGGATGTGGTGATGCAGCGCGGCGAAAAACAGCCCGAGGTGTGGGTGCTGGAGCTGTCCAGTTTCCAGCTGGAAACCACGTTCACGTTGAATGCCGATGCGGCGACGGTGCTGAACATCAGCGAGGACCATCTCGACCGTTATGCGGGAATGGATGAATATGCTGCGGCGAAGGCCCGAATTTTCCAGGGCGATGGTGAGCAGGTGCTGAACCGCGACGATGCGCGCAGCATGGGTATGGCGTTGCCGGGACGGCGTATCGTGACTTTCGGGCTGGATGCGCCGCGCAATGGAAGCGATTGGGGCATAGCTCAAGACGGCGCAGACATCTGGCTGGTGCAAGGCGACGAACGCCTGCTCAGGGCCAGCGAGCTGCAAGTGACGGGACTGCACAATGTCGCCAATGCGCTCGCCGCGCTGGCGCTGTGCCGTGCGATCGACCTGCCGATGCCGGCGCTTTTGGCCGCGCTGCGCAGCTTCAAAGGCTTGCCGCATCGCGTCGAGCGCGTGGCCGAGATAGATGGCGTCACCTACTACGATGATTCCAAGGGCACCAACGTCGGCGCGACCGAGGCCGCGCTCAAGGGGCTGGGGCGCAAGGCGGTGGTGATACTCGGCGGCGAGGGCAAGGGGCAGGACTTCTCGCCGCTCAATCCGGCTGTGGCGCAGCATGCGCGTGCGGCGGTGCTGATCGGGCGCGATGCGCCGCTGATTGAGGCTGCGCTGCAAGGCTGCGGCGTACAGTTGTTGCGCGCGAAGGACATGGACGATGCCGTGCGTCAGGCATCCCGTCTGGCACAACATGGCGATGCGGTGCTGCTGTCCCCCGCGTGCGCGAGTTTCGACATGTTCCGCAATTACGCCCACCGCGCAGAAGTGTTCATCGCGGCGGTGCGTGATTTGCAAAAGGAGGCCGCGTAATGGTCTCGATGGTCAGGACGCGCACCCGCCCGCCGCAGGCGCAGTTCGACGAACTGCTGATGTGGGTGCTGGCCGGTCTGCTCGCGATAGGTTTGGTGATGGTGTATTCCGCCTCGATCGCTACGGCGGAAGGCAGCAAGTTCACCGGTTACCAGCCAAGCTACTACCTGATGCGCCACGGCATCTTCATCGCCGTGGGTGTGGCGGCCGGGGTATTTGCGTTCCAGGTGCCGGTCGAGACCTGGAAGAACTACGCGCCTGTCCTGTTCGTTGTGGGAGTCGCATTGTTGCTGCTGGTGCTGATTCCCGGCATCGGCAAGTCGGTCAACGGCAGCCGCCGCTGGCTGTCGCTGTTTGTCATCAACCTGCAGCCGTCCGAGCTGATGAAGCTGTTTGCGGTGCTGTACGCCGCGAGCTACGTGGTGCGCAAGGACAAGGTGAGCCATCTGTTCGTGAAGGCGTTCGTGCCGATGTTCGTGGTAATGGCGCTGGTGGGCAGCCTGCTGCTGCTCGAGCCGGACATGGGCGCGTTCGTGGTTATCTGCGCCATCGCGCTGGGCACGCTGTGGCTGGGCGGCTTCAACGGCAAGGTGTTCGCTGCGCTGCTGGTGGCGCTGCCGCTGGCGTTCGCCGCCCTAATCCTTTCTTCGCCGTACCGTATGCAGCGCGTGGTCGGCTTCATGGACCCGTGGGCTGACCCGTTCGGCAAGGGTTACCAGCTTTCCCATGCGCTGATCGCCTTCGGTCGCGGCGAGTGGTTCGGCGTCGGCCTGGGCGGCAGCGTGGAGAAATTGTTCTACCTGCCGGAAGCCCACACCGACTTCCTGATGGCCGTGATCGCCGAGGAGCTGGGTCTGGTCGGTGTGGCCGCGGTGATCGTGCTGTTCGCGCTGTTCGTCATTCGCGCCTTCCAGATCGGCCGCCATGCCGCCTTCCTCGAACGCTACTACGCCGCGCTGGTCGCTCAGGGCATAGGCGTGTGGTTGGGCGTGCAGGCGATGATCAACATCGGCGTGAACATGGGCGTGTTGCCGACCAAGGGCCTGACCCTGCCGTTCCTCAGCTTCGGCGGCAGCGGCGTGGTGGTGAACTGTATCGCCGCGGCGGTGTTGCTCAGGGTCGATTATGAAAACAGACGTGTTGCGCGGGGGCTACCGGTATGAGCAACCGCTCGATCCTGATCATGGCAGGCGGCACCGGTGGACACATCATGCCGGGGCTAGCCGTCGCGGACATCCTGCGCTCACAGGGGTGGAAAGTGACTTGGCTGGGCGCGCCGGGCAGCATGGAAGCCGAGCTGGTGCCGAAGCATGGCTATGAAGTCGCATGGGTGAATTTCTCCGGACTGCGCGGCAAGGGCGTGATGCGCAAGCTGATGCTGCCGTTCACTCTGCTGCGTGCACTGGGACAGAGTGCGGCGGCGATATTCCGCCACCGCCCGGATGTGGTGCTGGGCATGGGCGGTTACATCACCTTCCCCGGAGGCGTGATGGCTGCTTTGCTGCGCCGCCCGCTGGTGATACACGAACAGAATTCCATCGCCGGGCTGAGCAACAAGGTACTGGCGCGCATTTCGCAGCGTGTATTGAGCGGTTTTCCGGATGTGCTGCCGAAGGCAAGCTGGTGCGGTAACCCGGTGCGAAGCAGCATCGCCAAGCTGGCCGATCCGCAACAGCGCTATGGTGCGCGCAGCGGGCGTCTGAACGTGCTGGTGGTGGGTGGCAGCCTGGGCGCGAAGGCGCTCAACGAGGTGCTGCCACAGGCGCTTGCTTTGATGCCTGAGGAGGTGCGCCCCAACGTGTTGCACCAGACCGGCAAGCAGCACTTCGAGGCGGTGCAGCAGCTTTACCAAAACGCTGGCGTGCAGGCCGATATCCGGCCGTTCCTCGACGACATGGCCGGCTGTTATGCGGATGCCGACCTAGTGATCTGCCGCGCGGGCGCACTGACCATTGCCGAACTGGCTACCGCTGGCGTGGCCAGCATCCTGGTACCGTTCCCGTTCGCGGTGGACGACCACCAGACGCACAACGCGCGCTTCCTATCCGAGCGCGGCGCGGCGGTGCTGCTGCCACAGACGGAACTGAACGCAGAGAAGCTCGCCCAGCAGCTGCGCGAGTTGACCCGTGAAAAATTACTGGGAATGGCGCAACAGGCGCGCAGTGTGGCGAAGGCCGATGCAGCGCTCGCCGTGGCAAACGTGTGCAAGGAGCTGGCCGAGATATGAGGCTGAAAAACACAGTCCACGAAAGACACGAAAAGCACGAAAAGGACTGTTCGGGCTGCATGGATTTTGTTTGTGTCCTTTCGTGCTTTTCGTGGACAGATAGGGTTTCGAGATGAAGCATAAAGTCAAAAACATCCATTTCGTCGGCATCGGCGGTTCGGGCATGAACGGCATCGCCGAGGTGTTGCTCAATCTCGGCTTCAAGGTGAGTGGCTCCGATCTCGCAGACAGTGCGGTGACGCAGCGCCTGCAGACGCTGGGCGCGACCATTTACCAAGGCCATGCAGCGGACAACCTTAGGGATGTCGATGCTGTGGTGGTCTCCACCGCCGTTAAGGCGGATAACCCGGAAGTGGTCGCTGCGCGCGAGCGGCGCATCCCCGTGGTGCCGCGCGCAGTGATGCTCGCCGAGCTGATGCGGTTGCGCCAGGGCATCGCCGTCGCAGGTACGCATGGCAAGACTACGACCACCAGCCTTGTGACCAGCGTGCTGGCGAAGGGCGGCTACGACCCGACCTTCGTGATCGGCGGACGCCTCAACAGCAGCGGCGCGAATGCGCGCCTGGGCACGGGCGAGTTTATCGTCGCAGAAGCGGACGAGTCGGATGCCTCCTTCCTGTACCTCTCGCCCATCCTCGCGGTGGTCACCAATATCGACGCCGACCACATGGAGACCTACGGGCACGACTTCGAGAAGCTGAAGCAGGCCTTCGTCGATTTCATCGAGCGCCTGCCCTTCTATGGCCGCGCCATGCTGTGCGTGGATGATCCCAACGTGCGCGACATCCTGCCGCGTATCAGCAAGCCGATCACTACCTACGGCTTCGGCGAAGAGGCGCAGATCCGCGCGGTGAACGTGCGCCACGAAGGGGGACGGATGCGCTTCACCGCGCAGTGCCGGCAGAACGGCACGCCGAAAGACCTGGATGTCACTCTCAACCTGGCCGGCATGCACAACGTGCTGAATGCGCTCGCGGCCATCGCCGTGGCGCTTGAAGTGGGTGTAGCGGACGACGCCATCGTCGCCGCGCTGGCCGAATTCCAGGGCGTGGGGCGGCGCATGCAGCGCTACGGCGAGATTCCGCTCGCGAGCGGCGGATCGTTCACCTTGCTCGACGACTATGGTCATCACCCCGTGGAGATGAAGGCGACGCTGGCGGCGGTGCGCGGCGCATTTCCGGGCAAGCGGCTGGTGCTGGCGTTCCAGCCGCACCGTTATACCCGGACGCGCGACCTCTTCGAGGACTTCGTGAAGGTGCTGTGCAGCGTGGATGCGCTGCTGCTGACAGAAGTGTATGCGGCGGGCGAAGCGCCCATCGTTGCTGCAAATGGACGCGCGCTGATGCATGCGCTGCGCGTGGCGGGACAGAGCGAGGCCGTATTTGTGGAACAGATCGTCGACATGCCTCAGGCCATCATGCAGATGGCGCGCGACGGCGACGTAGTGATCACCATGGGTGCGGGCTCGATCGGCGGCGTGCCGAATCTGGTCAGGCAGCTGGTACAGAAATGAACATGAGCGAACCGGGACAATTCATTGCGGAAAGCTTGCGAGGCGAATTGCGCTTCGACGTGCCCATGCGCAAGCACACCAGCTGGCGTGCGGGCGGCAATGCGCAGCGTATGTACCGGCCCGCGGACCTGAACGATCTCGTAGCCTTTATGCGCACGTTGCCTGCAGGTGAGCCACTCTATCCCGTAGGCCTCGGCAGCAACCTGCTGGTGCGAGACGGCGGGCTGCGTGGGACCGTCCTGCTGATGCACGGTGCCTTGAGCGAGCTGCGCCTCGAAGCGGATGGCAGCGTCTACGTCGAGGCCGGCGTGCCGGGCGCGAAGCTGGCGCGTTTCGCCTCGCTGCACAACTTGCGCGGTGCGGAGTTCTTCGCCGGCATCCCCGGCACGGTGGGCGGCATGCTGGCGATGAACGCCGGTTGTTACGGCAGCGAGATCTGGGAAAAAGTGCTGCGCGTGCAAGTGGTGACGCGCAACGGCGAGCTGATCGAGCGCACGCCGCAGGATTACGAGATCGGGTACCGCCATCTGGCATTGCGGAAAGCGGCGGAAGAGTGGTTCGTCTCCGCAACGATGAAGTTCGAGCAAGGCGACGGCGAGGCCGCGCGGCAGCAGATCAAGGAGCTGTTGTCGAAGCGCATCGCCAGCCAGCCGCTGAACCTGCCGAATGCGGGGTCGGTGTTCCGCAATCCGCCGGGCGACCATGCAGCGCGGCTGATCCAGCAATGCGGCCTGAAAGGCAAGCGCATCGGCGGCGCGCAGGTGTCGGAGAAACACGCGAATTTCATCGTCAACACCGGCGATGCGACGGCAGCGGACATCGAGAATCTGATCAACGAAGTGCGGCAGACAGTGGCCGCACAGACGGGGGTGCAGTTGCATCCCGAGGTAAGGATTATTGGAGAGGCAAAGTGAAACGATTTGGAAAAGTAGCGGTGTTGTTCGGCGGACGTTCCGCTGAGCGCGAGGTGTCGTTGAAGAGCGGTACGGCGGTTCTGGCCGCGTTGCAGCGCAGCGGCGTGGATGCTTATGCGTTCGACCCGGCGGTGCAGAGCCTGCAGGCGTTGAAGGATGAGGGTTACGACCGCGCGTTCATCGCGCTGCACGGGCGCGGTGGCGAGGACGGCACGGTGCAGGGCGCGCTGGAGTTGCTGGGCATTCCTTATACCGGCAGCGGCGTGCTGGCTTCCGCGCTGGGTATGGATAAGTGGCGCACCAAGCTGGTGTGGCAGTCGGCGAACCTGCCGGTGCCCGCGTATACGCTGCTGAACGAAAACAGCGATTGGGGCGCGGTGGTCGCGAAACTCGGCTTGCCGATATTCGTGAAGCCCGCGAACGAAGGTTCCAGTGTCGGCATCAGCAAGGCGAAGTCGGTAGAGGAATTGCAGGCGGCATACCGCGAGGCGGCGAAGCACGACAAGCTGGTGATCGCGGAGAGCTTCGTCGGCGGCGGTGAATATACTGCGGCGATCCTGGGCGACACGGCGCTCCCGGTCATCAAGATCGAGCCGGCCAACGAGTTCTACGACTACGAGGCGAAATACCTGCGCGACGACACCCGTTATCTGTGCCCGTGCGGCCTGAGCGTGGAAAAGGAAGCGGAGATGCAGCACCTCGCGAAACAGGCGTTCGCGCTGATTGGCGGACAGGGCTGGGGGCGCGTGGATTTCCTGATGAGCGAGAGCGGTCAGCCCTACCTGCTGGAGATCAACACCTCGCCGGGTATGACCGACCACAGCCTGGTGCCGATGGCGGCGCGGCAGGCAGGTATCAGTTTCGAACAGCTGGTGGTGAAGGTGCTGGAGCTGGCGCATGTGGGATAACGCGCCGCTGCTGCGCAACATCGCCAACGCGCTGATCTCTTTCAGCGTGCTGGCGGTGTTGTCCGGCGCGGTCTGGTATGCCGTGCATCTGCCGGGGCTGTTCCCGCTGCACAGCGTGCGTCTGAATGCAGCGCCGCAGCGGGTGGTTCCAGAGGATGTGCTGAAGGTGGCGCGCAAGGAGATCGATGGAAACTTCTTCACCGTGGACATCGAGCGCCTGCGGCAGTCGCTGGAGCAATTGCCCTGGGTGCGCAGCGTCAGTATCCGGCGCGAGTTTCCCGATCGGCTGGTTGTGCAGCTGGAAGAGCATCAGGTGCTGGCGCGCTGGAACGGCGATGCGCTGGTGAATATGCAGGGCGAGGTGTTCAACGCCTACAGTGAAGAGACGCTGCCGGCGTTCATCGGACAGGACGGCGATTCATTCGAGATCAAGCAGCGCTACGGCGAATTCGGCCAGCAACTCGCTGCGCTGAACCTGAAAGTCGCGCAGATCGCGCTGACGCCGCGGCATGCCTGGCAGCTGCACCTGAGCAACGGCATGGTGCTGGAACTGGGGCGCGAGGAGATGGAACAGCGCTTGGCGCGCTTCGTTTCGGTGTACCCATACAGCCTTGCGGCGATGGAGGGTTCGGTGAGATATGTGGATTTGCGTTACCGCAACGGCTTTGCGCTGGGCGGTGCGTTAAACGGTTAGCAGGCAGTGGAGAACAGAGATGAGTAGAAACAGCAAGGATGCCAAGAACCTGGTGGTCGGTCTGGATATCGGTACGTCCAAAATCGTGGCCATCGTCGGCGAGGTGAAGCCGGACGGCATGCTCGAAGTGATCGGCATGGGCATGCACGAGTCTAGCGGCATGAAGAAGGGCATGGTGGTCAACATCGAGGCCACTGTCGGCGCGATCCAGCGCGCGCTCGAAGAGGCCGAGCTGATGGCCGACTGCAAGATACACGAGGTCTATACCGGCATCGCCGGCAGCCATATCCGCGGCATCAATTCGCGCGGCATGGTGAAGATCAAGGAGAAGGAGGTCGCGGTCACCGACATCGATCGCGTGGTCGAGACTGCAAGCTCGATCAGTCTGCCGGGCGACCAGCAGATTCTGCACATCCTCGAACAGGAGTTCAGCATCGACGGACAGGACGGCATCAAGAAGCCGCTGGGTATGAGCGGCATGCGCCTGGACGTGGAGGTGCACATCGTCAGCGGCGCGGTCGCTGCGGTGCAGAACATCATGAAGTGTATCCACCGCTGCGGGCTGGAAGTGAACGAGCTGATCCTGCAGCCGCTGGCATCGAGCAAGGCAGTGCTGGAAGAGGACGAGAAGGAACTGGGCGTGTGCATCGTCGATATCGGCGGAGGCACCACCGATATCGCCGTGTTTACCGGCGGTGCGATCCGCCATACCGCAGTGATCCCCATCGCTGGAGACCAGATCACCAACGATATCGCGATGGCGCTACGCACGCCGACGCAGGATGCGGAAGACATCAAGATCAAGCACGGTTGTGCGCTGCGCCAGCTGGCCGACGACGGCGCGATCGAAGTGCCGGGCGTGGGCGAGCGCGGGCCGCGCATGCTGTCGCGCCAGACCCTCGCAGAGGTTATCGAGCCGCGCGTCGAGGAGCTGTATTCGCTGGTGCAGCAGGAGCTGCGCCGCAGCGGCTTCGAGGACCTGCTGTCGTCCGGCATCGTCATCACCGGCGGCAGCAGCGCGATGCAGGGCATGGTCGAGCTGGGCGAAGAGATATTCCACATGCCGGTGCGCCTGGGTATCCCCAAGTACGTCGGCGGCCTTTCGGACGTGGTGAAGACACCGCGCATGGCGACCGGCGTCGGCCTGTTGCTGTACGGGCTGGAGCACTTCCAGCGCACCGAGGAAACGCGTGCGCAGTCGGGTTCATTCAGCGACGTGTTGGCGAAGATGAAGGCATGGTTCCAGGGTAATTTTTAGCGTTTGGGTTTTGGCAGGTTCAGGGTTTGTTTTGCAATTACGAAAAGGAGAATAACGATGTTTGAAATCATGGAAGCGCAAACTCAGGATGCGGTGATCAAGGTGATCGGCGTGGGCGGCTGCGGCGGCAACGCGGTCGATCACATGATCGAGCAGGGCGTGCAGGGGGTGGAGTTCATCGCCATCAACACCGATGCACAGGCTCTCAAGCGCAGCAAGGCGCGCACCCAGTTGCAGATCGGGGCAAACATCACCAAGGGCCTGGGCGCGGGCGCGAAGCCGTCGGTCGGCCAGGCTGCGGCGGAAGAAGACCGCGAGCGCATCAAGGAACTGATCGCCGGCGCGAACATGGTGTTCATCACCGCTGGTATGGGCGGCGGCACCGGCACCGGTGCGGCACCCATCGTCGCACAGATCGCGCGCGAGCTGGACATCCTCACCGTGGCGGTGGTCACCAAGCCGTTCACCTACGAAGGCAACCGCATGCGTTTCGCCAAGGCCGGTATCGAGGCGCTGCACGAGCATGTCGATTCGCTGATCATCGTGCCGAACTCCAAGCTGATGGAAGTGCTGGGCAACGACATCACCGTGCCGGAAGCATTCAAGGCCGCCAACGGCGTGCTGCAGGGTGCAGTCGCGGGCATCGCCGAGGTCATCAACGTGCCCGGTCTGATCAACGTGGACTTCGCCGACGTTCGCACCGTGATGTCGGAAAACGGTATGGCGATGATGGGTTCCGCAATCGCCAACGGCGCTGACCGCGCGCGCACCGCTGCAGAACGCGCCATCGCAAGCCCGCTGCTGGAAGACGTGAACATGTCCGGCGCGCGCGGCGTGCTGGTGAACATCACTTCCTCGAGCAACCTGAAGCTGAAGGAGATCGACGACGTGATGGAGTGCGTACAGTTCGCCGCAGAAGAAGCGACCGTGATCGTGGGTTCCGTGTTCGACGAGGCGATGGGCGACGAGTTGCGCGTCACTGTGGTGGCAACCGGCCTGGGCGCACCGCTGGCACGCAAGCAGACGAAGCCGGAAGTGGTGTATCGCGGCGAAGAGACTACCTACCAGCGCACCGGTACCGACAACGAGCCGTTCGCCACCAGCAACCCGGGAGTGAACTACAGCGAGCTGGATACCCCGGCCGTGATGCGCCGCGGCCGCCGCGAGACCATCGATGCGATGGAGAAGTCCGGCATGGACATGCTCGACATCCCGTCGTTCCTGCGCAAGCAGGCAGACTAACGGGGGCGGGGAGCGAGGATAGTGGGCGTGGTAAAATCGCCCCATGATTTCATCGCTCAAGACACCGATGGTTAGGCAACGCACATTGAAGGGCTCCGTCAGCGTGACGGGCGTCGGCTTGCACAGCGGCGAGAAGGTCACGCTCGGGCTGCGTCCCGCCCCGGTCAACACCGGGATCGTATTCCGCCGAGTGGACGTCAAGCCGGTGGAGGAGATTCGTGCGCGCGCCGATCTGGTGCACGACACGCGGCTTTCCACCTGCATGGAGCAGAACGGCGTGCGCGTCGCCACCGTCGAGCACCTGATGTCGGCATTTGCCGGCCTGGGGGTCGACAATGCCTACGTCGATCTGGATAGTGCCGAAGTGCCGATCATGGACGGCAGTGCCGGTACGTTCATCTTCCTGCTGCAGTCGACGGGTATCGTGGAGCAGTCCGCCGCCAAGAAATTCATCCGTGTGAAGAAAAGCATCGAGGTGAAGCAGGGCGACAAGTGGGTGCGCTTCGATCCCTATAACGGCTACAAGCTGACCTTTACCATCAACTTCGCCCATCCGGTCTTTGCCAACACCAAGCAGCATGTCACGGTCGATCTGGGGGAGGAGTCCTACGTGCGCGATATCAGCCGTGCACGCACTTTCGGCTTCATGCAGGATGTCGAGAACATGCGCGCGCAGGGTTTGGCGCTGGGCGGCAGCCTGGATAACGCCATCGTGATGGATGACTACCGCGTGCTGAATGCGGACGGCCTGCGCTTCGAGGACGAGTTCGTCAAGCACAAGGTGCTCGACGCCATCGGCGATCTCTACATGCTGGGGTATCCGCTGATCGGCGCGTTCTCCGGTTTCAAATCCGGCCATGCCCTGAACAATGCGCTGGTGCGCGCCCTGCTTGCCGACGAGCAAGCGTGGGAGTTCGTCACTTTCGATAGCGTGGAGGATGCCCCGTCGTTCCTGCGCTTGCAGTTGCAAACCACCTAGCTGCGGTAAAGAACGGGGGGTTTATGCTGATCCTGCGTTTGTTCTTTGTACTTGTCATCCTGCTGGTAGTGCTCGGCGGCGGGATGTACATCTTCACGCGTGACCGCCGTTATCTGCGCTTCGCGTGGCAGACGGTGCGCTTTGCCGTGCTGGTGCTATTGGTGTCCGGACTGCTGTTCGTGCTGGAGCGTTATGTGTTGACCGGCTGGCGGGTATTTCTTTAGTCGCGGGCCAGCTTCTCAAGTGCCTGTTTGAGCGGCGATTCCTCCAGGCTCGCGCTGAGGCCATCCAGGGCATTGCGTGCCGTCCTGCTCAGTTGGCGCGGGGTGTTTTTGCGCGGGACGGGGGCGACGGAAACTTGCACCTTGACGCGGATTCCGCTAATCTCGCAGCCCCTGTTTTGCAATAAAACAACAAGTTCCGGCGCAAGTTGCCGCAGCTTGGCGGCGACAGTGGCGTTGGCGACAACGACAGTGAGGGTGCCGAATTGCAGGCCCGATACCATGCTCGATTGCGCAAGATAGGACGGTGCGACGCCTGCAAAATGGCGTTGCAGCGCTGACAGGGCCTGGGCTCTGGAGACGAGCGGGCGGAGCTCCGGGCTGCCGCTTAGTAGTGTTCCGAATCGATGCGCCACGAAGTTATAAGCAACCATAATAAGTTAGGAGGGGGAGCGTGAATATTATTCTAGTTTCCAATCGCTTGGCAAAATCCCGCAGCATCACGCTGGGTACCTGGCAGATCATGCTGCTGGTGGTGCTGGTGTCCGTGATGGTCTGGGTGGCGACCTTTACCTTGCAGTACGCGTTGGCTCGTTTTGCGCCGGAAGGCCTGAACGACGGTGTGCGCGCCTTGCTGTCCAGGATCCAGAGCGAGGAGCGCCAGAAGCGGGATTCCTACGTGAACAGCAGTCTGGATGCGATGGCGGCCCGCGTCGGGCAGATGCAGGCGCAATTGCAGCGCCTGGATGCGCTGGGTGCGCGCCTGGCCAAGTTGTCCGGCATGAAGCCGGATGAATTCCGCTTCGATCAGCCGCCCGCACAGGGCGGTCCGCTGGTGACGCTGAATCCGCAGCAGATGTCGGCGGCGACGCTGGAGCAGCAACTCAACACGCTGACCCAGTTGGTGAACGACCGCAGCGACAAGCTGGTGGCACTGGAGACCCTTCTGCAGCAGAACCAGTTGAGTCACAAGCTGTTGCCGTCGATCCCACCGATCGCCGAGGGTTTCTCTTCGTCGAACTTCGGCTGGAGACTCGACCCGTTCACCGGGGCGAGCGCGATGCACGAGGGGGTCGACTTCATGGTGCCGGAGGGGACATCCATCCGCGCCTCGGCAGGCGGCGTAGTAGCTTACTCGGATTACCACCCCCAGTATGGTAATATGATCGAGATTGATCACGGCAATGACATTGTGACGCGCTATGCGCATGCTTCGCGCTTGCTGGCCAAGGTGGGTCAGGTGGTGCGGCGCGGCGAGAAGGTCGCCGAAGTCGGCAGCACCGGGCGCTCCACCGGCAGTCACTTGCACTTTGAAGTCCGCTATAAGGGTATCGCCCAGAATCCCGTGCGCTTCCTGCAGGAAGCGCACGGTTGATGGCGAGGCAGTGATGTCCGGGGGTGAGGTGATGAATCGCCTCACCCTTTTATTTTTTGCGCAGAGAAAACGAGAACATGATTTCCAAAGTGTTGAAAAGCATCTTCGGCAGCCGCAACGACCGCCTGCTCAAGCAGTACCGCGCCACTGTCCAGACCATCAATAATCTGGAGGCCGATGTCGCGAAGCTGAGCGATGACGAGCTGCGCCAGAAGACCGAGAGTTTCAGACAACGCTTTGCCAACGGCGAATCGCTCGACGCGATCCTGCCGGAAGCTTTCGCCGTCGTGCGCGAGGCGAGCAAGCGTGCGCTCGGCATGCGCCATTACGATGTGCAGCTGATCGGCGGTATGACGCTGCATTACGGCAAGATCGCCGAGATGCGCACCGGTGAGGGCAAAACCCTGATGGCGACCCTGCCTGCCTATCTGAATGCGATCTCGGGCAGGGGCGTGCATGTGGTGACGGTGAACGATTACCTCGCCAGCCGCGACGCGGAATGGATGGGCCGGCTGTACCGCTTCCTGGGCCTGTCGGTGGGGGTGATCCTGTCGCAGATGCCTCACGACCAGAAACAGGCGGCCTATGCCGCCGACATCACCTACGGCACCAACAACGAATTCGGCTTCGACTACCTGCGCGACAATATGGCGACCCACGCCAGCGAGCGCTACCAGCGGCCGCTCAACTACGCTATCGTGGACGAGGTGGACTCGATCCTGATCGACGAGGCGCGCACTCCGCTGATCATCTCCGGTCAGGCCGAAGACAACGTCGATATCTACCTGCGCATGGACAAACTCGCGCCGCAATTGCGCCGCCAGGCAGACGAGAACAGCCCCGGCGATTTCAGCGTGGACGAGAAGAGTCACCAGATTTTGCTCTCCGAGACCGGGCACGAGCACGCCGAAGAATTGCTGGCACAGGCAGGACTGCTGCCGGAGGGTGGCAGCCTGTATGACCCGGCCAACATCTCGCTGATCCACCACCTGTACGCAGCGTTGCGCGCGCACAACCTGTATTTCCTCGATCAGCACTATGTGGTGCAGAACGGCGAAGTGGTCATCGTGGACGAATTCACCGGGCGACTGATGGCCGGTCGGCGCTGGTCCGACGGCCTGCACCAGGCGGTGGAGGCGAAGGAAGGCGTGGCGATCCAGAAGGAGAACCAGACACTGGCCTCGATCACCTTCCAGAACTACTTCCGCATGTATCACAAGCTGGCCGGCATGACCGGTACGGCGGATACCGAGGCGTATGAGTTCCAGTCGATCTACAACCTGGAGACGGTGATCATCCCGCCACACCGCCCGACCATCCGCAACGACCAGATGGATAAGGTGTACCTCACCGCCGCGGAAAAATACCGCGCAGTGATCGTCGACATCAAGGATTGCTACGAGCGTGGCCAGCCGGTGCTGGTGGGTACGACCTCGATCGAGAATTCCGAATTGCTGGCGCAGTTGCTGGAAAAGGAAAAACTGCCGCACCAGGTGCTGAACGCCAAGCAGCATGCGCGCGAGGCGGAGATCGTCGCACAGGCCGGGCGTCCCAAGATGGTCACCATCGCCACCAACATGGCGGGCCGCGGTACCGACATCGTGCTGGGCGGCAACGTCGAGAAGCAGGTCGATCAGATCCGCACTGACGAGAGCCTGGACGACGCCACGAAGGAACAGCGCATCGCGCAACTGAAGGCCGAGTGGCAGCAGGTGCACGAGCAGGTGCTGAAGAGCGGCGGCCTGCATATCATCGGTACCGAGCGCCACGAGTCTCGTCGCGTGGACAACCAGTTGCGCGGGCGCTCCGGTCGCCAGGGCGATCCCGGTTCGAGTCGCTTCTACCTGTCGCTGGAAGACCCGCTGCTGCGCATCTTCGCCTCCGACCGCGTCGCGGCGATCATGAACAAGTTCAAGCTGCCCGAGGGCGAGGCCATCGAGCACAGCTGGGTGACGCGCGCCATCGAGAACGCACAGCGCAAGGTCGAGGCGCGCAACTTCGATATGCGCAAGCAGATCCTGGAGTACGACGACGTCGCCAACGACCAGCGCAAGGTGATCTACCAGCAGCGCGCCGAGTTGCTCGAGAGCAGCGACATTTCCGAGACCATCGCCGCGATGCGCGACGGCGTGCTGGAGGATACGGTCAGCCAATACATCACGCCGCACAGCATGGAAGAGCAGTGGGATGTGCCCGGTCTGGAGAAGGCTTTGGCCGCCGAGTTCCGTCTCGAACTGCCGCTGGTGCGCTGGCTGGAGGAGGAAAAACAGCTGGATGAATCGGGCTTGCGCGAGCGCATCGCCGAGCATGCGCGGCAGTCGTACCAGGCCAAGGTGGGTCTGGTCGGGCCGGAGATGCACCACTATGAGCGCGTGATCATGCTGCAGAGCCTGGATCAGCACTGGCGCGAGCACTTGGCGGCGCTGGATCATCTGCGCCAGGGCATCCACCTGCGCGGCTATGCGCAGAAAAACCCCAAGCAGGAATACAAGCGCGAGGCGTTCGAGCTGTTCGCCATGATGCTGGAGGCGATCAAGCGCGAAGTGACGCAGGTGCTGATGACGGTGCAGGTGCGCGACCAGGCTGATGTGGAATCGGTAGAAGCCTCCCCAGCACCGGAAAATGTGCAGTATCATCACGCCGATTACGATGAGGCGCTGGGCCAGCCGGATCAGTCAACCGATGGGGAGCATCAACCGTTTGTGCGCGATGGACAGAAAGTCGGTCGCAACGATCCCTGTCCATGCGGATCAGGCAAAAAATACAAGCAGTGCCATGGTAAATTGAACTAAAAAAAGCGAAAGGGAGAACGAGATGTCATTAGTGATTGATACGCTGCGTACCTCAACCATTACCGAGGAACTGAGCGATGCGGAAGTGGATATCCTCGCCGGACTGTTCGAGGTCCGCGACTACAAGGCGGGCGAGGCAATCGTCCAGCCCAACGGGGATCATCCGGACAATCTGTACATCCTGGCTCACGGCGACATCGAGGTGAGGCTCCAGAGCGGCGAAGGCGAGTCCACCATTCACGTCCTCAAGCCGGGTGACCTGGCGGGCATGATCACCTTTGTTGGTGGTGCCGCTTCGCAGGTCAGCGCGGCACTGTATGCGGTTGGCAACACCAAGGTGCTGAGCCTGGAGCGGGCCAGGTTCGAATCCCTGATCAACTCGCACCCGATGATCGTATACAAGGTGATGCGCGGCGTGGCGCGCAACATGCACGGCATCGTGCGGCGCGTGAACGTGCAGTCCGCCGAACTGAGCAATTACATCTACCGTACTCACGGCCGTTATTAATCGACTTGTAGCTTGTGGCGGGTGGCTCGTAGCTATAAAGCAGGGTTTCGCTACCAGCCACAAGCTACGGGCTACCAGCTCCAATATCTGAATCAGGATAATTCATGCCGGTCAATCTGACTACGCCCGCCGCGGGCGAACTGCTGCCCGTCGCGGGTGTTTCTTTGGGTATCGCCGAGGCGGGCATCAAGCGCCCCGGGCGCAAGGATCTGCTGGTGATGCAACTGGACGAGGGTGCTCGCGTCGCGGGTGTGTTCACCACCAATCGCTTCTGTGCCGCGCCGGTGACCGTTGCGCGCGAGCATCTAGCGCAGGGTGGGGGCATCCGCGCCCTCGTGGTCAATACAGGCAATGCCAATGCGGGTACCGGCGAACAGGGCATGCGCGACGCGCGTGCCACCTGTGCGGCGCTGGCCGGCCTGCTGGGCTGCAAGGCCTCGCAGATACTGCCGTTCTCCACCGGCGTCATCATGGAACCGCTGCCCGTGGATAAGATCGCTGCAGGCTTGCCGGCGGCGGTCGCGAACATGCGCGCGGACAACTGGTTCGACGCCGCGCATGCGATCATGACCACCGACATCGTCGCCAAGGCGATGTCGAAGCAGGTGCAGATCGGCGGCAAGACAGTCACCGTGACCGGCATCTCCAAAGGCTCCGGCATGATCCATCCGAACATGGCCACCATGCTGGGCTACATCGCCACCGACGCCGCCGTGGCGCAGCCGCTGCTGCAACAGATGGTGAGCGAAGCGGCCAACCGTTCGTTCAACTGCATCACCGTGGACGGCGACACCTCCACCAACGATGCGCTGATGCTGATCGCCACCGGTAAGAGCGGCGCGGAGATCACCGATGCCGGCAGTGCGGGCTATGCGCAATTGCAGGCGGTCGTCACCGAAGTGGCGACGCACCTTGCCCAAGCCATCGTGCGTGACGGCGAGGGGGCGACCAAGTTCATCACCATCAAGATCGAAGGCGGTCGCGACGAAGCCGAGTGCAAGAAGATCGGCTACGCCATCGCGCATTCGCCGCTGGTCAAGACCGCGTTCTTCGCCTCAGACCCCAACCTCGGTCGTATCCTGGCAGCCATCGGCTATGCCGGCGTGGGCGATCTGGATGTCGCCGCGCTCAAGCTGTATCTCGATGACGTGCTGGTCGCGGAGAACGGTGGGCGCGCCGCCAGCTACCAGGAAGAAGACGGCCAGCGTGTGATGAAGCAGAGCGACATCACCATCCGCGTGGTGCTGAATCGCGGGGCGGTGAATGCCACGCTGTGGACGTGCGACTTCTCTTACGACTACGTCAAGATCAACGCAAGCTACCGAAGCTAGTTCATCATTCCCGCTCAAGCGGGAATCCGGATAGTTGAACAACCTCGCGTAGTGAAACAAAGTCTGTTTGTCTGCTACGCAGCAATCTTTGCTACTGCTGGATTCCCGCCTGCGCGGGAATGACGGCTGGTTTCATTCTGGACGCTTGAACATGGACAAACTCGACCGCTTCCTTAATCGCGCCGAAGGGCTGCTTTCCCGTCTGGAGAACATATTGCCCGGCGCACAGCCGCAGTCGCCTGATTGGCGGTCTGCCGCGGCGTTCCGCTGGGATCACCAACAACGCACGTTGCATCCCGTTCCCAACTTTCAGCGCATCACGCTTGCTGACCTGCTCGGCATCTCAGACCAGAAGCAGCGCATCCGGCAGAACACACTTCAATTCGTGCGCGGTGGCACGGCGAACAACGTGCTGCTCACCGGCGCGCGCGGCACGGGCAAGTCGTCTCTCGTCAAAGCCCTGCTGAACGAGTACGCGGAGCAGGGGCTGCGCGTGATTCAGATCGATAAGCAGGGCTTGATCGACCTGTCGCACATCGTCGGGCTGGTGCAGGGACGCGCAGAGCGCTTCATTCTGTATTGCGACGATCTCTCCTTTAACGATGCCGAACCCGGCTACCAGTCGCTCAAAGCCGCGCTGGATGGCGACCTAGTGGCATTTAGCGACAACCTCCTGATCTACGCGACCTCCAACCGCCGCCACCTGATGCCGGACTACATGCAGGACAACCTCGCCACGAAATACGTCGGCGACGAGGTGCATCCGGCGGAAAGCGTGGAGGAAAAAGTCTCGTTGTCCGAGCGCTTCGGCCTGTGGATTTCCTTCTATCCGTTCAGTCAGGACGAATACCTGGCGGTGGCACAACACTGGCTTGCGCATCATGGCTGGGAGCAGGGCATGACGGATGAAGTGCGCACGGCGGCGTTGCAGTGGTCGTTGATGCGGGGATCGCGCAGTGGGCGGGTGGCAGGGCAGTTTGCCAGGGACTGGTGCGGACGGAATGCAGCAGGCTAAGGTGGTCGAGGTTTCCGCTGCCGTCCTGCAACGCCCCGACGGTTCCTTTCTGTTAGCGCAACGCCCATCCGACAAAATCTGGGCTGGCTACTGGGAATTCCCCGGCGGCAAGGTGGAACCGGGCGAGACGGCGCACCATGCGCTGGTGCGCGAATTGCGAGAAGAGCTGGGCATCGAGGTGAAGACCGCCTATCCGTGGCTCACGCGGGTGTTTACCTATCCGCATGCGACAGTACGGCTGAATTTCTTTCGCGTGACGGCATGGAGCGGCGAACCCCATCCGCACGAAGGCCAGCAATTTTCATGGCAACACCCGACTGAAGTGTCAGTTGCCCCTGTCCTGCCTGCCAATGCCCCCATCCTGCGCGCGCTGGAGTTGCCCTCCCTGTATGCCATCAGCAATGCCGCCGAAGTGGGCGTGGAGGAATTCCTGCGCCGTCTGGAGGCTGCGCTATTGAACGGACTGCGGCTGGTTCAGGTGCGCGAGAAGAATCTTTCGCGCAACGAGTTGCGAGAACTGGCGCAGCGTGTGGCGGCTTTGGCCCATGCGCATGGCGCGAAGGTGTTGCTCAATGGAGATGTCGCGCTGGCGCAGGAGGTGGGGGCGGACGGCGTACAGCTGACAGCAGCGCAGCTCGTCGAATTGCGTGAACGTCCTGACGCGGAATGGTGTGCGGCTTCCTGCCACAACATGGAAGAGCTACGCCGTGCTGAGGCACTAGGCTGCGACTTCGCGTTGCTTTCTCCGGTGATGCCGACGAAATCGCATCCGGGCGCGCCGCATCTCGGGTGGGAAAAATTCACGGCTATCGCAGCGGGCTCATCCATCCCGGTGTATGCGCTGGGAGGATTGACGCACGACGATATGCAGACTGCCTGGCAACATGGCGCGCACGGCCTTGCCTTGCTGCGTCAGGCCTGGTGATCCGGTTCGGATAAGTCCTGTTCGCGTTGTTCGACGCGATATTCCTCGTTCGCCCATTTGCCCAGATCGATGAGTTTGCAGCGTTCGCTGCAAAACGGGCGGAAGCGGTTGCTGGTGTCCCATTCCATTTCCTTGCCGCAGTGAGGGCAGGCGACGACAGGTGGTGCTTTTTTGGGCATTGCTAGGAAGCGAGGCTGCAAAAGGTCAGTTCAAAGGGGACATCCTGCTCGAACAGGCTGGATTTTGCCGCATAGTTGGCGGCGATGAAGCGGATGTTGATAGCGTACTTGTTGGCGCCCACTTCGGGAATGCAGGCCAGCTCCCGGCTCAGGCTAAGGCGCAGCATTTGTGCGACACGTCCGCCCTGCATTTGCTGGAACGTCCCTTGATGCGCGGTGAAACGCAGCACCTTGCCGCTATCGCGCAGCAGCCTCAGCACGATGTTCATTCCTGAAGCTATCGGCAGCAGCGGTGCCAGCCAGCCCTGCAAATCGCTGCGGCGTGCATCAGCGGGTTGCTCCTGCCAGTAATGATAGGAAGGCAAATCGAATTCGCAGGTGCCGCCCGGCATGCAGGCGCGCTGCTTGATGCCCATCAGCCACTCATTTTCGCGCAGGTGCTGACCGATCTTGCCGCTCATGGCGAGCAAGCCGGCAGAGGCTTGGTCGATCTCGGACAGTATCGCATCCAGCGCATCTTCCGAAATCGCCGGATTGTTGTGCAGGGCGGACAGCAGGCGCTTTTGGCGTTCAAGCTCTTGAAGTAGCTCTGATTTCAGGTCGGCGCGGCCGGCGACTTCGAGAATTTCGAACAGAGTGATCAGCGCGGCGTGATGGTCCATGCTGTGTTTCTGCCCGGTGAAGTGTTCCATGCGCGCGAACAGGTCTTCGAGGCGCAACAGGGTGCGGACTTTTTCGTTCAGGGGAAACTCGTAACTGATCACGCCGTAGTCGCCAGATATGCGGTTAAATTAGTTGCGAACGATATATTGAATATCCGCATATCGTCAATTGTTGTTTTGCCCATATTTGAGGTGCAGCGCGGCGACCTGGGCGGCCAGCTCATCCAGCCCGTCTTCGTTGCGGATAACGTCGTCGGCCAGTTGCAACCTTTCGGCGCGCGGCGTCTGGCTGGCGATGATGGCGAGCACCTCCTCTTCTGTCATCTGGCTACGCATCATGACGCGCTCGATCTGGATGTGCTCGTCGCAGTCCACCACCAGCACGCGCTCCACCAGTTTCCGGTATTCCGAGCTTTGCAGAAGCAGTGGTACGACGACGATGACATAGGGAGATGCTCGCATCTGCTGCAACTGCACCTTGGTCTGTTCGAGTATCCGCGGATGCAGCAGCTGTTCCAGCCGTTGCCTGGCCTCGGCATCGGAAAAGACCAAGGCGCGCATCTTCGCGCGATCCAGGGCGCCGTTATCGCCGATGTAATGGTTGCCGAAAGCTGCGCGGATGGACGGGATTGCCGCACCGCTAGCTTGTGTCAGCTGATGTGAGATCGCATCGGTGTCGATGATGCCGGCGCCGTGTTCCGCGAACAGATGCGCCACAGTACTCTTGCCGCAACCGATCCCGCCAGTGAGGCCGACGATCAGCCTGTCCTGAGCCTGTCGAAGGGTCATGGTGCGGCGAGCAATTGCAGATAGCTTTGCGTCAGCGTTTGTCCCCAGAACAGGGCGATCAGCCCGCCGCCGGCGAGATAGGGGCCGAAGGGGATGGGAATGTGGCGGCCATGTTTCGTCGCGACGATCAGGACGATGCCGACCACTGCGCCGACCAGCGAGGACAGCAGAATGATCAGCGGCAGCATCTGCCATCCCAGCCAGGCGCCCAGTGCTGCAAGCAGCTTGAAGTCGCCGTAGCCCATGCCTTCCTTGCCGGTGGCGAACTTGAACAGCCAGTACACGGCCCACAGCGCGAGATAGCCAAAGATCGCGCCCAGCACCGCGCTGTGCAGGCTGGTGTAGGTGCCGGAGAGGTTGAACAGCAAACCGGTCCACAGGAGCGGCAGGGTGACGTCATCGGGCAGCAGTTGGGTATCGAAGTCGATCGCCGTGAGCGCCAGCAGTGCCCAGATGAGTAGCAGCGCGCCAACCGTCGCCCAGCCGAAGCCGAAGTGCCATGCCGCGTAGGCGCTCAGGATGCCGCTGACCGCCTCGATGATCGGGTAGCGCGGTGAGATGGTTGCACCGCATCCCTTGCATTTGCCGCGCAGCAGCAGGTAACTCACGACGGGGATGTTTTCCCATGCGCTGATGGCGTGGTTGCAGTGCGGGCAGGCGGAACGCGGCGCGATGAGGTTGTAGCGCGGGTGGGCGAGGGGCTCCTCGCCGCGCAGTTCGGCGCATTGCTGTTGCCAGCCGAGTTCCATCATCCTCGGCAGGCGGTGGATCACCACGTTCAAGAAGCTGCCGACCATCAGGCCGAGCATCAGGCAGGTTCCCACGAAAGCGGACGGAACCGCCTGCAGTACTTCCAGCAACGCCGTCAAACCACTTGGCCCATCTTGAAGATCGGCAGGTACATCGCAATCACCATGCCGCCGATCAGCGTGCCCAGCACCACCATAATGATGGGTTCCATCAGGCTGGACAGTGCTTCGACGGCGTCATCCACTTCGCCCTCATAGAAGTCGGCCACCTTGCTCAGCATGGCATCCAGCGAACCGGCTTCCTCACCGATGGCGACCATTTGCAGCACCATGCTCGGAAATACCTCGGTGTTCTGCATGGCGACGGTCAGGCTGTTGCCGGTGCTGACTTCGCGCTGGATGACCTTTGTGGCATCGAAATACACCGCATTGCCTGCCGCGCCCGCGACCGAATCGAAGGCCTCGACCAGCGGCACGCCAGCGGCGAACATGGTGGCAAGCGTGCGGCTCCAGCGCGCGATACTGGCCTTGCGGATCAGTTCGCCGAAGATCGGCAGTTTGAGCATGAGCCGGTCCATGACTGCCTGCATCTTTTTGCTGCGCTTCCAGAAATAGAAGAATGCGTACAGTCCGCCGCCGATGGCACCGAAGATCGCCCACCACCATGCGACGAAGAAGTCGGATACAGCCATCACGAACAGTGTCGGGGCCGGCAGGTCGGCGCCAAAGCTGGAGAACAGCTCCTTGAATGCGGGAATCACGAAGATCATGATCACGGCGGTGATGATGAAGGCCACCACGATGATGGATACTGGGTAGAACAGCGCCGATTTGATCTTGCTCTTGATGGCCTGGATCTTTTCCTTATAGGTTGCCAAGCGGTCCAGCAGCGCGTCGAGGATACCTGCGGCCTCGCCGGCGCCGATCAGGTTGCAATACAGGTCGTCGAAATACAGCGGGTACTTCCGGAATGCCTGTTGCAGGCTGCTGCCGGTTTCCACGTCGGTCTTGATGTCGAACAGCAGGCGTGCCACGGAAGGGTTGCTGTGGCCCTTGCCGACGATGTCGAAAGCCTGCAGCAGGGGGACGCCGGATTTCAGCATGGTGGCCAGCTGGCGAGTGAACAGCGTGATGTCCTTCTCGGTGACAGGTTTGGCGCTGGCACGCAGGCGTTTTACCTTCGTGACGTTAATGCCCTGGCGGCGCAGGTGGGCGGAGACGCTGGCTTCGCCGGGCGCACGCATCTCGCCTTTGACCAGTTTGCCGCTTTTATCCTTACCTTCCCAGAGGTAGGAATACTCTTTTGCTTTTTCTGTTTTCGGTGCGACAGCCATGGTGTCTCCCTTAGAGTCACTGTCTGATGTTGGCGGGCATGATGCCGAGCTTTGTGGCTATTGTCAAAGCTGGATGCCCTATTGCGGTTTCTGGGGGGGCGGCGGAAAAATGCGCGCCACCTTCACGAGGCGATCCTGGGTCTGAATGATCTCGATTGGATATCCGGCGATCTTCAGGCTGGTACCGGGTTCCGGAATGTCTTCAAGGTGATCGAGGATCAGCCCGTTGAGTGTCTTGGCCCCGTCCAGCGGCAGGTGCAGTCCCAGCTTGCGGTTCAGGTCGCGCAGGCTGCTGCCGCCTTCCAGCAGAAAACTGCCATCCTCGTGGCGCAGGAACTTGCCGGTTTGCGAGGGCGATTGTGTGGTGAATTCGCCGACGATTTCCTCGAGAATGTTCTCCAATGTCACCAGTCCGAGCAATTCACCGTATTCGTCCACCACCAGCCCCAGCCGCGTGTGGCGCTCCTGGAATTGCTGCAGTTGCTTGAGCAGCGGGGTGTCGGATGGGATGAAGTACGACTCGTGCAACACTTCGCGCAATTGCGCCGTATCCAGCTCAGGTTCCTGCAGCAGGGCCGGCACGCGCTTGATGTGCAGGATGCCGATGATATTGCTGGGGGTGTCTGCATAGACCGGGAGCAGCGAGTGGTGGCAGGTGATGATCTGCTGCCGGAGTTCGGCAGGGTCGGTGTCGATGTCGAGGGCCTCGATCTGGTTGCGCGGGACCATCACGTCGTTCACGGTGATGCGCTCGAGATCGACCAGGTTGAGCAGCATCTTCTGGTGCTTGCGCGGCAGGAAATGCTCGGCTTCCAGCACCAGCCCGCGCAACTCTTCCATCGTCATCTTGGGTTTGCTCTGGTCGGTCTGGATCTTGATGCGCAGCAACCACAGAAAGCCTTTCACCAAGGCGGTCGCCACCGAGACCACCGGATGGAACAGCGTGATCAGCGGCGCGAGCAGATAGCTGGACGGCAGCGCGACGCGTTCCGGGTAGCTTGCGGCGATGATCTTGGGCATGATCTCGCTGAATACCAGCAGGACGAAAGTGATGAGCAGCGTGCCCATCAGCAGGGCCAGTTCGCTGGCCCCGAACAGGCGCAGGATGAGGATGTTGGTGATGGCGGCCGCCGCGACGTTGAGCAGGGTGTTGCCGAACAGGATAGAACCTAACAGCTTGTCCACCTTGGAAAGCAGTCGCCCGGTCAGTTTCGCGCTGCGGTTACCCTTGCGTATCAGGTGATTCAGCCGGTAGCGGTTGAGCGCCATCATGCCGGTCTCCGCTGCCGAGAACCATGCGCCGCATACCAGGAGCAGCAGGAGGATGCCGAGCAGCGCGTTTAGGGAAAGGTCTTCCAAGGGCTATGAATCGGGAATGCGATGGCGGGAATGGTGGGCGAGCGGCCGGTGCGTGTCAAGCGGCGTGCCGCTTGCTGTAGCGAACCAGTGCGATGCCGGCGATCACCATCGGCAGGCTCAGCCATTGTCCCATGCTCATGCCGAACGACAGCAAGCCGAGAAAGTTATCCGGCTCGCGGGTGAATTCGACCAGGAACCGGAAGCTGCCGTAGCCGATCAGGAATATGCCGGACACCATGCCGAGCGGGCGGGGCTTGCGCGCATACAGCCATAACAATGCGAACAGCAGTACGCCTTCCAGCGCGAACTCGTACAGCTGCGAAGGATGGCGCGGCACGTCATCCACTTGAGGGAAGACCATCGCCCACGGCACATCGGTGGGGCGTCCCCACAGCTCGCCGTTGATGAAGTTGCCCAGCCGCCCGAACGCGAGTCCCGGCGGCACCAGCGGCGCGATGAAGTCGGTGATCTGCAGCCAGCGCAGATTCTGTTTGTGCGCGAACCACGCCATGGCTACCAGCACACCGAGGAATCCCCCGTGGAACGACATGCCGCCCTGCCATACCGCGAAGACTTCCAGGGGGTGGGCTGCGTAATAAGAGAATTTGTAGAACAGCACGTAACCTAGCCGTCCGCCGAGGATCACTCCGAGCACGCCATAGAACAGCAGGTCGTCGAGCAGTTTCGCGTTGAGTTGCGGATGGCTCAGGGTGGCGATGCGCTTGCGCCCCAGCCACAGGAAGGTCACGAAGCCGGCGAGGTACATCAGGCCGTACCAGTGGATGCCGAACGGGCCGAGATGAATGGCGACGGGGTCGAATTGCGGATGAACGAGCATGGGTGAATCGGGTAAAATCAAGGCTTCGATTATACGTGCGCTTTTATTTTTCAGAGAGACAACATGCCTGCCTACCGTTCCCGCACTTCCACCCACGGCCGCAATATGGCCGGCGCACGCGCCTTGTGGCGTGCTACCGGCATGACCGAAGGCGACTTCGGCAAGCCGATCATCGCCATCGCCAACTCGTTCACCCAGTTCGTACCGGGCCATGTGCATTTGCAGAACCTCGGCCAGCTGGTGGCACGCGAGATCGAGAAGGCGGGCGGCATCGCGAAGGAGTTCAACACCATCGCCATCGATGACGGCATCGCCATGGGACATGACGGCATGCTGTACTCGCTGCCTTCGCGCGACCTGATCGCCGACTCGGTGGAGTACATGGTCAACGCGCACTGCGCCGACGCGCTGGTGTGCATCTCCAATTGCGACAAGATCACGCCGGGCATGCTGATGGCGGCGATGCGCCTGAACATCCCGGTGGTGTTCGTCTCCGGTGGTCCGATGGAAGCGGGCGAGGTGAAGTGGGGCGGCAAGACCCGTGGCCTGGACCTGGTCGACGCGATGGTTGCGGCGGCAGACAGCCGTTGCAGCGATGAAGAGGTCGCCGCCATCGAGATTTCCGCTTGCCCGACCTGCGGTTCCTGCTCCGGCATGTTCACCGCGAACTCGATGAACTGCCTGACCGAAGCCTTGGGCCTGAGCTTGCCCGGCAACGGCTCGCTGGTGGCGACGCACGCCGAGCGCAAGCAGTTGTTCCTGCGCGCGGGGCGCACCATCGTCGAGTTGTGCAAACGCTATTACGAGCAGGACGATGCTTCGGTGCTGCCGCGAAGCATCGCCACCTTCGAAGCCTTCGAGAACGCGATGACGCTGGACATCGCCATGGGCGGCTCGACCAACACCGTGCTGCACCTGCTCGCCATCGCGCGCGAAGCAGGCGTGGATTTCACTATGAAGGACATGGATCGCTTGTCGCGCCATGTGCCGACCTTGTGCAAGGTTGCGCCTTCCTCCGAGTTCCATCTGGAAGACGTGCATCGCGCGGGCGGCATCGCGGCGATCCTGGGCGAGCTGGATCGCGCCGGTCTGCTGCACGGCGAAGTCGGTACGGTGCACAGCAAGACCTTGCGCGACGGGCTCAAGCAGTGGGACATCGCGCAGACCGACGATGAGGCAGCGAAGAAATTTTTCCGCGCCGCGCCCGGCGGCATCGTGACCACCCTCGCCTTCTCACAATCCATGCTGTATCCCGAACTGGATACGGACCGTGCCAAGGGCTGCATCCGCGACAAGGCTCATGCCTATTCGCAGGACGGCGGCCTCGCGGTGCTGCACGGCAACATCGCGCTCGACGGCTGCATCGTGAAGACCGCGGGCGTGGACGAGAGCATCCTGAAATTCACCGGACGCGCGCGCGTGTTCGAGAGCCAGGATGCGGCAGTGGCCGGCATCCTCGGTGACCAGGTCGTGGCGGGCGACGTGGTGGTGATCCGCTACGAGGGACCTAAGGGGGGGCCGGGCATGCAGGAGATGCTGTATCCCACCTCCTACCTGAAGTCGAAGGGCTTGGGCAAGGCCTGTGCGCTGCTTACCGATGGACGCTTCTCCGGCGGCACTTCGGGTCTTTCCATCGGCCACGTCTCGCCGGAAGCAGCGAGCGGCGGTGCGATCGGTCTAGTGCAGGAAGGCGACCGCATCGAGATCGATATCCCCAATCGCAGCATCAATCTGCTCATCCCCGATGCCGAACTTGCACAACGTCGCGCCGCGATGGACGCGAAGGGCAAGCAGGCATGGAAGCCTGTCGCCGAGCGCCAGCGCAAGGTATCGGCGGCATTGCGCGCGTACGCGGCGATGGTGACCAGCGCCGACAAGGGCGCGGTGCGCGACGTCACCCAGATCGAATAACAAGACAACCAACTTAAGGAACAAGCATGACCACAGCACAACAATTGAATACGCAATTCGGCATCAAGGGGCAACTGAGTTTCCGCGAGGATGCGAGCGGCTTGGTCGTCGCCGAGATCAACAACGCGCAGGCGACGGCTTCGCTGTGCCTGCAAGGTGCGCACCTGATGACCTGGCAGCCGAAAAGCCAAGCTGTGCCTGTGGTGTGGTTGTCGCGCGATGCGAAGCTGGCGGCAGGCAAGTCCATCCGCGGCGGTGCGCCGGTGTGCTGGCCGTGGTTCGGCGCGCATGCGTCGGAGAGCAGCTTCCCCGGTCACGGGTTTGCACGTACGGTGCCATGGAATGTCATTGAAACGGGCACTGAGCCGGACGGCGCGACGCGCCTGACCCTGCGTCTGGTAGAGAGCGAGAAGACCAGGGCACAGTGGCCGCACTCCTGCACGGCGGACCTGACCGTGATCGTTGGCGAGACGCTGCGCATGGAACTGACGACTGAGAATACCGGCAAGGAAGCGTTCGTCATCGGCGAAGCGCTGCACACCTATTTCCAGATCGGCGACATCGGCGCCGTGCGCGTCACCGGTCTTGAAGGCTGTGACTACTGGGATAAGGTCGGCGGCTCCACACTGCGCAAGCAGGATGGTGCGATCACTTTCTCGGGTGAGACCGACCGCGTCTACATCGACACTGCGGCCGAGTGCGTGATCGAGGACGACAGGCTCAAGCGCCGTATCCATATCGCGAAATCCGGCAGCCTCTCCACAGTGGTGTGGACGCCGTGGACCGAGAAGGCCAACAAGATGGGCGACATGGGGCAGCCGGACGGCTGGCGCGAGATGGTCTGCGTGGAATCAGTGAATGCGATCGACAATGTGGTCACGGTCGCGGCAGGAACCCGGCACACACTGATAGTCGAATACAGTGCCGAATCGTTGTAATTTTCAACCAGCCTTAGAATAAGGAGAACGTCATGCGTACACGAAATCTGTTGTTGGCATCGTTGTTGGTTGCACTGTATGGCTGTCAGCCGGAGACCCCGGCGCAGAAGTCTGCCGCACCTGCGGCGGAAACTGCGGCGGCCCCTGCCCCTGCCGAACCTGCTGCTCCGGCCGCCATGACGCCGGCGCCAGCAGCAGCTCCCGTGAAAGCTGCTGCACCTGCCCCTGCCGAAAAAGCCGCGCCGGCAGCGCAGGAAAAGCCGGCCACGGTGAAGAAGGAGACGGCCAAGCCGGCAACGCCGTCAACCACGGCGCCGGCGAGTGTCCCTCCGGCGGCAAAGGCCGAGCCGGTTCCAGCTCCTGCAGCGGTCAAGCCTGAAGTGCCGCCGGTTGCGGCTGTGTCCGAGGCCGATGGTCTTGCGCTTGCGAAGAAGAATAACTGTATGGCCTGTCATGCCATCGACAAGAAAGTGGTTGGCCCGGCCTGGAAGGACGTGGCAGCCAAGTATCGCGGCGATGTGGGTGCGGAAGCGCGGCTGATGGACAAAATCGCCAAGGGCGGCAGCGGAGCGTGGGGCAGCATGGCGATGCCGGCGAACCCGAAAATCAGTGAGGCGGATCGTCGGGCGCTGGCGAGATTCGTGTTGTCTTTGAAATAAGCTGTCAACGATTTGCGACCCGCCTGCGTTAAGGGTATTGCCGCCTTACTAACGTGGTTTTTATTGCAGGCGGAGTTGTTTAGAATCGCTGGCGAAGGCAAAGCCTTCACAGTAGTTAAGACACCTTAATCATAACGGAGAGAACATGAAATCTATCATCGTAAGCATGGTTGCAGCAGCTGGTTTGATGGTCGCAGGCAGCGCAATGGCTACCGACATGCCGGAAGTTGCGAAGAAGAATAACTGCACCGCTTGCCACGCAGTGGACAAGAAGGTGGTTGGCCCGGCTTGGAAGGATGTGTCCGCCAAGTACAAGGGTGACGACGCGGCTTACGCCAAGGTTGCCGACAAGGTCAAGAAGGGCGGCAGCGGCGCATGGGGTTCCATGCCGATGCCTGCTAACCCGAAGGTTAGCGATGCCGACATGAAGGACATCATCGCCTTCATCAAGGGTCTGTCCAAGTAAGACTGGAGCGATCCGCAAAAAAGCCGGCGCAAGCCGGCTTTTTTATTGCCCGTTATCCATCCATGCCGAGTTATTTTGCGAGCTTGCTGTGACGGATGGAGTAGGTGAAGTAGACGATCAGGCCGATGCACAGCCAGACGGTAAAGCGCATCCAGGTCTGGGCGGGCAGGAAGGCCATCAATCCGGCGCAGGAGATCATGCCCAGTACGGGGAACAGGTGGCCGAACGGGTTCTTGAACGGGCGGTGCAGATTCGGCTGGCGGATGCGCAGCACGATCACGCCAAGGCAGACCAGCACGAAAGCGGCCAGCGTGCCGATGTTGACCAGCTCCGCCAGCGCGCCGAGCGGGAACAGTCCGGCAGCGAGCGACATGATGAGGCCGGTGATGACGATGACGCGCACCGGGGTCTTCCTCTCCGGATCGACCTTGGACAGGAACGGAGACATCAGTCCGTCGCGCGACATGGACAGGATGATGCGCGTCAGCGCGTAGTACAGCACCAGCATCACGGTGGTCAGGCCGGCGATGACGCCGGTGGCGACCAGCGCCGAAGCCCAGTTATATCCCAGCAGTTGCAGTGCATGCGCGACGGGCGATGAAACGCCGAGCTGGGTGTAGGGCACGATGCCGGTCAGCAACCCGGACACGATGATGTAGATCACGGTGCAGAACACCAGCGAGGCGATGATGCCGGTCGGCAGGTCGCGTTGCGGATCCTTGGCTTCCTCGGCCGCCGTCGAGACCGCATCGAAACCGACATAGGCGAAGAACACCAGCGAGGCGCCTGCCAGCACACCGGTGGTGGTGCCGTCCGGCAGCGTGTTGAACCAGCCGTAGGGTATAAAAGGGTGCCAGTTGGCTGTGTCGACGTTGAACGCGGCGATGCTGACGAACACGATGATGGTCAGCACCTTGACGAACACCATCGCGGTGTTGAGTTGCGCGCTCTGCCTGACGCCGATGATGAGCAGCCCCATCAGGATGAGGATGATGGAGGCGGCAGGCAGGTTGATGATGCCGCCCAGGGCGGGGGCCTTGGTGAGTATCTCCGGCAGCCCCATCCCCATCGCGGAAAGCGCGTTGTTGAAATAGCCCGCCCAGCCATTGGCCACTGCCGCCACCGACACGCTGTATTCCAGCAGCAATATCCAGCCGATGATCCACGCCACGATCTCGCCGAACGCGACGTAGCTGTAACCATACGCGCTGCCGCATCCGCCCACCGCGGCGGCCAGCTCGGCATAGGCCAGCGCTGCGAAGGCGCAGGCAAAACCGGAGATGATGAACGAGAGAACGACGGCCGGGCCAGCCTGGTTGGCAGCCGCGATGCCGGTGAGCACGAAGATGCCGGTGCCAATGATGGCGCCGATGCCGAGCAGGGTGAGGTCGAATGCACTCAGGCATCGCTTCAGCCCGGTGTCGCAAGTGTCATCGGCTGCAATCGGCTTGGTTCGGAATATCGGCAATGCCATGGAGTTCTCCCTGTGAATTTTTGTGGCGCGATTATGCCCTATCGCAGCGGCCGCTGCCCGTGGAAAGGTCGGCGTTGGGATGCTTTCAGATGGCCTTGAGCAGCATCTTGGTCGCCAATGCGAGCAGCAGTACCGCAAACAGTTTTCTCAGTACGGCTACGTTCGTGCGATGGGCGGTTTTCGCGCCTATCGGTGCGGTGATCACGCTGGCGAGCGCGCAGCCCAGCACGGCGGGCAGGTACACGAATCCCAGATGCGGTGAGGGCAGCGTGGCGTTCATGCCGGTGAAGATGTAGCCGAGCGTGCCGCCGACGGCGATGGGGAAACCTATTGCCGCGGCCGTGCCGATCGCATGGCGCAACGGTACGTTGCACCAGATCAGGAAAGGAATGACGATGGTGCCGCCACCGATGGAAACCAGCGTGCTCAACCAGCCGGTGAATGTTCCGGTGAGCGAGAGGCCCGCGATGCCCGGCAATTGGCGCGAGGCGTGCGGACGTATGTCGAGCAAGATCTGCGCTGCCGCGAAATAGACGAACAGCGCGAAGAAGACCGCCAGGAAGTGCGGCGAGACGCCGGCGGCGAACAATGCGCCCAAGGCTGTTCCCAGCAGGATTCCGGGAGTGATGCCGAAGACGACGCGCCAGTTCACCGCGCCGTGCTGGTGATGCTTGCGCATGCTGGCGAGCGCGGTAAACAGGATGATTGCCATGCCACTGCCCAGCGCCAGGTGCATCGCATGCTCAGGAGGGAAGTGTTGCGCCTCGAACAGCATCAGCAGCACGGGAACCAGGATCGTCCCCCCGCCGATGCCGAACATGCCGCCGAGGAATCCCGCGACGGCACCGAGCACGAGATACGCGGCGTACCACTCCATTATCAGTGCACCAGCCGGTTCGTGATGAACGCCCACTCCGCCGGATCGAGCGGCGTGATGGACAGGCGGTTGCCTCGCTGCAGCGTGCGCATGTCGGCCAGTTCCGGATGGCGGCGCAACTCGTCGAGCGGAATCAGCGGAATCTTCTTTACCAGTTGCACGTCGACGTTGAACCAGCGCGGTTGTTCATGCGTGGCTTTCGGATCGAAGTATTTGCTTTTCGAATCGAACTGCGTCGCGTCGGGATAGGCGAGCGCGCTGACCTTTGCTATACCAGCGATGCCCGGCTCCTTGCAGTTGGAATGGTAGAACAGCACGCCGTCGCCGACGCTCATCTGGTTGCGCATGAAATTACGCGCCTGATAATTGCGCACTCCGTACCAGGCCACGGTCTGGTTCGGCATCGCGGCGAGGTCGTCGATGCTGCAATCGGAAGGTTCTGATTTCATCAGCCAGTAGCGCATGTTTCAGGTCCGCAAATAAAAAGTGCGACCCCGAAAGGTCGCACTGGAATAAAGCCCCCCGCCTGTGCCGTTGACTCAATATCTTGAACCTGAGTTCAAGAGGGCCGGTTCCCGGTTACATCAGGTACGTCCACGAGGGACGCGCACAACAGTAACATTGAGGGTCGCGGCCTTAAGCATTGCTTATTGGTTCAAAGAATTATGAGCCTCACGAGCACCGCAGGGGACAACCTAGAACAGCGTATCTTGCTCGGCTAACGCCTTATCAATTGCTGTCTCCATGGCACTTATTCTACGCTTAAAGTCGGCGAGGTCAACGCCTTTGCCGACCTTGACCGAGAGCAGTTCGTGGGTGATGTTGAGCGCGGCCATGATGGCGATGCGCTCGACGCTGGCGATCTTGCCTGCATCGCGGATCTCGCGCATTTTTCTGTCCAGATAAGCGACCGAATCGAGCAGTTCGCCGCGCTCTTCCTCGGGGCAGGCGACGCGCAATTCGCGGTCGAGAATCTTGATGTCCAGCGTTTTGACCGTGCCGCTCATGCTTGTTCTTCCGGGAGAGTGAGCAGCAGCTTTTCCAGCCGTGCTTTTGCCGTTTCCATCTTGTCGTTGCACTGGCGATTGTTGCTGAGAGCGTGCGCCAACTCCTGGCGCAGGCGGTGATTCTCCGCACGCAGCTCGCCGCTGATCTGTATCAGATGCGCAAGCTTTCCTTCCAGTGCGTTCAGTTCATTTTCCATCTGGTGACTATAGTTTGAAAAGCGCTGACGAGTCAAACGGTAAGGGCGCCTTCTGCAAGCGCTTTATGAGTCGCCGTTTGGTGAGGCAGTGGATGTCTGTGGTAAAGTGCTTGCCGCTTCTAGGTGCCCGGCAGGCAATGCCGCCGGGTTAAACGGGAAACAGGTGAGGGACGTTCCCGATGCCTGTGCTGCCCCCGCAACGGTAAGCGAGTGCGGATTTGCCATCATGCCACTGTGAGCGATCATGGGAAGGCGGCAGATCAAGACTTGCGAGCCCGGATACCGGCCTGAAGCATGGTTCAGGAAATGCTGCGGGCGGCGCATGGACGGTATCTTTGCGGCGTCTGCCGCTGTCCGCCTTCTGCGGCTTTCCTGATTTGCAACGTTCCAACGGGGATCCTTGGAGCATTTCAGGAACGCTTAGATGAAACAAAACAGGTTATTCGCCGCCATCCTCTGTGCGGTTTCTCCCTTGTCGTGCGCCGCAGCGGACGATGTTCCAGACGAGATCGTGGTGACGGCTACCCGCATCGCCCAGCCGCTGAAACAGTCGTTGAGCAGCACGACCGTCATCACTCAACAGGAAATAAGATCGTCGCAGGCGGTTGATGTGCCGTCGATATTGCGCAGCATGGCCGGTGTGGAAATCTCCCGGACTGGCGGATTTGGCAAGACGTCCGCGCTTTACCTGCGCGGCAGCAGCCAGACCGAGGTAGTGGTGTTGCTGGACGGTGTGCGCATCAATTCGGCCACCAACGGCATGACCTCGATCCAGGAGCTGATGCTGGACCAGATCGAGCGCATCGAAGTGGTGCGTGGCAATGTCAGCAGTCTGTATGGCTCGGAGGCGATCGGCGGCGTGGTGCAGATATTCACCAGGCGCGGGCGCGGTGCGCCTCATTTCAATCTCGGCGGCGGCGCGGGCAACCCGGGAACCCAACGCATGAGCGCAGGTTTCGGCGGCGCGGTGGAGGCTACGGATTTCAATGTTCAGCTTTCCGCATTCAAGACCGACGGCGTGTCCGCGATCGACCCGGCGGTTGCTCCCAAGGCCAATCCGGACCGCGATGGCTACCGCAATGCCAGCTTGTCGGCGAATGTCCGTCATGCGTTCAATGCGGACCACAGTCTGTCTGCCACACTGTTCGGCAGCCGGGGTCGCAACCAGTATGACAGCGCCTTTGGCGTAGCGACCGATCTCAATACGAACACTGCGGGGGTGAGCAAGTTTTCGCTGTCGTCCGACAACCGCTTCAGCGACATCTGGCAAAGCCGGGTGCAGCTGGCGCAAGGGGTGGACGATTATCAGGATTACAAGAACGGCTTGCCTTTGGTGGGCGGACATTACAAGACTACCCAACGCCAGATATCCTGGCAGAACACCGTGCAGGTCGGGGACGGAAGCCAGCTCCTGCTGGGGGCCGAACACCTGGCTCAGGTAGTGACCGCCGACAAGGCTTTTGCTCAGACGCGGCGCAACGTAAACAGCCTCTTTGCCGGCTACACCGGAAACTTTGGCGCGCACCAGCTGCAGGCCAACCTGCGTGAGGACCGCAGCGCCCAGTTCGGCGCTCCAAGCACCGGGCTGCTCGGCTACGGCTACTCGTTCAGCGATGCGTGGCGTGCCACGGCAAGCTACAGCACCGCCTTCAAGGCCCCCACCTTCAACGAGCTCTATTTCCCCGCCTTCGGCAACCCGGCGCTGCGTCCCGAGCGTGCGCGCAGTGCCGAGGCAGGACTCCACTACTCGGTGGGCAGCCAGCAGGTCGATGTCGTGTATTTCGACAACCACGTGCGCGATTTGGTCGTTTATGCGCCCACGCCGGTAAACCTCAATCAGGCGCGCATCGACGGCGTCGAGCTGAGCTATGCCGGGCAGTTCGGCGACACCGGCATCAAGGCCGCGCTGACGTCGCAGAATCCGCGCGACGCGGTCACCGGCCAGCAACTCGTCCGTCGTGCCCGGCTGCATTCCAGTCTGGGGGTGTCGCAACGGTTCGGTGCCTGGCAGATCGGCGGCGAATGGCTGCACAGCGATGCGCGCGAGGACAGCCATATCACGGCCTTTCCGGTGCGCCGTGTAGTCCTGCCCGGCTACGACGCGCTGAATCTGACTGCCAGCTACGCCATCGACAAGGCGTGGAAGCTGTCGCTTAGCGCGGCCAATTTCACCAACCAGAACGATGCCACTGCGCACGGCTACAACCCATTGGGGCGTACGCTGTTCGTGGGCATCAATTATCAGCCGTAAACGGTAAAATGCGGGCAGGGGCAGCGAGGCAGCCGTTCCTTCCCGCTTAACTTTAAGGAGCCAACATGTTCAGTCTTTCCAAACGCAACACCACCGTTCTCGTCGTGGCGCTATCCGCGGTGATGTGGGCGACCCGCGGCCACCATCTCGCGACGACGACCCATCTGCCCGATGCGTCGTGGGCGATCTTCTTCCTGCTGGGTTTCTACGCCGCGCGGCGCAGCCTGCTGCCGCTGTTCCTGGCGCAGGCCGCGGTGATCGACTACCTCGCCATCACCCACTTCGGTGTCAGCGATTTTTGCGTGACTCCTGCCTATGCACTGCTGTTGCCCGCCTATTCCGTGCTGTGGCTGGCCGGTCGCTGGTATGCCGCACGCTACCAGTTCAACCTGCGTACGCTGCCGCTGTTCGCGGGTGCCGCGACAGTGGGAATTTCCGCATGCGAGTTGATCTCCAGCGGCGGCTTCTACTTCCTCGGTGGCCGTTTCGCCGAACCTACGCTGGCCGAGTTCGGTTCGCGTCTGGCGCAATACTTCCCCTACAGCCTGGGTAATGCTGCGCTGTACCTGGGCTGCGCAGCGCTGATCCATGTGGCGCTCGTGATCTCCCAGCGCCAGGCTTCCACCGCCGCGCAATGACCTCCGAGGCTGAGCGCGACGAGCGCCACCGAGCGCGGATGGCGCGCCAGAAGGCGGTCGTCGATGCGAAGATCGCCTCTGCCGCCGTCGAACGCGGGGTAGTCGTGGTCAATACCGGCAACGGCAAGGGCAAGAGCACCGCGGGTTTCGGCATGGTTGCGCGCGCGCTGGGACACGGCATGCGTGTCGGGGTGGTCCAGTTCATCAAGGGCAGTTCCACCACCGGCGAGGAAGCCTTCTTCCGGCGCTTTCCGGAAGTCGAGTACCACGTGATGGGCGAGGGCTTTACCTGGGAGACACAGGACCGCGCACGTGACACTGCCGCGGCCCAGGCCGCTTGGGCGGTGGCCGGCGGCATGTTGCGCAACCCCGGCATCGCGCTGGTGCTGCTGGACGAACTCAATATCGCGCTGAAGCTGGGCTACGTGGCAGTGGACGATGTGCTCGCCGCACTGCGCGCACGGCCCGCCGCGCAGCATGTGGTCATCACCGGGCGCGGGGCGCCCGACGCGCTGATCGACTACGCCGATACCGTTACCGACATGCATCTGGTCAAGCATGCCTTTCAGGCGGGCATACGCGCGCAGCAGGGCGTCGAGCTGTGAATCCTTCGCGCAGCTGCCCGGCGCTGCTGGTCAGCGCTGCCGCATCCAACCAGGGCAAGACCACCGTCACGGCTGCGCTGGCGCGTCATTTCGGCAGAGGCGGCAAGCGCGTCCGCGTGTTCAAGGTGGGCCCCGATTTCCTGGACCCGCTGATCCTGCAGCGGGCCTCTGGCCATCCCGTCTATCAGTTGGACCTGTGGATGGTCGGCGAGGCGCATTGCCGACAGCTGTTGTACGAAGCGGCCGCCGACGCAGACCTGATCCTGATCGAGGGGGTGATGGGGCTATTCGACGGCCAGCCGTGCAGCGCCGATCTGGCGCAGCTGTTTGGCATTCCGGTGCTCGCCGTGATCGATGCTTCCGCCATGGCACAGACGTTCGCCGCCGTGGCGTTCGGCTTGCGTCACTATCGTGCCGACCTTCCCTTCTTCGGAGTGGTTGCGAATCGCGTAGGCTCCGCGCGCCATGCCGGCATGCTGCTGCCGTCGCAAACCGATACGCCCTTGCTCGCCGCTTTGCCGCGAGATGTGGCTTGCGAGCTGCCGAGCCGTCACCTCGGCCTGTTACACGCGGCCGAAATCGAGAACCTGGATGCGCGCCTCGACGCTGCTGCCGAGGCCCTGCAGTGGCAGGATGCGATTCATCCGATTCCCTCGATCAGCTTCGACTGTCCCGCGCAAGACACCAGTGCACAGGGCGCGTTGCGCGGGGTGCGCATCGCTGTGGCACGCGACGAGGCATTCTCGTTCATCTATCCGGCCAACCTCGATTGCCTCGAGTCATTGGGGGCGGAACTGGTGTTCTTCTCGCCGTTGCGCGATGAAGCGCTGCCAGAGGCGGACAGCGTATACCTGCCCGGCGGCTACCCCGAGCTGCATCTGGCGGAACTGCAGGACAACCAGCCCATGCGCGACGCGCTGCGCGCGCACCATGCGGCGGCCAAGCCGATGCTCGCGGAGTGCGGCGGCATGCTGTACCTGCTGGAGAGCCTGCGCGACAGCGACGGCCAAGAGGCAACGATGAGCGGCATCCTGCTGGGCCAGGCGCAGGTCGGGAAAAGACTGGCGGCGCTGGCTCTGCAAAGTGTGACGCTGACCGAGGGCACGCTACGCGGCCACAGCTTCCATTACTCGCAGATGCAGACCTGCCACGCGCCTATCGCGCACGGCGCGTGCCCGAACGGCGGCACGCTGCAGGAGCCGGTATACCGCAGCAAGCGTCTGACCGCGAGTTATGTGCATTTCTACTTTCCCTCCAATCCGGCGGCTGTCGCGCAATTGCTTTTGCCATGAACACCTTCCCGGAGCATTTCTCTGAAGTGGAGCGCGAGACGCTATACCGCGTGCTGCACGCGCGGCGCGACATGCGCCACTTCCTTTCCGGTGTTCCGGTCGACGAGGCTGTGCTGCAACGTGTGCTCGAGGCAGCACATCACGCGCCCTCCGTCGGCTTGATGCAGCCTTGGCGTTTCATCCGCGTGCGTGATGCGGCGATGCGTGCATCTATCGCCGCGCTGGTGGATGAAGAACGCGGCCTGACCGCACAGGGCATGGGCGAGCGCGAGGCGGAGTTCCTGCGTCTGAAAGTGGAAGGCATCCGCGAATGCGCCGAGCTGCTGGTGGCTGTGCTGGCGCCGGACGACGGAACGCTGTTCGGGCGGCGCACCATGCCGCAGGAAATGGCGTTGTGCTCGGTGGCGTGCGCGATCCAGAACCTTTGGCTGGCGGCACGCGCGGAGAATCTCGGCATGGGCTGGGTGTCGTTGTTCGATCCTGTGCGGCTGGGCAAATTGCTTGACCTTCCTCTGGGGGCCAAGCCGATGGCATTGCTGTGCCTCGGACCGGTGCGGGAGTTTTACACGCGCCCGATGCTTGAGCAATTGAACTGGCGCCAAGGGCGGCCGCTGCACGAGTTGCTGATGCAGGACCGCTGGAGCGAACCGTGCTGAGCACCGTATTGATGATGGCGTGCGCCGTGCTGCTCGATCGTCTGCTGGGCGAACCGCGCCGCTTCCATCCGCTGGTGGGCTTCGGGCGCTATGCAGCCTGGCTGGAACAGCGCCTTAATGTTCATGGCGCGTCGCGGCTGCGCGGTGTGCTGGCCTGGCTGCTCGCCATTGCGCCGTTCCTGTTGATCGCGTTCTTCCTGTTGCGACAGCCATTCTTGCAGTTCATCGTCGGCGTGCTGGTACTGTACTTTTCGCTCGGACTGCGGAGCCTGAGCGAGCATGCAGGTCGCATCAAAGGGGCGCTCGACGCGGGTGACCTGCCGCAGGCAAGGCAGTGTGTGGGCGAGATCGTCAGCCGCGATACGGCTGCAATGCAGGAACAGGATGTGGCGCGCGCCGGTGTCGAATCGGTCCTGGAGAACGGCAACGACGCCGTGTTCGGCGCGCTGTTCTGGTTTACGCTGCTCGGCGCACCCGGCGCGCTGCTGTATCGACTGGCGAATACGCTGGATGCGATGTGGGGCTACCGTACGCCGCGCTATTTTTATTTCGGCTGGGCCGCGGCGCGGGTGGACGACGTGCTCAACTACATTCCTGCAAGGCTCACCGCGCTGACCTATGCGCTGCTCGGCAACGCACGTTCGGCTCTGCGCTGCTGGCGGAAGCAGGCGCCGGCGTGGGACAGCCCGAACGCGGGGCCGGTGATGGCGAGCGGCGCGGGCAGCCTGATGTTGCTGTTGGGTGGCGCGGCGAGTTACCACGGCACAACCGAGCTGCGTCCATCGCTGGGGGCGGGCGTTGCTCCGCAGGCGGCGGACATTTACCGCGCTGTCACGCTGGTGCAGCGCGGCGTGTGGCTGTGGCTGGCGCTGCTGTTCATCATCGAGGTGATTGTTCATGCTTGAGCACGGCGGCAGATTGCGCGTGGCGGCGCAGCGCTATGGCATTTCCGAATGCGACTGGCTGGACCTGTCCACCGGCATCAACCCCAACGGTTGGCCGGTGCCCGCAGTGCCGGGCGAAGTCTGGCAGCGCCTGCCGCAGGACGACGACGAGCTGAACGCCGCCGCACAAGGCTATTACGGAACAACGAAACTGCTGGCAGTGTCCGGTTCGCAGGCGGCGATCCAGTCCCTGCCGATGTTGCGTGCACCGTCGAGAGTGGCGCTCGTTGCGCCATGTTATGCGGAGCATGCTCATGCCTGGCGACGGCATGGGCATACCGTCGTCAGCGTGCCCGCGACTGAAATTCTGCAGGCCGGTGAGAACGCGCAAGTCGTGGTTATCGTCAATCCCAACAATCCCACGGGCAATCTTTTCGGTCGCGACGAGTTGCTGGATTTGCATGCGAAACTGGCGGCGCGCGGCGGGTGGCTGATCGTGGATGAAGCGTTCATGGATGCCACGCCTGAACACAGCCTCGCGTCCGTTTGCCCGCGTCCGGGTCTGATCGTGCTGCGCTCGCTGGGCAAGTTCTTCGGGCTAGCTGGCGCGCGGGTCGGGTTCGTTCTGGCCGAAGAAAATATTTTGCAGCCGCTCGCCGAACTGCTCGGTCCGTGGGCTATCGCCGCCCCCTCGCGCTATGTCGCGGCACTGGCCTTGCGCGACACGGCATGGCAACGCACGACGCGCGAGACCTTGCCATTGGCATCGCAACGTCTGGCGGAATTGCTGAGTGCGCACAAGCTGTCACCTTCCGGCTGCAGCGGTCTGTTCCAGTGGGTGAACTGCGACGATGCCGCGACCATGCACGAGCAACTGGCAAGGCTAGGCATCCTGACGCGCTTGTTCGAACAGCCTGCCAGCCTGCGCTTCGGCTTGCCACGCGACGAGGTGCAGTGGGCGCGCTTGTCGGCTGCATTGATCGAGGTGCGACGATGAACTCGAACGTATCACCTGTAGGAGCGAGCCCTGCTCGCGAACAGGAAGAACAGTCGCCCGCAAGGCGTGCTCTTACCATGCAAACCAAGATGACCGCCCGTACTTTGATGATCCAGGGCGCCACTTCCGACGCAGGCAAAAGCACGCTGGTGGCGGGGCTGTGCCGTTCGCTGGTGCGCCGTGGCCTGAGTGTCGCTCCGTTCAAGCCGCAGAACATGGCGCTGAACAGCGCGGTTACTGCGGACGGCGGAGAGATCGGTCGAGCGCAGGCGGTGCAGGCGCACGCCGCGCATCTTGCGCCGCACACCGACATGAATCCCGTGTTGCTCAAGCCCAACAGCGACACCGGCGCGCAGGTCATCATCCACGGACGCGCCATCGGCAACATGGATGCTCTGGAATATCACGCATACAAACAGACGGCGCGTGCGGCGGTGCTGGAGTCGCACCGGCGCCTGAGCGGACGATATCCGGTCGTCGTCGTGGAAGGTGCGGGCAGTCCTGCCGAGATCAATCTGCGCGAGGGCGATATCGCCAACATGGGCTTTGCCGAAGCGGTGGATTGCCCGGTGATATTGGTCGCCGACATCGATCGCGGCGGCGTGTTCGCGCACCTTGTCGGCACGCTGGCGCTGCTCTCCGAGAGCGAACGGACGCGCGTGCAGGGCTTCGTCATCAACCGCTTCCGCGGCGATATTTCATTGTTGCAGTCGGGGCTGGACTGGCTGGAGGCGCATACCGGCAAGCCGGTGCTGGGTGTGCTGCCTTATCTGCACGGCCTGCACCTCGAGGCCGAGGATGCACTCCCCTCTCCCGCTTGCGGGGAGAGCGTAGCGAGGGGGGCGCAGCCGGCTGGGGGGGAGGGTAAACTGAGCGTCGTCGTCCCCGCGCTGCCGCACATCAGCAATCACACCGACTTCGACCCGCTGCGGTTGCATCCGCAGGTGGAACTCCGTTTCGTCGCACCAAACGAAACACCATCTCCTGCAGACCTGGTGATCCTGCCAGGCAGCAAGAATGTGCGCGCTGACCTGGACTGGCTGCGCGCACAAGGCTGGGAAGAATACCTTGCGCGCCATCTGCGTTATGGCGGCAAACTGCTGGGCATCTGCGGCGGGCTGCAGATGCTCGGCCGTGCCATCCACGACCCGCATGGCATCGAAGGCGAGCCCGGCAACAGCGACGGGTTCGGCTATCTGGATTTCACCACTACGCTGCAACCAAACAAGCAGTTGCATAACGTGCGGGGCGTGCTGGCACAGGGCGATGTCCCGGTGAGCGGCTATGAGATCCATGCGGGTATCAGTGAAGGCGCTGCGTTGCAGCGCCCCTTCGCGCAGCTAGATGACCGCCGCGATGACGGTGCGATATCTGGCGACGGGCAGATCATGGCGACTTATCTGCACGGCGTGTTCGAATCGCCGCAGGCCTGCGCTTCGCTGCTCGAGTGGGCCGGACTGCAGGCGCCCCAGTCCATCGACTACCACGCGCTGCGCGAACAGAATCTGGAGCGGCTGGCCGATGCACTGGAATCGCATCTCGACATGCCGCGCATACTGCAATTGCTGGGAGTAAAGACATGAAGGAACTCATTTTGGGCGGCATGCGTTCCGGCAAGAGCCGTCTCGCCGAGCAGCATGCGCAAGCGACGAACCTGCCGGTCACCTATGTCGCCACCGCCACGGCGCAGGACGACGAGATGCGGCAGCGCATCGCGCATCATCAGTCGCAGCGTCCCGATCACTGGCTGCTGGTGGAAGAACCCATTGCACTCGCCGCTTCCTTGCAGCGCCATGCCGTGGATGGACACTGCATATTGCTGGATTGTCTGACGCTGTGGCTGACAAATCTATTGTGCCTGGATGATGAGGCACGGCTGCGGCAGGAAGTGGACGCACTGTTGGATGCGCTGCCGAAACTGCCGGGGACGGTCATTCTGGTGAGCAACGAGACTGGCATGGGCGTGGTGCCGTTGGGCGAACTGACGAGGCGCTATTGCGACGAGGCCGGCCGGCTGCATCAGGCCGTCGCTGCACGATGCGACAAAGTGGTTATGACGGTGGCGGGCTTGCCGCTGGTTTTGAAAGGGTAGGAGCGGGCCTTGCCCGCGACTGGCTACCTTCGCGGGCAAGGCCCGCTCCTACAGGCTGGTTATCGGAAACTTTGGGAGCAAAGATGGAAACGAGGACGGATTGGCTGCGACAGGCCATCAAACCATTGGATGAAGCCGCGCGCGCTGCCGCGCAAGCGCGCCAGCAGCAGCTGACCAAGCCGCCCGGCGCGCTGGGCAGGCTGGAAGGACTGGCGATCCAGTTCGCTGCGATGCAGGGAAGCGAGAAGCCGCAGGTTGAAGGCGTATTCATCGGCGTGTTCGCCGGCGACCACGGCATCGCGCAGGAAGGCGTGTCGGCCTTCCCGCAGGCGGTGACGGCGGAGATGGTGAAGAACTTCGCGCGCGGTGGAGCGGCGATCAGTGTGCTGGCGAAACAACTCAGCGCGAAACTGGAAGTAGTGAACCTCGGTACCGCATTCGAAACCGGCGACCTGCCCAGTGTGCTGCAATGCAACCTCGGCAAGGGCACAGCCAACTTCGCACAACAACCTGCGATGACAGAAAGCCAGCTGGAAGCGGCGCTGCAGGCTGGACGCGACAGTGCGGATAGGGCGCAACAGGCGGGCGCGCAACTGTATATCGGCGGGGAAATGGGCATCGCCAACACCACCTCAGCGGCCGCGCTCGCCTGCGCCCTGCTGGGCCTGTCGCCGCAGCAACTCGCCGGTCCCGGCACCGGCCTCGATCATGCCGGTGTGCAGCACAAGGCGCAAGTCATCGCGCGTGTGCTGGCGTTGCATGCGTCGCACCTGAATGAGCCGAGGGAAGTGCTGCGCCGCCTCGGCGGCTTTGAGATCGCCGCGCTCACCGGTGCCTTCATCGGCAGCGCGCAGCAAGGTATCCCCGTGCTGGTTGACGGCTATATCGCCAGCGCCGCGGCACTCATTGCCGTGCGCATCAATCCCGGCGTGGCGGACTGGCTGCTGTTCGCGCACCACTCCGCCGAGCCCGGACACACGCTGCTGCTAGAGGCATTGCACGCGGAGCCGCTGCTGAATCTGGGCATGCGCCTGGGCGAGGGCAGCGGTGCGGCGGTGGCCGTGCCGCTCATCCGGCTGGCCTGCGCGTTGCACAGCGGTATGGCGACGTTCGCCGAGGCGGGGGTGTCGGAGAAGATTTGACCTTTCGGGAGGCTGAAAGTCGGCTGGTTTGTGGCAGGCGCGGCGTGTTTAAATTTTAACTGCGCTATTCCGATGCCATCACCAGCAACTGCACGTACAGCTGGAGTTTCATGTTGGTCTCGTGGCTGATGGAGGTGAATTCGATGCCTGCGAGATGGCCGCTTTTGTCGTGTTCCAATTCGACCACTTTCCCGTAGATGTCGGATGCCTTGAAATCGACCAGAGGAAGATCGAATTCGAGTTTTATATCATCGTATGCCTTGAGCAGCTGATCGGTTTCCATCAACACGCCGAAATAGCCGATGTCGCGGATGGTGGCGCTGTATATCTTCGGCATCACCACCTTGTTTTGAATGAGCCTGAAAGAGCAGGGCAGCCGGACTTCCAGGCGTCGGCTATGGCGGGTCTCCTTTCGCATTCGCGGCACTTCGAGATTCAATGAGGGTATCGCATACAACTCGCGCAATCTGACGGATTGCGCCTTGCCCTTGACGAATACCTCCATCGCTTCGCTGACCGTGATGAAATCACGGCAGCGATCAAAGGTGGGTTCACTGATCAGGATCTGGCCGCGCAGACTGAAGGCTTCGATACGCGAGGTCAGGTTCACTTCATTGCCGATCACCGTATATTCGGAGTAGAAGTCCGATCCGATCTTCCCGGCCGTGACGTTGCCGGTATTGATGCCGATGCCCATGGATAGCTCCGGCATGCCTTCCTGGTGGTCCTGATTGTTGATCTCCACCATCGCGAGTTGCATCTCGACAGCGCAAGCCAGTGCACGTTGCACATCATCCGGTCGCTTGTCCGGCACGCCGAACAGCACCATGATGGAATCGCCCATGAACTTGTCGATGACACCCTGATGACGGGAGACTATTTCGTTCATGCGCCCCAGACAGCGATTGAGCAGTGGAATCACGGCTCCCGCGGGAAGCGTGGCAGTGATGGCGGTAAAGCCCCTCAGATCGGCGAGCAGGATAGTGACCTCGCGCTGCACGAAGGAACGCTCCGGCTCGGCCTCTCTGATTTGTTCGCCGACAGCGCCGCATGCACTCTGGACGATAGAGGCCATCTCGGCATTGGTCGAGGGGTTGAGTGGTGCACCGGTCTCGCGAAGGATCAATGCCTGGAGACGCCGCACTGCCTCTTTGCTAGGGTCTTCTTTCATGTCTGATGTGAATATGAAATGTGGGACACAAATTCGAACGCGGATAAAGTTTTCCAAGGATAACGGTAAATCGCATATGCAGTAACAAACAAGTCGGGTTTCACCCGATTCGCAGATGCGTTGTTATTGGCGGTATTGGAGCAGCACGAAGAACGGTTAAAGTGGGGTCAGGCTGAAGCCATGCACCCCGGGAGAGATTTCCGGGCCGAGGTGGTGCAGCAGTTCGGTAAGGTTGTCATAGTTTCCCGCGGAAGCCTGCGCCTTTCCATGAAACTCCAGTCCCCGTCCTGCCAGCCAGTTTCCATCGCCCTCCAGCAGCAATATCCCCGAGCTTGTCGTCAATCCGATATGGAGGCGGTCGCCTGAGCCATTCAGCGCCAGGCGGTAGTCGCCCAGCGGCGCGATGCTGCTGAGAGCGGAGCTTGCCTGCCGCCAGTCGACAATGGCGGATCCTTCCACGCCGCGGCTTGAGAATACGAGATGGTCGCCCTGTATCTGGAGTTGCCCGCGAAACTGGGCCGGCTTGAGCATGGTCGAGGTTTCCTCCAGCATCCGTGCCGGGAGCTGGAGCATCGCATGATGCAATTCGACCTGATTGAAAGAGATGACGGCTTCCGTTGCGGAGGCAGGAGGCTGGCCCTCCCATTGGAGCATTGTCTGGATTTTTCCGGTGAACAGGGACGGCACGGCAATCTTCCAGCGCAACAAGGGCAGGGCAACGAGACGGCCATCTTGTGTGCGCAGGGCGGGAGTGGCGGAACCGCTCCATACTGTGCCGCTGGCATTCGCCAGCAGCAGGCGGTCTTGGGATGCATGTTGCAGCACCTTGTCCAGCAAGGATGCGGGTGCCGTGATGAGCAGGGTGAGCAGATAGACGAGGGCGAAAATGGCAAATACTCGCTTGCCCATTTTTACTGAGCTCCGCCGTTGGTCAGCGTGGCGTTGATCTTCACCATGCCGGTTTGCGGCAACGCTGCGATGCCGACCGATTCCGCGCGGATGTGTTGCTCCTGTTGCAGGTTGCGCAGCCAGTTCAGCCACTGCTCGAAAGGAACTGCAGCAAGCGTGATGCGCGCGGCGTTGGGTTGCTGCGCATCGAGGCTGGTCAGGGCATCGCGCATCTGGTGACGCACGGCGGATTCCTCGATGGCCGTCTTCAGTGCGTTGGCGTCGAGCACGGCTGGTTTCGGATGGTGGCGCAGCGTTTCGGCCTCTGCCGCCTGGGCGCGCAGATGCGCCGCCTGGGCGCGCATTGCGGGGACGCTGTCTCGCAACTTGGTGCCAGCGACATGCGCCGGTTGCCAGACCAGCAAATAGGCAAATAGTGGCGACAGTGCCAGCGCCCCGAGGGCGATGGCGCGTCGCTCGCTCGATGCGCGGCCATCCCAATGGCGTTTCTTGAAGGCTTGCCAGCGCGCTTTCATCGGCCATCTCCCGGCAGCAGTGTCAGGCGTGCTTCGGCGCCGTCCCCTACATCATGGATGTCGCCTATCTGTACGCCGAGCCCCTTGTTTTGCAGGTGCTGCCGCAAGTCCTGGATATCGCTGCCGCGACTCAGCTTGATATCCACGTCGAACCGTCCGGATTCGTAGTGCAGTCCGCGAACGCTGCCCGCAGGCAGCGTGGCAAGTGTTGGAGCTGATGCGTCGAGTAGTGGCAGGAAGTCGCCGTCGTCCGGCAAGCCGGCGCTGTGGCGCAAGTCCGCCAGGTTGCGCTGCATCTGCAATGGGGCATTGACCAGCGTTCCGGCTTCGCCGAATGCGGTGCGGAAGCTGCGCTCCATGTCCTGCGTCAGTGTTTTCTTTTCATGTGCGAGCAAGGCCCATTCGATGTTGGCGCCGATGGCTTCCACGCCGAGCGCGGCCAGCAGTATCAGGGCGGCGGGTCGCAATTGCGGCCACCATTCGCTGATCCTGGCGCGGGGCGCGAAGTCGCCCCAAAGCAGGTTCAGGGCGTCCGCGGGTACGGGTGCGCGCCGCCAATCCCAGACAGGCCCTGCGGAAAGGATGGTGGGCAGGTTCCATTGCGGCAAGATGCGTTGTGCTTCGGGAACATGCTGAGGGAAGCGCACCTCGATCTTTCCCGGCAAGGATGCCGGTGAATTATTCCGGGCAGAATTCAGGCTCAGGTGCAGAGCGAGTGGGGCGGTATGGGGGCCACCGGTGTCGAGCGCCATGCCGCTGGCTGCACCCGTGCGCATGAAGCCGCTGCTGCCATCCCACATCAGAGTCCACGTCTCCGGCGCGAGTGGAGGCAGGAATGTCTCCGGAACCATCCGGCGCAAGGGCAGGTTCGCCGTGCGGCACGCCTCGACAATGCGCCTGAGCCAAGGCTTGTCCACGACGGCAATCAGCATGTGGCCATCCGCCAGTGCAGGGCCAGGCACCACATGGCTGTCTTCCGGGTCGGGCAGGGTGTGCTCCTCCGCTGCGAACGGAAGTGCTGCCTGCCATCGGCGGCGCGAACCAGGCGGCAGCTTGGCGCTGATGCTCAGCACGCGATCCGGTGCGGCGATGGCAATGCATTCCTTGCCTTTGGGCAGGGCCGCGAGCGGATCGTTACCGGATTGCAGGACGGTGCCGTTTTCTTCGCACAGCGCCCAGGGACAGGGTGAGGTGCTGTCGCGCCAACTGCCGGAAAAATAGATGCGCAGGATGCTCATTGGACACTCTGCCATACGACAGTGGGCCAGCCGCCCGTGCGTTGCAGCAATGCCTGTGCGGTGACCTGTGCTCGCCCCACGCTGCCGCGGCCGGTCACCAGGAAAAATTGGCTGCTTATCGTGATGTTAAGGTCTGACACTTGTATCCCCCCATGCGGCAGCCGCTGTCTGAAATCCGCCACATCCTTGAACGGACGAACGCTGCGTTGTTGCACCATCAGGCGGGCATCCGCCAGGTTCATGTTTCCCACTACTGCCGCCAGCACTTCCGGTGGCGCAAAATTGACGTTGATGGCCCCAAGGACCGGCAGGACCGCCACGAAGGGGCGCAACCGTTCGATGGTGCGGCTGTCGAATCCTTTTACCAGCGACAGTTCGCCGATTTCTGCCAAGGGGCGGTTCGCTGCGCGATAAGGGCGCGGGAGCGCGAGGTAATATGCATCCTCTGCTCCGCCCGGATACTGCGCTTCGCTGTCTGCATCCATCCAGTCCGCCAGGGTGGTTGCCAGTTCGACGGGCAAGCCGAGCATTCCCAGCAACTTCTGGAATTGAGCCACATCGGGTGCGCTCGTGGCGCCGTTGCGAACCAGATTATTCAGGTTGAACAGGCCTTGACGGTCCTCGATCACGCCGGTCACTTCGCCGTTTTCCACCGGCTGGGCGGGCAGGCGCATCGCCCATATTTCTTTCTCATGGTCTATGCTGCTGGCGCGCGCATCGTCGGCCAGGACGGCGCGCGCCCAATCTATCGCGGCAATGCCGATGCGACGCGCCTGGGCGCGTTCGAACTGGCTTTCTACCTGGCGCAGCCACAGATTCTGCTGTGTTGCCATGAAGGCGGCGAGCGAGGTGGCGAGCGCGACGATGAGCAGCACCATGATGATCGCCACACCGTGTTGTCTGGATGGTCTCATTGCAGTGCGAACACCCGTGTGATCTTTTCTCCGCTGGCAAGCGTCACTGCCACTTCAAGTGCTGTGGGCAAGTTGCCGGCCGTCTCTTCGGACGGCCATTGCTCCAGCCAGTTTCCGTTGGTATCGAGATGGCGCAGATGGAACTCGCGGACTCCTTCCAGCAGTGGGTAGCGTACAGGTTCGGTACGCGGCGCCTGGTCCGGGAAAGGCCACCGTAGCAGGACGATAGAGCCCTGCTGCAAGCGGTAGCCGATGCGCTGCGGTGCCAGCATGTTCTCGCCTTCGCCAGGAACCCCGGTGCGGGTGAATGTCAGTTCCGCCTCATTATTCGCCACTGCCACGGTGCGACCCACCCACTCCGGCTGGGTCCGCCCGTCCTGGTCTTGTACCGGGCGATGGATGGCTTGAGCCACATCCTGTTCCAGGCGTGAAAAACAGAAGGCCAGATGCTGCCACTTGCGGGTTTCCTGCGCGATGTGCTCGCGCGTTTGCAACACCGCATCCAGTCCGCGATAACCGGCAATAGACAGCAGCGCCATGATGACCAGCGCCGCCAGCAATTCGATCAATGTGAAGCCACGGGAGCGGTGAGTCATATCAGAGGCGCCGTTGTTCGACGAGATACGCGGTCAGCTTGCGCAATGCATGTTGCTCGTCGTCCGGGGAAAAGACCCCCACCTCGATGCGGCGGAACGCCGGGTTGGGCGTGGCACTGATGTCTTCACGCCACAGCAGGCGGACTCCTGCTTGCGTATCCTCGCCGGCTTGCGTACCTACCGCGAGCCAGTCGCCGCGAGCGGCATGCAGTGCCAAACGATTTTGCGCCACCCAGTCTGCCAGCAGACGCAAACGCAATTCTTCCGCATGGCGGGTTTCCGTGCCCGCCGTACGTAATATCGCCGCCATCGCGATGGCAAGAATGGCGAGCGCGACCAGCGTTTCCAGCAAGGTGAAGCCGCATTGTGCCAATTGAGGACGATTTTTTGTCATCAGTTTTCGTTATCCAGTTTGGAGTACACCGCTCCCGTACTGCTGCCTGTCACACTGGCGCTGGCGTGTTCGCCGGTCAGGCTGATGTGGAAAGGCAGGGTGAACGAGAATGCGTGCAGCGACATCAACTCGCCGTGCTTCAATGGCTGCCCCTCCACGCTGACCTCCGCGATACCCAACCCGGCAGGCAAGGTGTAAGGACGGAATATCGCATCGTCCTCAAGGCGGACCCATTCTCCATAGTCGTTTTTCTTCCAGAAACGGTAGCCATTTTTTTCGGAAGACCAGGCCAGCGGATGGCCGCTGGCCCGCGCTTCCATCCCGGCATTTTCCAGCAGCAGGGCGAGGCGCTGCGCCTCTTCGCGCAGGGCGGCGCGGTTATCCGGCATCAGTTGCACCACCACCATCCCCAGTGCGATGCCCATCACCACCAGCACGACGAGCAGCTCGATGAGCGTGAAGCCCTGCTGGAGGCAAGGGGCGGGGGAGATGAGAGGCTTCCCCTTACGGAGTGCTACAACTCCCACGATCCTATGTCCGCGTCACTGCCTTCGCCGCCTGGCCCACCATCTGCGCCCAGACTCATGACATCTATCTCGCCATGCAGGCCTGGCTGCAGATACTGGTAGGGGTTCCCCCAAGGGTCTTTCGGCAATTTCTCGAGATAGCCGTTGCCTTTCCAGTTAGGCGGCTCGGGAGGCAAGGCGGGTTTCTTGACCAGTGCCATCAACCCCTGCTCCGTAGTGGGGTAGCGCATGTTGTCCAGCTTGTAGAGCTTCAGCGCCTGAGAGACAGCGGCGATGTCTTGCTTGGCCGCGACGATGCGCGCCTCATCGGGGCGGCTCATCACCTTGGGCACAATCAGCGCAGCGAGCACACCGAGGATGACGATGACCACCATCACTTCGATCAGTGTGAATCCGCGTTGGCAGCGGCGCGACCAGTTTTGTAGGCTCATGTTCGTCCAAATCGTAGATGGGTTAGCCAGCAACGTCATTGTTAGCAAAACCCTTAAGGCCGGAAATACATTACATGCCTTATTTTCTCCTCTCTTTTTCGAGCATATGGTTTGCGCACGGATGTTGGGAACCGCAAAGGGGGTAGTTACGTGGCTATATGGAAGGGGGAGCTCGCGAGGTTGTCCTTGCCGTGGCATGGGTTGGGTGCGCTGGCGTTGGGTGTTTTGCTGGCAAGGTGGAGTTGGGTTCTGTTTGCACCGCACGCTACAGCGACTGCCATGGTGCCGGAATATGCGATTGCTGCGGAATCCGGGCAGTTGTTCGGCGTTGCTGCTTCTGCGGTTTCTCCAGTTGCAGGATTGGCGTTGCCGGATGTGCGCTTGATCGGGGTGTTTGCTGCCAGGGTTGGGCAGCCTGGATTCGCAGTTCTGAAACTAGACGATAAGCAGCAGGTGGGTGTTGCGGTTGGGGGAGGCGTGGTACCAGGCACAAAATTGATGGAGGTTCACCCGGATTATGTGCTTCTGGAACGTGCCGGGGTGCAGCAGCGGGTGAATCTGGAAGGGAAATCGGCGGGTGCCGCTGGGGCGGGGGTCGTGCCAGCGGAGAGAAAACGAAATGAAGACTGAATATTTTTCAAAGAGCCGAGGGTTGGCAACATGGGTAATACGAGCGCTGTTTTGCGGCGCGATGTTTTTTTCTCCCGCCGGGATGGGAGTGCAGGAAGAGAAGGTGTCGCTGAACTTCGTGAATGCGGACATCGAGGAGGTGGTGAAAGCCGTGTCGCAGATCACGGGGCGCAATTTCCTGATCGATCCGCGAGTGAAGGGCACGATCAATATCGTTTCATCCACGCCCGTTCCTGCTTCATTGGCTTATGACATCCTGCTTTCCGCGCTGCGTTTACAGGGTTTCGCGTCGGTGGAATCGGGAGGGGTGACCAAGGTGATGCCCGAGGCGGATGCCAAGCTTTACATCGGCGGTGCAGGCGACACGCGCAGCACGGGCGATAAGCTGGTGACGCGGGTGTATGTATTGAAGTATGAATCGGCGGTTCAACTGGTGCCGATCCTGCGACCGCTGATCGCGCCGAACAACATTGTGACCGCCTATCCGAATAACAATACATTGGTGGTAACGGATTACGCGAGCAACCTGAAGCGCATCGAGCAGATAGTGGAATCCATAGATCAGCCGAGCGCGGAAGCACCGGTGGTGATTCCGCTCAAGCGCGCTTCTGCAGTGGATATGGCGCAGACGATCAGCCGCCTGATGCAGGATGGGGGCGTTTCCGGCGGCGGGGATGCCAGCTTGCGCTTTGTGCTGACGGCCGATGCGCGCACCAACAGCTTGTTGTTGCGCACCGATAACCCGGCACGGCTTGAGCGGGTGCGAGAGCTGGCAGAGAAGCTCGATGTCGAGACAGGCGCGCCGGGGAATATGCATGTGGTGTACTTGAAAAATGCCGAGGCTACGAAGGTGGCGCAGACGTTGCGTGCGGTGATATCCGGTGATGTTTCGTCCCCCAGCGCCCCGGGTTCCCCGGTCGTGCCCGGCACTTCTGCAGCGGCTTCGGCTGCCACTGTGCAGTCTGGCGGAGGCATGATACAGGCCGATGTGCCATCGAATGCGTTGATCATCACTGCACCGAATGCGATCTATAACAA